>JAGMBW010000181.1 GCA_023129535.1 Desulfobacterales bacterium
CAACCTGAACCAGTGCATAGACGCGCTTAAGGGCCTGATCGAAGAAGACGGCGGAGTGGCCCTTGAAGCTGCGGCAAACAAGGATCTCACTGCAAAGCTGAAACGAGAATACCAGGGTGCGTATGCAACAATGAAGGACAATATCAATATGCTCATAGCCACGCTGCATGATGCACTCACGCAGGTTGGCACGGCAGCAGAGCAGGTGGGTTCTGCCTCCGGCCAGGTTGCTTCTTCAAGCCAGCAATTGGCCGAAGGCTCTGCCGAGCAGGCGGCATCCCTTGAGGAGACGTCTTCGTCCCTGGAGGAGATGTCCTCCATGACCAAGCAGAATGCAGACAATGCCAATCAGGCAAATAACCTGATGGCAGATACTTCGAGGGTGGTGGATCACGCCAATGCCTCCATGGACGACTTGACCGGTTCAATGCAGGAAATATCAAAGGCAAGCGAAGAGACATCCAAGATCATAAAGACCATTGATGAGATCGCCTTTCAGACTAACCTGCTTGCATTAAATGCGGCTGTGGAGGCGGCTCGTGCTGGTGAGGCTGGTGCTGGATTTGCTGTGGTAGCAGAAGAGGTCAGGAATCTCGCCATGCGGTCTGCCGAGGCTGCCAAGAACACGGCAAACCTGATCGAAGATACACTCAAGAAGGTCAAAGATGGGTCGGACGTTGTGTCAAAGACCAATGAGGCCTTCTCCAAAGTGGCAGATGGGTCGAAGAAAGTAGGCGAACTGGTCGGCGAGATCGCCGCAGCCTCCAGTGAGCAGGCCCAGGGGATTGAGCAGGTGAACAAGGCCGTGGCCGAGATGGACAAAGTGGTCCAGCAGAGTGCGGCCAATGCCGAGGAGAGTGCCTCAGCCTCTGAGGAAATGAGCGCACAGGCCAATGAACTTAACAGTTTGATTGGCGCCTTTACTCTGAATGGGCATAGGATGGTACGTAAGCAAATAACCGTCGACGCTGCTCAAGGTCAGCGCAAGATTCCACGTCACAAGGCGGCCGGCAAGGATGTAGACGCGCTAAAACCTGAACAGGTCATCCCTATGAAGGATAATAAAGTCGAGGATGGGGACTTTAAAGACTTTTAACCCAATCCGCTGGACGCTCTGCGTCCTGTCTCAGGCGCAGAGCGCCGACGGAGTGCGTTCCCACGCAGAGCGTGGGAACGAGAAAAACCCTATTTAACAGGGTGAACCGTTCAGATTTTGGGTTAACCCTGAACCATTGAACCGTTGAACCCCTGAACGGTTACTAAAAAACAGGCAGAAAGGAGTCTGAGGGCAGTGAAAAAGGAAAATCTTGAAGATGTGGTAAAGGTAGCTAAAATCATCGGACCTCTAATAGACGGGACAGCAAACGAGATTTTTACCTCATACAACACAAAGCTGTTAGCAGAGCCAATCACCTATATTGTCCCGGCAGTCTGGGGTGCCAGGAAAGATGGAGAACTTACAGCTACCCAGAAGGAAATTAACAAGCAGGTAGCTCCTGTCATTAAAAAGGTCTTTGAGTCATTACAGCTTAGGGACTTAGGTGGGGCTCAAGAATTTGCTCTATGGTTTCTTATTCGCGGATTGATCATTGCAAAAATCACTTATTTAATTGAGGCCTTCAAAAAGCTGGTCAACGATAAAACTGATTCGGAGGAACAACACCCTAATATCTTATACGATCTGGAGCCACTGGGAAATGCGTAATGTAGTTAAATACCTAAATTGAGCGATTTCTTTTGGGATTTGTTGTAGCCGCAGGCTTTAGCCTGCGTTTATCAAAACCAATTGGGTGAATGTGAAATTGCCCCAACCAACGCAACCTAAAGGCCCGCCCTGGTGCGACTCTGCTGTTTTGGAGATGTCAGGTTACTCTTTTGCAGGTCTGGGCCAGGGTTGCGGCTACAAGAATCGCTCAATTTAGGAAATAGTCGAGTAGGGAAGTAGTCGAGTGGTCGAGTGGGAAATTAGTCGAGTGCCCGCCCTGGCGCGACATGCTTAAGTGAGTTTACTAAGCCTATACTCCAGGTCTGGGCCAGGGGCGCGACATGTCTTAATCGAGCTGTAGCCCGTGCAAACCAGGTCTGGGCCAGGGGTTGTAACGACTCGACTACTTGACGACTTGACCACTCGACCTGACGTCCCGCTTTTATTCCATCCTCCCCATGGGCCTTTCCTGCCCTCGAAACTGTGTCTCATCTCAGTACAGCACAAAAAATTCTGTTCCCACGCAGAGCATGGGAACGAGAAATTTAGTATTTTTCCTTTTGTTCTGGCAAGGAAAATGCTATTTTGATTTTGATGCTACCTACTCGATCTTCTTCATCAATCCGCAATCCCTGGCCCAGACCTGCTTTCCGAGCGAAACGTTTTGTAGCACTGGTGTCGCGCCCCTGGCCCAGACCTGATTTGCTTTGCATCAGCATTCTCGATTGGCTGTCGCGCCAGGGCGGGCAGGGCGGGCCGCAATCCCTGCCCGCCAGTCGCCTTCGCCACGCGTGGTATTGCGAAGCTCAGCCGAGGCGTACAGGCTCCAGGCGACCTGCCCGCCATGCCAATAAACAAAGCCAGTGCAACACATGAGGTGCCGGGCGATGGCAGGCGGGTGGCAGGCGGGCGCAATCCGCAATCGAACAGGGCTCTTTCACACCGCGCTGGCAGCGACAACCGGTCTGCTGCTAACGGCCTCGTTTCCGCGAATGGGTTGGGGCTTCCTTGCCTGGGTCGCCTTTGTTCCCCTTTTGCATTCCATAAAGGATCTCTCCCCTCGGGCAACTTTTAAGCTGGGATTCCTCGCTGGACTGGTCCATTATGCGACGCTCTTTTATTGGATTGGGGGCGTCATACACCGTTATGGTCAGCTCCCCGGCATCCTATGCGCTGCTATACTCATGCTCCTTGTGCTCTACCTCAGCTTATATCCAGGACTCTTTGTAATGGTAATCAGCCAACTCCGCGCAAGATCCCTCCCTTATTATTTGACCGCACCCTTTTTCTGGACGGTCCTGGAATATGTCAGGTCATTCCTCCTGTCCGGCTTTCCATGGGAAAATCTTGGCCACTCGCAGTATAATTGGTTGCACCTGATTCAGATATCGGATATATTAGGTGTGTACGGTGTGTCAGCTCTTATAATGGCCGTCAACGCCGCGCTCTTTGAAGCCTCAGTTACCATTTCAAAGAACAGGGCCTTTGCCTGGAAGCCCGTCCTCAGCGTTGTTTTGGTGATGGCTGGTTTTTTGACCTATGGCACCTATCGGCTAAGAAAGATCGACAGGGCTGCTGAGGCCGCGCCGAAGCGTGCTATTGCCTTGGTGCAGGGAAATATTGACCAGTCCAAAAAGTGGCTTCCTTCTTTTCAACATGAGACCCTCCAACGCTATGGCGCCTTGTCTATTGCCGCCTTGAAGGCTGGCCCAGACCTAATAATCTGGCCGGAGACAGCCCTTCCGTTTTACTTTTTGCACGACCAGAACCTCACACGAGAGACACTGGAGATAGTTGACGCCTGCAAAGTCTATTTTCTTCTTGGAAGCCCTTCTTTCTGCAAGACTGGGCAAAGGGTTCGCTATTATAACAGCGCTTATCTGGTTGACCCCTGTGGCAAAGTTGTGGGGAAATATGATAAGATACATTTGGTGCCCTATGGTGAATATGTTCCTCTCAAACGCTACTTTCCTTTCCTGGGAAAGATGGTGAAGGCCGTAGGGGATTTTGAGGCCGGCAAGAAGGGCCAGGTCTTATCGTGGGGGAGTGAAAAGATTGGGGTCTTGATCTGCTTTGAAGCGATCTTTCCGGAACTTGCCCGTTCAATGGTTCAAAACGGTGCCCAACTGTTGATCAACATCACAAACGATGCCTGGTTTGGGAAGTCAAGCGCCCCTTATCAGCATCTTTCTATGGTCGTATTCAGGGCAGTTGAAAACCACGTGGCAGTGGCCAGAGCGGCTAATACCGGCATTAGCGCCTTTGTTGATCCTGTGGGCAGGCTCCTGGATGAAACACCCCTGTTTGAAGAGGCCACTCGAACCCGTTCCATCCCTATGATGAACCACAGAAGCTTTTATTGTCGGCACGGCGACATTTTTGCCGCAGGGTGTGCTATAATAAGTTTGGTTATGTCGATAGGGGCTTTTTGGAGTAGAAAAAATAGGGAGTGATGGAATACTGAAGTACTGGAGTACTGAAGTACTGGAGTGTTGGAATCTTGGAGTGTTGGAGTAGTAAGTATCAAAGGCAGCATCAGGTGCAAGGCATAAACAAGGCAAGATTTTTACCCCGTGTGCCTTGCGCCAGTTGTCTCTAACCCATTACTCCAAGACTCCAACACTCCAAGACTCCGTGAACGGCTACCAAATGACAAATGACGAATGACAAATGACCACTAACAAAGAAGGAGGAACCGCCATGTCACTTGAATTGAAAAACAAAATCGAGTTTCTTCGCAAGAGGCTGGAACAACTCAGGGGTTATCTTTGACCTGGATGCAAAACAAGAACGGCTTAAGGAAATCGAACAAATCATATCTAAGAACGGCTTCTGGGACGCTCCGGAGGAAACCAAAGAGATCCTGAAAGAACGAACGACGCTTTCCGATACAACCCATTCCTGGGATAAGCTCTACTACGAACTGGAGGACGCTGGGGTCCTTTTAGACCTTGCCATAGATGAGGACGACGAAGCCACCATCCAGGAGGTCTCTGAAATACTTCAGAGGCTGGAAGATGCTATTCAACGAATGGCTCTGGCTCGAATATTAAGTGGCAAAGACGATGCCAAAAACGCCATTCTCTCCATCAATGCGGGGGCAGGGGGAACTGAGGCCCAGGACTGGGCCGAGATGCTTTTCCGTATGTACCTGCGCTGGGTTGAGCGTAAAGATTACAAAAGCACCGTTGTCGATTTTCAGCCGGGTGAAGAAGCTGGCATCAAAAGCGTCACTTTTATTGCCAGCGGTCTTTATGCTTACGGTTACCTGAAGGTCGAAACCGGGATCCATCGGCTTGTGCGCATCTCCCCGTTCGATGCCAGTAACCGTCGACATACCTCTTTTGCCTCGGTCTCTGTGTCTCCGGAACTCAACGAGGAAGTTGTTGTAGACATTGACGAAAAAGATCTACGGATCGATGTCTTTCGCTCCAGCGGTGCGGGGGGTCAGCATGTGAACAAGACCAGTTCTGCTATCCGCCTTACCCATTTGCCAACAGGGATCGTGGTACAGTGTCAGCAGGAATCTTCACAGCATCGAAACAAGGCAATTGCCTTGAAGGTCTTGAAGTCACGACTGTATGAATACAAACAAAGGAAAAGGGCCGATGAAAAGCAAGCGCTGTATGAAAGCAAGAATGAGATCGCCTGGGGAAGTCAGATCAGGTCCTATACCCTGCAGCCTTATCAGATGGTCAAAGACCACCGAATCAATCTTGGCATAGGAAATGTCAATGATGTTCTGGATGGGAACCTGGACCCCTTCATAGAAGGCGTGCTCCTTGCGAAAGCATGAGGGCTTCCGCCCAATTCGAGTGTCCCGGTAATGGACTGATCGGTTAGAATCAACTGGCGTAAGGCCCAGGGCACAAGGCGTAAGGCGAAAAACATCTTCCCTTGAGCCTTACGCCTTACGCCTTACGCCTTGCGCCTTACAGGAGTGCCGTTATGCCTAAGATACTGGTTATTGATGACGAAAAAAGCATCAGGACTCTTTGCGAAGAAGAACTGCAAGAAGAGGGCTACGAAGTCATCACAACTGGCGAATGCAAGAATGTGCTGGAGTTGATTGCCTCAGCGCAGCCCGATGCTGTTGTCCTGGATATCCGTATGCAAGACTGTAATGGGCTGGACCTGTTGCAGGAAATACGCAATGCCTATCAAGGTCTCCCGATTATTTTGAACACGGCCTACGACTCCTACGCAGAGGATGTAAAATCGATCGCCGCCGACCACTATGTGGTCAAGTCTTTTGACCTGGCAGAACTCAAAGCCAAGCTTGCCATGGTGCTTAAAAATCACCCATGAAAGCGATTTACATATATAACGTGCTTGCCAGGCTCCCTGAAAGGTTAAAGCCCCTGGAGAAGCTCGCCTACAATTTGTGGTTCACCTGGCACCATGATATCGGCAACCTGTTCAGGCGCATGGACCCTCAGCTCTGGGAGTTTTCGAAACATAACCCCGTGTACATGCTTGGGGCCATCAGCCAGGAACGATTAGAGGAATTGTCACAAGATGCGGGATTTGTCGCCCAAATGGACCAGGTCAATAAGCAGTTGCGACGCTACTTAGCCGTTCAGGCCTCCTCCAAGGGGCCTGAACACCGGCGCTTAGAGCGATTTTGTGTCGCCTACTTTTCAGCGGAATTCGGTCTGGCCGAGTGCTTGCCCATCTATTCCGGAGGCTTGGGCATTCTTGCAGGGGACCACCTGAAGTCTGCCAGCGATCTCAATTTTCCCGTGGTTGGTGTTGGCCTTTTTTACCATGAAGGCTATTTTCAGCAATACCTGAATGCCGACGGCTGGCAGCAGGAAGCCTATCCTGAAAACGATATTTCCACGATGCCGACCGGCCTTATGAGAGACGAAAATGGCCAGCCTGTCGTGGTGGAAGTCTCCATACGCGGCGAACCGGTTAAAATCCAGATATGGCATCTCATGGTAGGACGGGTTCCCCTTTACCTGCTCGACACCAACGTAAAGGAAAATGCGGCCGAACATCGCTATATTACCTCGAGGCTCTATGGCGGGGACTGGGACATGCGGCTCAGACAGGAGATTGTCCTTGGCATTGGTGGCGTCCGTGCACTCCGGGCCCTGGACGTAGAAGCCTCGGTATATCATATGAATGAAGGCCACTCTGCTTTTTCCGCCCTGGAACGAATCCGGATTCTCAGAAATGAGCATGGTCTGTCCTTCGATGCCGCGCGCGAGTTCGTGGTCGCCACCAATACCTTTACGAGCCATACTCCTGTACCCGCGGGAAACGATGTGTTTTCACCAGACCTTATGCACGCATATTTTGAGGATTACGTGCAGTCTCTTGGAATTGCCTTCAAGGTCTTTTTGGGATTTGGCCGTAAGGAGCCCGCAAACGACCAGGAGAATTTTTGCATGACCGTGCTGGCCCTCAGGCTGTCGGCCCATGCCAACGGGGTGAGCCGATTGCACACTAAGATTTCTCAGGATATGTGGAAAAAGATCTGGCCCAGGAATCCTGTCGAAGATGTTCCCATTTGCTGCATCACCAACGGGATTCACATTCCCTCCTGGATCTCTAAGGATATGGCAGACCTCTTCGACCGATATCTTGGACCAAACTGGGTGGAAGACCCGGACAGCCAGAAGGTCTGGAAACAGGTAGACCAGATTCCGAATTCGGAGCTGTGGCGTACTCATGAGAGGCGACGGGAGCGCCTGGTGGCGTTTTCAAGACGAACGCTTCAGGCCCAGCTTAAGAGTTGTGGATCATTACTTAGAGAGATTCAGGTTGCCGCCCAGGTGCTCAATCCGGAAATCCTCACCATTGGATTTGGCCGTCGCTTTGCCGCTTACAAGCGCGCAACCCTTATCCTTCAGGACGAGGAGCGGCTCGTTAAACTGCTGACCCATCCCGAACGTCCCATTCAGGTTATTATGGCAGGAAAGGCCCATCCCCAGGACGCTCCAGCCAAGGAACTTATCAGGAGGATTATCCATTTTGCGAATCGAGAAGGGGTTCGCCACCGGTTTGTATTCATCCAGGACTACAGTATACAGGTGGCGCGCATGATGCTTCAAGGCTGCGACGTGTGGCTGAATACCCCCCGCAGACCCCTGGAAGCCTGTGGTACCAGTGGTATGAAGGCCATACCCAACGGGGCTTTGAACTTAAGCACCCTTGATGGATGGTGGGATGAAGGCTACAACCAGAGTTATGGATGGGCGATCGGCCGGGGCGAAACGTATGAGGATCATTACTTGCAGGATGAGGTGGAAAGCCGGGACTTTTACAATCTCCTGGAACGCGAGATCGTCCCCCTGTTTTATGACCGTGGTCTGGACAATCTGCCCCGGGGTTGGCTGGAAAAGATGAAAGGAGCCATGCGCCATCTCTGCCCGATCTTCAACAGCCACCGGATGGTTCAAGACTATACCAATCAGTTCTACATCAGTGCCTCAAGGCGTTACAATGACCTTTCAAGAGAGGGTATGAAAGGGGCTAAGGACCTCGCCTTGTGGCGACACAAGATCATGACCAACTGGGACCAGATAAGGATTCATCGCGTGCATGCGCGAAGTGGCACGACAATACCGGTATTGGGACGACTTGGAATCGAAGCCGATATTTTTCTGAACGAACTCGACCCCGAAGATGTCGATGTGGAGATCTACTTCGGGCCGTTGAGCCTGAGGGATGAATTCACGCGAAGAGATACCATACGGATGAAAGCCATAGGTTCCCAAGAAAACGGCAACCATCATTTTCAGGAGGAGATACCATGCAGCGAAACAGGCAAATATGGCTTTACCATTAGGGTCTTGCCCAGTTGCCGAAAATTCGAAACCCCGTATACTGCCGGTTTGGTTATTTGGGCAGACGAGCAGGTTGTTGTCAGTGGGCAGTGATCAGTGGTCAGTGACTCTAGATTGCGGATTGCGGATTGCGGATTGCGGATTGCGGAATTAGAACAAGGCAAGAGGGATATCCAGCATCCAGTATCCAATATCCAGTAACGAGTAATGAATGATAAATGATAAATGATAAATGATAAACGTTATCGTCCGGAGCCGTCGCGGCATGAAGCGTGGAAGATGTTTGACCAGATTGCTCGACGCTACGATTTTCTGAACCGGCTCCTTTCGTTCGGCATTGATGTTTCGTGGCGCAGGAAAATGGCACATTTTCTCCCTCCTCACCGGAATCAACATGTATTAGACCTCGCCACGGGTACGGCAGACCAAATCCTTTTTCTTTTTGAGAAAAGCGATAAGGTGAAGTCCGGGGTCGGGACGGACTTAGCCGAAAAGATGCTCAAGATTGGGCGGGAAAAGATCGACAGGCGTGGGCTTTCCGAGCTCGTCAGCCTGAAGGTTGGTGATGCCACGGATATACCGGCAGGTGACAACGAGTTCGATATGGTTACGATATCGTTTGGTATACGCAATGTGATAAACGTTGCCAGGGCGCTTCGGGAGATCTATCGTGTGCTCAAGCCGGGCGGCCGCGTCCTTATTCTGGAGTTTGCGCTTCCGCAGAACCGCTTGATTCGCGGCGCACATCTTTTTTACCTGCGACACGTCCTGCCACGCATTGGCGGATTTGTGTCTGGAGACACACGCGCCTATCGATATTTGAACGAAACCATTGAGACATTTCCCTATGGGGATGCCTTTTGTAATCTGTTAAAAGCGGCAGGGTTCACGGCCGTGGATGCCCATCCGGTCACATTCGGAGTAGTCATGATTTATCAAGGGGACAAGGGATTGAAGATTGAAAATTGAAGATTGAAAATTGAAAAAAACCAATAATCAATGGTGAATGGTCAATCAATAATCAATAATCAACAATTTTGGAGCTGTGCGGTTAAGAAACTATTCAAAATCAATCACGAAAACACGAAAGTACGAAAGCACGAAACAAGACATGAGAATCAAGTTGTTGGGGATGGTTTCCTGCGCTGTGGCACATACAGCCATCACTTACTATGAAATCATGCCAGTTACCGGGATTTTTCGTGTTTTCAATCTTTCGTGTTTTCGTGATAATTCTTTTCTTTTTCGTGTGTTGCATGCTCTGACGTGTAACCGCACAGGTCCACAATTTTCAATCTTCAATGAACAATGCAGACCATATCAAAGACGCGATCATGTGCCTGCTGATCAGGGATCTGCGGGAGACTAAGTGGCAAAGCCGCCACCCGGTCGTCGTGCGCGCCGAAGTCCAGGTGGAAGGTATCGACACTCTGTCCTGGCTGTGTGCTCAAAATGCCACCTCCAGGGGCTATTGGTCGGACCGCGAGGACCGCTTCGAGCTCGCCGGTGTAGGGCGGGCCGACGTTATTACCGGGGATTCCGGTGTGGATTATCGCATGCTGATGGGCATGCTCCATGATCGCATTGCGACCGCACGCGGAAATGTGCGTTATTTGGGCGGGTTGCGGTTTTCCATGCATGGCCTAAAAGAAGGCGCATGGAACCATTTCAAAGCCTACCGGTTCATCCTTCCCCGCTTCGAAGTCGTCACCCGCCACAGCACGACGACCTTTGCCTGCAATATCCTCACAGGCGAGGATCTGAAAGCCGTAGAGGCAGAGCTCTCGGCCCTGGTTTTTCCGGAAACAGGGCCGGATTCCAGACTGCCGGCGCCGGAGGCGAGGCATGACCACCCCGATCAGCAGGGATGGCATGCCAACGTCAAGAGCGCGTTGGATTCGTTTGAACCGGGTAAATACGAAAAGGTTGTGCTCGCCCGGAAGGCAACGTTTGAATTCAACGAACCTTTGAATGCAGCGCTTCTGCTGCGCTCCCTCAAGCAAAACACGTCGCGGTGCTTCCATTTCTGTTTTCAGCCCGCTGAAGGTGCAGCCTTTGTCGGAGCCTCGCCTGAGAGACTCTATCGCCGTGACGGCGATTTGATCCGGACAGAGGCTATTGCAGGAAGTCGGCCTCGGGGGTCGTCTCCGGAGGAAGACCGGGCGTTTTCGCGCGACTTGATGGCCAGCGAGAAAGATCTCCGCGAGCACCGGTATGTTGTAGAAGATATTCACAGAACTCTCAGACGTTTGTGCAGTCTGTCCGAAGCGCACGAGAATCCTTCAGTCCTGAAATTGACCCGATGCCAACATCTGGTTACGACCTTCAAAGGCAAACTGCGCAACGGTGTGAAAGATGCGGATCTCCTAAAAAACCTTCATCCGACTCCTGCTGTAGGCGGCTATCCCACGGACCGGGCTCTTCAGGACATTGCCCGTCTCGAGCCGTTTGATCGCGGTTGGTTTGCCGCGCCTGTAGGTTGGATCGGCAAGGATGCAGCGCAGTTCGTAGTGGCGATTCGTTCCGGGCTCATTGAGGGCCCCAGGCTACACCTCTTCTCGGGCGCTGGTATTGTGGATGGGTCGACCCCGGAAAGGGAGTGGGACGAAATCGAAAACAAAATCAGTGACTTTGTCAGTGTGCTCAGTTTATAGGCGCTTAATAATCGAATTCGTGCTTTTTGTGGCAAAAAATTAAAACTATCACGAAAACACGAAAGAACGAAAACACGAAAAAATACAGGTTCTCTGCCCGGCCTGGTGCCCTGGTGTTTGTGCTTACTATAGTCTACAAGCTGATAAATCCCGGCCCGCCCTGGCGCTCCTGCTTATCATAGGCTACAAGTTGATCAATCCACGTCTGGGCCAGGGTCTGGGCCAGGGTTTCTTTTTTTGTCTTGTTTCGTGTTTTCAAGTTTTCGTGTTTTCGTGATTAATTTTTTGTTCCGGTTTCTGGATAACAAACTACAGCATGAAATTACCAGCGCCAAACATTAACACCCTCTGGGCCTCCCTGCTCATCGAAGAACTTATCCGTAGTGGCACGGACCACTTCTGCCTCGCTTCCGGATCCCGTTGCACGCCCTTAACCATAGCCGTGGCTCAAAATCCTGAAGCAAAAACCGTGATTCACTACGACGAACGTGGCCTCGCTTTCCACGCTCTGGGATATGCCCGCGCTACGGGACGGCCCGCGGTTGTCCTGGCGACTTCCGGGACAGCGGTTGCCAATGCATGGCCTGCGGTTGTAGAGGCGGCCATGGAACGAATTCCGTTGCTCTTGCTCACCGCCGATCGCCCGCCGGAATTGCGCGACAGCGCCGCGAATCAGACGATCGACCAGGTAAAAATTTTCGGAGACTACGCGCGGTGGTTCGTGGATCTCCCGTGTCCAGGTCTGGAAGTGCCCCCGGGAGTGGTTCTCACAACTGTCGATCAGGCAGTGTATCGCTCATGTGGCGCAAGAGGAGGGCCAGTACATATCAACTGCATGTTTCGTGAGCCGCTGGCGCCTGAGCCGCAGGGCGCAGATTTCAGCGACTACCTTAATCCGGTCAAATCCTGGTTTGCCAGTCAACGGCCCTACACTGAATACATAGCGCCAGAACGTGCAAGCGGCCGGGACATCCTTGACAATCTGCCGAAGCTTTTGGAACAGACAGAGCGGGGTCTCGTAATCGTGGGAAGACTTCGCGCCACGGCAGAACGCACAGCAGTCTCTGGTCTTATCCAAAGACTGGGATGGCCTGTCTGCGCCGATGTTACGTCGGGTTTACGATTGGGGGATACTTCAGGTATCGTCATACATCATTGTGATGTCCTGGTGAGTCACGGCGCCTTCGCAAGCGCGCATCGGCCTCAACTCGTTTTGCATCTCGGGGGACGTATCGTTTCCAAACACATAGCTGCCTTTGTGCGCAGAAGTAATCCTGCCGATTATGTGATGATTACGGACCACCACGAACGCCAGGATCCCGGGCACGAAGTCACGCTTCGGGTTGAAGCGGACCTCGCTTTATTTTGTCCCGGGTTGGAAGAAAAGCTCAATACCCGCAAAGACGCTCCCTGGTCAGTTTCGTGGCGCAACGCCATGCGCTCCGTACATGAAGTCCTTCGGCAGTTTGCACATAATGGTGACGACCTGAACGAACCGATCCTGGCTTACCTGATTTCCCGGAACATACGGCCGGACCACGGCCTGTTTTTAGCTAACAGTATGCCTGTGCGCGATATGGATGTCTTTGGGGACGGCAGGGGCGCGGCCGTTCATGTGGGAGCCAACCGCGGAGCCAGCGGTGTGGACGGTACCATCGCGACAGCAGCCGGTTTTGCCGCCGGACTTCAACGCCCGGTCACCTTGCTTATCGGGGACCTTGCTTTTCTCCACGACCTTAACTCGTTGAATTATCTTCGCAACAGTGACTATCCGGTCATCGGGGTAGTGATCAACAACAACGGAGGCGGCATTTTTTCGTTCCTCCCCATAGCGCGTTTTGACCAGTTCTTCGAAAAGTATTTTGGCACGCCTCATGACCTGACGTTTGAGCACGCAGCCAGCATGTATGGTCTCGCTTACTATCATCCGGAAAGCCGGCAGGAATTTCTGAGTTGCTACCAGAAGGCCCTCGAAAGCAGCAGATCAGCAATCCTGGAAGTAACAACCGATCGAAAGGAAAACCATGCCCTGCATATGCGGTTGGTAAAAGATATGCAGGGCGCTTTGGATTGTCGATTGTCGATTGAAGATTGATGATTGAAGATTGTTTGAAAGGTGTCAGGTTATTGATTGTCGATTGAAGATTGCAAAGTGAAGATTGAAAAAAACAATCGTCAATATTCAATTGATTTGGGTGTCAAAAATCCTGAACACTGTACTCTTCTCAAGGCGTAAGCCGCAAACCCTGGCCCAGACCTGGATTACTGGCTTGGTAGCTCATAATAAGCCGAAGCGCCAGGGCGGGCCTGAACACTGAAAAAGGTTTTCAATCAACAATCGACAATCGACAATATTCAATCCAAAATGTATCCTCTTTTGCGTTACGAATCGCATGGAGACCCGTCAACTCCACCGGTCGTCTTTCTCCACGGGTTCATGGGGAGCGCACGCGATTGGAGCGAGGTCATCAAGCGCCTCAGCGGGACATATTACTGCATCGCTATAGATCTGCCGGGCCACGGCAAGAGCCTCCATCTCGCCCACGATCAGGCGTACACTCTGCCCGGAGCAGCGCGCTGCGTTGTGCGGGTCATGCAGTATACAGAGGCCGTCCCTGCGCCAGTCGTGGGATACTCCATGGGGGGCCGACTGGCTCTCTACCTGGCAATTCATTACGGGCACGCCTGTTCGAGGCTCATTGTGGAATCGGCAGGCGCAGGGATTCGTGGAGAAGACGAGCGCGCGGTGCGGGAACACCTGGACGAAAAAAGAGCTCAAGAACTGGAGCGCGGCAAATTTGAAGACTTTCTCCAGAGGTGGTACTGTCAACCCGTTTTTGCCACGCTGGCCGAGCACCCTGAAAAGCTCAAGAGGGTTGTGGAGTGGCGTCGTTTCAATGAGCCGGCGGAACTCGCAAAGGCCCTGCGGGGGATGAGTGCTGGAGCACAAGCACCGTTGTGGGAGCATCTGTCCGGTCTGGCCATACCCGTGCTGCTTGTGGCAGGACAGGGGGACAGCAAGTACGTGGACACCGTACGGGCCATGGCTGAGTTATTGCCCCATAGTACAGTCGAGATCGTTCCCGGCGCAGGTCACAATGTGCATGTGGAGAACGCCCCTGCGGTGGCACAGCGCATCAAACGTTTTCTGCTGGAGGAGTAGGATATAATTATGGCGACTATTGAATGGAAAAAGGCCAAGGAATTCAAGGACATCAAATACGACAAAGCCGAAGGGATTGCCAGGATCACGATCAACAGACCTGAGGTGCGTAATGCGTTCCGGCCCTTGACCGTCAGGGAAATGTCGCAGGCATTGAACGACGCACGCGATGATGAGGAGATTGGTGTCATTATCCTTACAGGCGAGGGGGATAAGGCATTTTGCTCAGGAGGAGATCAGAGGGTGCGGGCTGACGCCGGCTATACCGATGACGACGGCATTAAGCGTCTTAATGTCCTGGACTTTCAGCGCCAGATCCGAACCTGTCCGAAACCGATCATTGCCATGGTGGCTGGCTATGCAATTGGGGGAGGCCATGTCCTCCATTTGATGTGCGATCTTACGATCGCTGCCGACAATGCGGTTTTCGGCCAGACCGGTCCCAGGGTGGGATCTTTCGATGGCGGCTATGGATCCGCCTATCTGGCGCGCATCGTGGGCCAGAAAAAGGCCCGTGAGATCTGGTTTCTCTGTCGCCAATACACAGCCGAGAACGCGTTGGAGATGGGGCTGGTGAACGCCGTAGTGGCTTTGGAAAAACTGGAAGAAGAAACGATCAAGTGGTGCCGTGAGATTTTAAGGAACTCCCCGCTGGCGATCCGGTGCCTCAAGGCCGCACTCAATGCCGACTGTGACGGCCAGGCGGGCCTTCAGGAGCTGGCGGGCAATGCAACCCTGTTGTTTTATATGACCGACGAAGCGCAGGAAGGGCGCAACGCTTTTATTGAAAAACGGAAACCGGATTTCTCCAGGTTTCCCCGAAGGCCTTAGCAGGTCAAACGGAGTGTTGGAGTATCCCCTTCTGGTTCCGACGCTCTGCGTCGGAACCCTGGCCCAGACCTGGACTATGGCGTTAGTAGACTGATTGAAGCGGGTCGCGCCAGGGCGGGCCCAATCCTCCGGACGCTCTGCGTCTGTCATAGCGCTAACTCGCCTCTGGGCGGCTTGGGATGAGTCTATATATTCATTCGTATAAGGGCGCAGAGCGCCAAGTCGTATGCGTTGCGAAAAGCTCCCTTACTCCAGTACTCCAACACTCCATTACTCTATTACTCCAACACTCCGCATTCCTATTGAGGATGACAAACTTTAGAAAAGAATGACAGAAACCCTGAATCGGTACGGCCTTTGGATACTCGCCGCGCGTCCCAAAACGTTGTGGGCGGCGGTAGCGCCGGTTCTGATCGGAACTGCCATGGCCTGCGAGAGCGGTACGGTCGCCTGGCTTCCGGCCTTTGCGGCTCTGTTCGGAGCGGTGACGATCCAGACTGGAACCAATTTCGCCAACGACTACTTTGACTGCAAAAAGGGAGCGGACGCTTACAACCGGCTTGGACCCATCCGAGTGACCCAGGCTGGACTTGTCGAGCCGGGTACCATGAAGCTCGCCACGGTCATCGCTTTTTCACTCGCAGGCGCAGCCGGAATCTATTTAGTGTGGCGAGCCGGTTGGCCGATTGCGATCATTGGCGTGCTGTCGGTCTTGTTTGGCGTCCTGTACACGGCAGGGCCGTACCCGCTTGGTTACATCGGCCTGGGGGATATCTTTGTGTTGATCTTCTTTGGGCCGGTGGCAGTCGGAGGGACGTATTACGTTCAGGCATTAAAGATAGACGAAGTGGTATTGCTGGCCGGTATGGCTCCTGGTCTCTTTTCAGCGGCGATCCTTACCGTCAATAATCTTCGTGACATTGATGGGGATAAGGCGGTGGGGAAAAAGACTTTAGCGGTCCGGTTTGGACAAACCTTTGCCCGGATGGAATATCTCTTTTCGATCGTGGTTGCATCCTCAATACCGATACTCCTATACATCCGGACCGGGCAACACCTGTACTCCATTTTCACAATGGTGGTACCACTTGGGGCATTGCCGACCGTTCGAAAAGTCTTTACCAGCCGTGATGGATCCGTGTTGAACAATGTCCTGGCCGCGACCGGGAAACTTCTGCTTCTGTACAGTCTTATATTCTCCTTGGGATGGGTGTTGTGAGAATTTCGGAATTCAATATTTTCAAGTTCAGACTTGTCCTGAGACAACCCCTCATCATCGGCGAATACCGTCTGACCCACAGAACCGGATTTATCATAGAGCTGCATGCAGAAAACAATTATGTCGCTTTAGGTGAGATTTCGCCTTTACCGGGCTTGAGTCGGGAAGGCATGACTCAGGCAGAGACCGAAATGGCGTTTTTGCGCTCTTCGGTCACAGGGCGTGATCTGCCGGATCATCTGGAAGAGATCTCAGGAGGTTTTAACAACTGGCTCAGAGGCTACAACCTGGTCCCGTCGGTGCGATTCGGATTTGAGACGGCTGTCTTGAATCTGCTGGCCGCAACGCGGGGCGTGCCACTGTGCAAGCTAATCTCTGACTCACCACGCGATTCGATCGCCATAAACGGTCTTTTGACTGGCTCGCATGATCAAATCATGCAGAAGGCAGCGAAGCTGCTTGAAATGGGTTACATGGCATTCAAGCTGAAGGTAGGTCGCAATTCGATACAGGAAGACATAGAAATCACCCGGGACCTGAGGCAACTCATAGGTGATGACACCACGCTCCGGCTGGATGCCAACCGCGCCTGGAGCATCGATGACGCGCTTGCTTTTGGTAAAGCGGTGGCCGACCATAAGATTGACTACATTGAGGAACCGGTCAAAACGCTGGCTCTCTTGAAAAAGCTCATAAATCAAATCGAAGTGTCGCTGCCACTTGCGCTGGATGAGAGTCTGCTGGAACTGACGCCAGAGGCACTTCCCTCCGTGTCGGGGGTAAAGGCTATTGTCCTAAAGCCAACTTTGTTGGGTTTCGAAAAAGTGATGCAATTTGTCCGGCCGGCAATAGCCCTTGGCATGACGTCGGTCGTCAGTTCTGCTTTTGAGTCTGGCGTGGGGTTGGAGACCCTTGCGCAGATGGCTGCCTGTGTCAACGTGATGGATGTGCCTGCGGGGCTTGACACGCTCGACTGGTTCGAGGAAGATTTGCTCGTTGATCCTCTCAGGATCAAAATGGGGAGACTGTGGGTCAACGAATTGCCGGACCCTTGCCCGAAAATCCGCCGTCACCTTGTGGAGACGATTTGATAGTTCACCATGATGCTGGATACTGGATGCTGGATACTGGATGCTCCTTGGTGGTTTCAGCTTCTTCTAAATCCGCATTCCGAAATCCGAAATCCGAAATCTAAACTTACTGACCACTTATGACCGTTTCAAGTATACAATGCCCACTCAATTCAGCAGCGGAGAGGTATGAAAATTTGCCGGCCCTGATCGCCGGTGACAGGGTCATCTCTTATGGCGAGTATGAGAGAGTCGTTGGCTCCACGGCTGTTCGCCTGAAAAGGATGAGGGTTGCCAAGGGGAGGCGGGTCGCCATTATTTCCAACAACCGCTGGGAATATCCCGTATTGTTATTCGCCCTCATGAGACTGGGCGCAGTGGCCTGTCCGGCTAATCCGAGATTTCCGGAGGAGAGCATCCTGACACTACTAAGAAAAATCGATTGCATTACTGTAATGGATCCGCTCAACAAGCTGACGAATGTAACCTCGGACGGGATGCGAGGGATTGGCCTCGATGTCATCTTGAGAGGCCAGGAACCAGATGTCAATAACGCCAGTTCCCGCGTCCTCACTGATCTAAATCATGATGCCACCATCATTTTTACCTCTGGGACTTCGGCCCGGCCCAAGGCCGTGGTGCATTCTTTGGGAAATCATTATTACAGCGCGCTCGGTTCGAACAGAAATATCGCCGTCCAGCCTGGCGACCGCTGGCTGTTATCACTCCCCCTGTACCACGTGGGCGGCCTGGGGATTCTGTTTCGGACACTGCTGGGTGGTGGAGCCGTTGTAATCCCTGGAGAGAACGAGAGCATCGCCGAGTCGATCGAAAAGCACGATGTCACGCACCTGTCGCTTGTCTCCACTCAACTCTATCGTTTGCTGAACGATGGGCTGACCCTCCAGAGAATAAAGCGGCTGAAAGCCGTTCTGGTAGGGGGAAGCGCTGTTCCCACCTCGCTCATCGCCAGAGCTCACGAGGCCGGGCTGCCACTTTATACCACTTACGGGCTGACGGAAATGGCCTCCCAGGTTACCACTACTGCTCCGCAAGAGCCGAGTGACCGTCTTCTCACTTCCGGCAAGGTTTTGGATTATCGAAGTCTTAACGTCAGTGATGGGGAGATCTTAGTCAAGGGAGAAACCCTCTTCAAGGGTTATGTGCAGGGAAGGACCACAACGTTACCCGTCGATGACGAGGGTTGGTTCCGAACCGGTGATCTGGGCCGTCTCGACAGCGACGGCTACCTCAAATTCCTGGGAAGAAAAGACAACATGTTCGTTTCGGGCGGCGAAAACATTCATCCCGAAGAAATCGAAGGCGTGTTATCTCTTTTCGATGAGATCTCAGAGGCGATAGTCGTACCAATCGAAGATAAAGAATTCGGCTTCCGCCCTGTCGCGTTCATCCGAACTCGAAATGGTACGCAGATAGATGAAAGAGATGTCGTCTCACGTCTGGAGCATTCTGTTCCGCGATTCAAAATCCCCGTCAGCTTTTATGAGTGGCCTGATAAAGCAGGTGAAAGCCGGCTCAAACCGGACCGGCGCTATCTTGCAAAACTGGCGCAGAAACTAAGAAAAAAATGAATTAGCTAATACTCAAAAGACCCTGCCGCACTTTTTCCGGCAGTGGGATCTTTTGCCCGGTTTTTTTGTCGACCGAGACATGTACCGTCCGGAGCTTCGCAGCCAGGTTGGCATGCGCATCCTTGAAAAAGTGAGACAAAACAAAAGACGTCTCTCCAATTTCCGCTTTCAAGGAAATCGTGAACTCGTCCCCAAGGTAAAGACCCCGATTGTAATCGGCCTCAGCGTGGGCGATCAGTAATAGATAATTCGACTTCTTGATGATGTGATCGAGGCCGCAGCCGATTGACTTCATAAAGGCCTCGTACGCAGTGTGGGCGATTCTGAAATGATTTGCGAAAAAGAGTATGCCGGCAGCGTCGGTATCGTGCAGCTTGACGTCGGTCTGTGTTTCGAACATAATTGCCTCTCTCTCTTTTTAAACTAAGTACAGGACAAAAAAAATCAGACAGGATAGACAGGATGAACAAG
>JAGMBW010000182.1 GCA_023129535.1 Desulfobacterales bacterium
TAGCATACTTCATACAAAAAGACGATCCTTTGTAATAATCGCTTTAGCAGCTCGGATCTGACACTGACACTAATAACTGCCACTGAAATTGCCCTTCAACGAATAACAAATAATCAATAGCCGTGCCGAGAAAGATCAGGCTACCGGGCTCCGCTCCGCCGCAGGCGGATTGCGTTTTCTCAGCTTCATCTGGAAGGTGAGAAAGCAACAAAAGAATCCAAATAATCCTGCCTGCCCCGTAGCTCCGGCAGATGGTACTGGGGTTAATCCTGTCAAAAAAGAAAGAATGTCAATATTTCACGGACGTCCCCAAGTTTCATACTTGCCTTGCCAAGCAGACTCTTTTTGCCGAGATCTATAATAGAACGTTCAGTGCCTATACTTATAAGAGAGG
This sequence comes from Desulfobacterales bacterium, assembly GCA_023129535.1. Classification (GTDB taxonomy): domain Bacteria; phylum Desulfobacterota; class Desulfobacteria; order Desulfobacterales. The sequence continues at coordinate 395 of JAGMBW010000182.1, forward strand.
CAATGTTCTTCACTAAGATCTTATTTGAACAACAAATGGGAATTGGCACCTCCGCCAACTCAAGTTTACCTGTTCGATAATTTTGAATAACCTGTTTCATTTAAATTACTCTACCAAGTCTCCAATCTCATCTAAAACCTTCGCCAGAGTGGGCGCAGAGGCTTCAATGGCTTCTTTTGAACTCACATGTTTATGATGAGGAAAGGTTTCAATTTCCCTATGATGGGGTGCCATATCATATCTGAATATTAGTTTTCCGTCCCCGTCCTGGTAATGGTAGGAATACTTATACACTTCAGTCCTCTCCTTGACATTTACAAATTCTATAAAATACAGGACCGTCTCATCTATAAAGTAAATTTTACCTTCAATAATCCCAATGTACAGGGAACGTTTATCCTTGACAACACGGGATTCAAGAACATAAGGACAACTTGCAATGTCAGCTTCAATCTTTTGAAAGTATTCCTCTATGAGCACAACTCGGTCTCCAGCAGATCATTGTGATCACGTTGTAATTGTTGCAAGGTCTCATATTCGCCTGCCCACCGGATATACTCCAGATCGTCTCCCATCTTTCCTTCATTGAATTTTCTATAAAAATCTCCGGTGTCCATTCCAAATCGTTTTTCCAACTCTTCTAATTTCCTTTTAGTTTTAGCAATGCCAAACCCTATGACCTTCACTTCATTTTCTACTGCCGATTTAACCAAGCTTCTCACATTATTAGCACCTTGAGGCTCAATAATAATCCGTGCAATCTCTCCCATGATTACTTACCTCCTAATTATTTTTACTTCCTTTACCACGAATTTCCTCCGAATCCGTCCCCGCTCTCAACCGATTTCCGGATCAAGTTCGATGGGATCATTGCGGGCACCAAAGATAAACACTGCGCCATTTATCGCATAAGTAACATCTTAATATCCATCGATCAATGCATTCCTTTACGCCTGAGGCGGATGACTGTTTTTGTCCAGTGATGCCTGCCCAGTTTACCCCGTAGCTTCGGGAAATGGTACTGGGATGAAATTTTTATCCCGTGAAAACTTTACCCAGTGAAATTTTTACCCCGTTGAGTCATTCAACTGGGGCGGAGACCATTTCACCGGGGTTAAAGCCATTTCACTGGGACCGAAGGACCATTTAACCGGGGTCCGCAGGGGAAAAGTCTGCGTCTGTCTGTGTGGGTCTGCGGCCAATCCTTCGTTACCCAAAAGTGGTTTGACCGGAAATGGGTAAGTTCTCTGGTCTTTCATTCTGCGTAATCTGCGTAATCTGTGGACCAAAAGTGGTTTGACCGGAAATGGGTAAGTCTGTCTGTGGGGTTGTGGCTCCGGTATGGACACGAAACACATCCAACATATGACCCAGGCGGATAAAAGGCGCTAATTGGGTGGCCAGCACAATGAGCGCCAGATCCCCAAAGGCCAGAATCAATTGCTGTAGTCTATAAAATCTAAGCATGCTTACGCCGGGTTACGCGTTGTGGGCCGCAGGCAATTTTCAAATGGAAATCTCCCACCACAACCATCGTCCGTTTACCTCTCCATTCTCCCACGAATAATTTACCCCGTGGAATCCTCCGAAGGAGGGCTGCGAAGCAATATTCCACTGGGGCTAATAACAAATAACAAATAACCTAACTCCATCCCCTAACCCTAAAAGCTGCCTGTTCCCTTTTTGGCCCTGTCAAGAATGAAGACCTGGCCCCTCTTTTCCCTGTCTTTCTTCATTCCCACTTGACATCATTCCCACATTAGGTTATGGTTATGATAATATATGGAAATGGAGGTTCCGCCCATGGATGTGATCAGCTTGACCATCGACTCCAAGAAACGCATCTCTCTAACCAAACTACTCCCTCCCGGAAACATCCGTTCCGTTCGAGCCTACAGGGATGGTCATCGAATTGTACTCGAACCCATGATGGAGGTTCCGGTCGAGGAGGCTTGGCTTTTTGAAAATAGGGACTCCTTCAAGAAAGTCCTCACCGGGCTTTCTCAGAAGGGATCCGTCAAGCGCGGATCTTTTGCCAGGTACGCCAAATAGCGACCGATGCACGAACTAATTTTCACACCCCAAGCCGACGGCGACCTTCGGGAAATTGAAAACAACCCCTCGCAAAAGAATATCCTAAAAGCCGTCAGGAAATGCCTGGGGTTTCTTGAAACCAACCTGCGGCATCCCTCTCTGAACACGCACGAATTTCGATCCCTCAAAGGGCCTAACGGGGAAAAGGTCTTCGAGGCATATGCCCAGCAGAAAACACCTGGCGCCTACCGGGTCTTCTGGTATTATGGCCCTGAGAGAGGAATGATTACGATCGTCGCCATAGCACCTCATCCCTGACAAGCTCATAAA
>JAGMBW010000183.1 GCA_023129535.1 Desulfobacterales bacterium
TCTGAAATCAGTTTGAACTTACCTTTTTTTTAGCAACTCTACGCTTCTCCACTCCGGACGGGTGTCCAACGCTTCCTTTGTGAAGACCTTTCCCCCAAACATCAAGGTAGAGGCACCATAGTTGGCCTCAGCTTCAAGTGCCTTCTGGAAATCTGGATCCAGGGTCTGCGCCGTATCACCGAGAAAGAAAGGACGATGCCACTTAAGAACCGCGTGGGTAGCATCATGAAACGACGCCCATTCTCGTTTAGGTGCTGGCAAGGATGAATCAATATAGATTCGATTTCTGTCGGGCAGCCAGACTGCGGCAAGCTTAATCTTGTCCTTTATCTTTGATAAAACTCTGCCTCTTACTCTGACCTTGTGCCAAAATCGGCGCAAAAGCCCGGGGTCTTCGAGGTCATAGAAACTTCGATCAACCTCCAGGTATTCCAGTAGGTCACCAATGTGAAAAGGAGGCTCTCTCATGCCAGCCTCCTTCAATGTTCTTGTGACAACTGTGTCGATTTCTCTTTTGGTCGAATTATCAATCACTTAACATCGTCCTCAGATCTCAAGAATCTCACGAATTCATCAAGTGTGCGTTGCTCCTCGTCTGTTAGCTTTGAAAACGATTCTGATTGAGCAGCAAACCTGGATGCCCCAACTTGCATATTGGGCGACACTGTTTTTATTGCGCCTGCGAGAGCAGCCAGTTTTCGCTGTGATACCTTGTAGAACTGGCTTAATTTGTGAAGAACCAACGGAGTTGGTTTGCACCTCGGATTGCGCTCCATGGCGATGATGTCGGCCCGATCGATTCCGGATTTCCTGGCAAATTGGTCTATCCCAAGGCCTTTCTCTCTCCGCAGCCCTCGAACAACCTCCCTAAACACGAATCGCATTGTCTCCGCATCCTTGTCCCCGTCCCTCATCTCCACCGAAAGGTGGCGGTTTAGGGCTTTTGCAATTCTGTTCAGCATGGATAGAGAATGACCGTTGTAGTCCGCATTTTCAAGCCGACAGACTACAGACTGAGTCGTTCCAATTAGCTTTGCCAGTTCCTTTTGAGTCATCCCCGCTTCATCTCGGAGCTCGTAGATCATCCGTGCGACCTCGGCATTAACACGTTCGACCTGCAGAGAAGCTTTTCGTTCGGCGTCGTCACCGACATAACGGCGGTGCAGAATCTCGACGGCATTGGTTGTCTGTTTATTTCTATCCATGGCAGTCACCTCCTATGCGTGTGGGTCGAAGGATCTCCCACGAACCGCTTCATGCGATTCATTGCGAGTTCAATTTCCTTCGAAGGCACCTCCCTCTCTTTGACTAATCCATGCGATATTACTGCTCTACTTCCGTGAAAGAAATAGAGCATCCTGTACTGAATGCCTTGGAAAGCAGCGCGTAGTTCGTAAACCTTATCCTGGAGATAGTCTGCTTCGGGACGGCGCAGCTCATGTCCCATTTCAGCCAAGCGCTCAACCTTCACAATACACTTCTCCTGCGCTTTTTGCGGAAGACTGTCCATCCAGACAAGAAACGGGCAGCTCCCGTCATCCTCGGCAAACACTTTTACCTCTGTTCTTGGCACACCGCCTCCATTATTTCTTGTACGGAAGATAGCAAAATTGCGATGCGGTGTCAAGAAAAAAATAGCAAAATTGCGATTTTCATTGTATGGTTAAAAGATGCCTCTACTCCAACGCCGCCCCAAAAAAAGCCGGTCTGACCGCCGATCACCGAATCAACGAATGAGTGTGCACTTAGGTGCCGCAGAAGTGTAATTACATGTAAATACGAAGGGGGACGGATTCGAAGGACGGATTTTGGGGACGTCCTTTACTAATTGGACTAACCACCGGTCTATGATCGCCCACCAGACGATTTTGTCATTGATTTGTAATGGATATCACCAATTCTGTCAAGCTCTTGGACCAGATTTTGGTCAACCCACAGGCCGGATAGGTGTCGGCGGCGGCGAGAGCGAAAATCCGTCTTAATTCGGCCCATTAATTTTGTCTCTCAAAGTCCCAGAGCACCTGAACGTTGCGACTTTCCTTGCCCTCAGCCTCATGTCCTCACCCGTCTGGGGGTTCCTACCCCTGTGCTGGTTCTTTTCGTGAACGCAGAACTTGCCGAACCTGCTGATAAGAACATCCTCCCCAGATTCCAGGGTTCTCTTGATGATTTCCAGGATGGATTCGATCACTTGAGCCGATTCAAATTTGGACAGCCCAAGATCGCGATAGACTGAGTCTACGATATTTGCTTTTGTCAATGACATGTGACGGCGCTTCTGATTGAAAATATTGCAAGGTATCAAGCTAAAGCAACTTCATGCCCCTGTTTTGTCAAGAAATTACATAGGTTAGATGTGCCAAGGGTGGTCAGTCAGACCAAAAAGATGTGACAACTTAGAGTCAGTGTTTACCAAATACGGCTTCCACAATCGCCGCCTCTATTTCGGGCGTTGGCCTCCATCTGTATGTATCATGATAACGCTTCTGAACAAAGCGGTGTTTGGCATCCAGCACGTTCAGGGATACATGTTCAGTGGCCACAGGAGGCACCATATCCACACCCAGTCGCATTTGTTTCTGCAGTTCGGCGGCGTCGATTTTGCCTTCAGAATCAAAGGAAAGATAAGCATACTGTATCCGGAGGATTTCAACCGGCTTCCGATTGACAAGATCTACCGCTGCCAATGCGTATCGGACCCGGAAGTTGGCAAACTGCGGGAAGCGTTCGTCAGGATGGCGCTGGAAAAGGCGTTCCAAGCGGCTAAGCGGAAGACGATCTAAAGAGTCATCATCAAGGACAAGAAAGATTCTTAGGCTCACTCCCATGGCAATTCAGATCTTCGACATAGGTTGGATTAAAGGTGAATATTTTGAGTTTGAATCGTGTTATTATCAGATAACGGAGGCATGGGTCAAATTATTATTAACTCCAAAGAGAGAAGGTTTGTTATGAAAGTAACACAGGCCGTACAGTATTGTCTGGAGTACCACAGGACGAACTCGAAAAAAAATAGCATCTGTCCCTATGAGTTCGTCCTATCCAAGTTTGAAAGCCAGTTCGGTGACCGGGAACTCGACTCGATAACCTCGGATGAAATCCTGTCGTTTCTGAACCAGGTCACCGAAGGGACCAAACAGTCAACCAAACGATCCCGCTATTCATCCCTGTCATCCTTCTTCAATTTCATCAAAAACACCGTCGATCCAAAACTTCCAAATCCTTGTAGCACCCCTATGCTCAGGAAACTGTTCAAACCAGCCAAGATCGCCCATTGGACTATTCCCTGGCCCAGACCTGGTTACCTGGCTCTGTGCTTGTCTACATGAAATATGCGCCAGGGCGGGCCGACGAGGCTCCGCGATGCTGGATGCTGGATAGATAAAAAAGGCATTCCTTATCTTATCAAATATTCAGAGACGAGAATTCAGTATCCAGAAACCAGTATCTGGTTATCTCTTGCACCTGAGTGTGTTACAAAAACCCTGGCCCAGACCTGGATTACTGGCTACGTAACTTACAATAACCCCAAGCGCCAGGGCGGGCTGAGGCCACATGACCTGAGAAGGCATGCCGCTACACATGCGTCTGGATCCGGCACTCCGATTGAAACCGTCAGTAAGGTGATCCTGCGTCACGCAAACCTATCGAGAACTCAGAGGTACCTGGGAAAGGTCAGTGACGTGGAAGCCTTGAGGTGGATTGAGAATGTGTATGCGTAGCCGAACACAAAATCAGGGTGAAGCCATAAAGAGCGTCACCCTGACAATCCCGATTTAGTTGAGTCAAATTTGTAAAGATATGGTTTGGCAGTCTAAAAAAGTGAGCTTTTTCACTATCTTAACATTATAGCAGTTATGTTGCATCCGGGTAAGTTCAAAAGGTTGTGAAGCAAAGACGAATGAAGGCAGAAACCTTCCTAATGAATGACATTCTTTGCCCCATTGATCTTATGGATAAGTGAAAGATGGTCCCACCGATTTCCTGTTCCAAAACTGTTAGACGAGCTCAAGCTTCAACTTGCGGCCCAAAACAGATGCGGCTTTTTTCATTGTTTGGAGCGTTACTGATTCATTAGCAGGGTCAAGCAACCTGTCGAGGGCTGCCCGGCTTGTCTTCATTTCTCTAGCCAAAGCCGTTTTGGTCAATTTCTTTTTTTTCATCTCCTGTGTGAGTTGCCAGGCAAGTACTCTCTTAATGGCTGATTCAGTGCATTCTTCAAGCAATCCTTCTTCCTCAAGAAAATGATCAAAGTTGCTTCCTATATGTTTATTAGTCATAATGTGCCTCTCAATTTAGCCAATCTTTGTTTGGCCAAATTTTTATCTTTCAAAGGAAGCTTCTGGTTTCATGTCATCTCCGATAATTTTCCTCTCTTGCCTCGGTAGGCTTTTTAACCAGGCTCTGACAGGTTCGCCGCCAGATGCTGTTTTATAAAATCTTATTGGTAATGGGCGGTCTTGCGTCCCTCTCATATTGTACCTATTTTGATACGCCTGTCAACCGTAATTACCAACAGTTGATCATATCAATCCTAGATCACAAATCCCTTGCCACAATCTCCAATCTTCAAGACATGCAGATATCATGACGAAATCACAACGTCAACTTCTACACGCATCCCACAGGTAGCACGCCGGCGACATATTAAACAAAGGGTAAACCTTGATGCGGTATTGTGAGAGGGATGCACTACGAGGTGCATCTAATGGTAAAAACAGACGAGGAAATCGTGTCTGTCCATTCAAAGCTCTTGAGCTGCCGAATTGCTCTGTCCATGGGGCCATAGAAGGAAAAATACTCGCTCCTTAAATCATTAGCCGCCAGATTCATATTTGAACGACACACTTAACCTGGCACGGTAGGCGATCACTTTCCCATTCTCAAGTTTCATGTCAAGTTTATTAACCTCTGCGATTCTCAAGTTTCTAAGAGTCTTGCTGGCAGTCTCCACAGCGTTTTTGGCAGCTTCCTCCCATGAAACATCGCTTGTTCCCACCAATTCAATAATCTTGTAAACACT
>JAGMBW010000184.1 GCA_023129535.1 Desulfobacterales bacterium
TCAAAAGCATGATGCCCCAAGTAGTAAGGTTCAGTGGTTCAGTGGTTCAACGTTCAGAGGTTAAAACCGTGAACCATGAACCGTGAACCGTGAACCGTAAAGTGATGGATATCAATAGATTATAACCTTTGAACCCCTGGCCCAGACCTGGATTACTGGCTTGGTAGCTCATAATAAGCCGAAGCGCCAGGGCAGGCCTGAACCGTGAACCGTGAACCGATCACTTTAGGTGAAAGTTAATGTCATTGCCTTAAGAGTAGGCTGGGTAGTCAGTTCGTCGGATCAACCTCGCTTTCGCGGGAACGATCCGACCTACGATTATGCTTATGTTAATGACATTGTCTTCGCGTGATTTCAGCCAAGGCCTCTTTGGCCAGGTCACCGACGCTCCGGGCCATCAACCTGTCGTCCATATATAGCAGCACTTCTACCTCGTCCCCTAAAAGAGCTTCAAGCTGTGGCCGGGCCGCCTCCACCTCAAGCAAACCCAGTGTCCACGCCGCTAGACCCCGCACTGTGGCATCTGGTGATTCCAGAAATAAAAGAAGATGAGGAACGGCATCTTGGACCATGTGGGGCCTTGCCTGTGCCACCCTTCCAATACCCCATACAGCACCCCGCTGCAAGGGTTCATATTCCAGGAAATTGCCGTCTTCGCGAACATAGGAAATCAGGACAGAGGCATATTCCTTTGCAAGCCCCTCATCAGAAGCGATGATTTCACCCATGGCCTCGGGCGCACCCCAACCGATACCCCCGGACTCATCATTCAGGCTCCACATGAGTCGGCGCATGATGACACGGGCCGATTCCATGTCCTCGTCAGCAAGCTTTGCCACAACTGCGCCGATGGTCGTGATCGCCCGCCATCTTACTTTCTCATTACTGCTGAGAAGGAAGGAAAAGAGGGGGTTGATCACCTGGCGGGCTGGCAATTGGCATAACGCGTCCAGGCTTTGGTCAAAGTTGTCGGATCGAAGCAGGGCCAAGACCTTGCGTTTGAGGTCTCGGCCGCTCCGGTTTGCCGTATCCGTTTTACTCACAAGACGCGCTTGTCGGCCTCGTTCCAGTCAATGTTATTGAAAAAGACCTCGATATAATCGGCCCGTTTGAGTCCATAGTCCAACATGAAGGCGTGTTCAAAAACATCCATCACCAGAATGGGTCTGCAACCTGCGGGGTGGCCCACGTCGTGCTCATTGATCCAAAGGTTGAATAGCCGGCGAGTCAGAGAATCCTGATAGAGTACTGTCCAACCAATTCCTCTCATGGCGCCGATCGCTTTGAAGTCCTTTTCCCAGCTTGCATAGCTGCCGAAATCTTCGTTAATCTGCTGTGCAAGCTTTCCCCCTGTGTCCAGCTTGCCGTTTCCTCCGAGATTGTCAAAGTAGTATTCGTGGAGACGCATGCCGTTGAACTCCCAGCCCAGGCGTCTTTTCAGCTCAGCATATTCTGGCGTCCCTGTTTTGTCCTCTTTTAGCATCTCATCAAGCAATCCCATGACCTTGTTGGTATTGGCAACATAACCTTGATAGAGGGTGAAATGATTCTTAAGCAAGACTTCACTGAAGCCATCCATGCCGATCAGGCTGCTGTAGTCTTTTGCTTCATAAGCCATTTTGCTACCTCCTTTCTCTTGTCTCCAAGGTATTCCCATGTGATGCAGTCAGCCGCACAATTCTTTTCCCTACCACTACTCTTTTTCAAACTGGTCCTTTTCTGCTCCGCACACAGGACAGGTCCAATCATCAGGCAGGTCTTCAAATTTTGTTCCCGGCTCGATTCCGTTTTCCGGATCCCCCTCTGTCGGATCGTACACGTAGCCACAAACTGAACATACATACCGATCCATAATTTCTAACCTCCTTTCTACCCAACCCGGAATTTGCGCAGACGCAATGAATTGCTGACCAAGGCCAATTCAACACGTCTCACACAAGCCGCACAGCTCATGCCTCCGACTGAAATGGTTGTCTTTTGGAATGTTGAGTGTGACTTCATCAGACAACTTCGTATCCCGCCTTCTTGATCCCCTCTCTACCCCAATCCTCCAGTTCTGCCCCTTGATATTTCTCCTGTTGGACGGTGAGGTCCAGGTTAATAACAAGTCCTGAATGCTTCTTCACTTCGCTATCTTCCCTCAACTTCAAGTGGCGCTCCCGAGCGGCCTGCACATCTTCCAAGGCCCTTTTCAGAGCCAGCCCAATGGCATTACTCATGTCTATCTCGCCAGGCTTGAATTTAGGGGCAATACCATCTTCTGCGATATCTTCGGCAAAGTGCGCAAGCTGTCTCATCTTTTCGATGGCCTGATCCATGATGTTCCAGCCCATGTTTTCATCTTTTTGGAAGACCCAGGAGGTGCGGAGGTGTTGCAACATCTCAGTATATTTCATTGTAACCTCTGCTTGCAACTTGTCCAGCAGTTCTTTCGGCAATTCACTTTCTCCCCCTGGAAGGCCCGCTGCCTCTTCCGGACTTAACTTGTCGAGTTTTCTTTGAAACTTTCTTGCATGAATCGCTGATTCCCATGCTTCTCTCTCAAGGACCCGCCTGATATGGGGATCATCCACCTTGTCCGTTTCTCCGTTGTAATGAGGGATCAGCTTCTCCTCGTATTCGACGTACGATTTGAGCATTGTGGCTCGGCTGGTTGGATCGTAGGGATAGGGAGCGGGTGTGAAGTTTGGCTCCCCTCCCAATTCGCCTATGATCATTCCCAGCCAGTGCATGTGCCACATCTCATCCCTGGAAATGGAAGTTAGGCTCGCCCCAAGAGGAGTATCTTCCCCTTCCATCCATCCGTGTACGAGATACCGTATGATAGCTGCATGCTCATCCGCAAGATCCCTGTTTAGCAAATCAATCAGTGCTTGTTTCTCCATGAGTAACCTCCCTGTACTTTTCTAATGATAACAGTCCAACGGGCAAGCCCTGCTGTGGCTGGATTCACTTTGGCCTCCAGCCTAGCCAACGCCTCACCCCTGCCACTTTATCCAGCTTCATGGCATGGGGTAAGGCGAGCTTGAAATACTCCACGTCATCCCAATGATGAGTGAATGACTCAGAGGTGAGGCTTTGTTGCCACTCCTGAGCATTGGTTCTATCAGCCGGGCACTGTTTTTTCTTTAGGCTCAGTTATAAGCGAGTTTCAGACCGAACCGATCTTGCCCGCACCATCGGATACCATGGGAAAGGGGACACCCCCTTTGACCATTTTAGAAAGGTCTTCCTCCTGCCAAACCTTATGGACAAACTGACTATCCACGCTGACCGACAGGACCTCTACCTCCAACTTTTTGAGGTCTTTATATTTGGTGGGAACTGCCGCCAACTCAGTGGGTCAAACAAAGGCTACCAGATTATTTTTGGTGGCAAGCCTTACACTTCGTGGGGCCGGCCTTTTCGCCCTTCCCGGCTTTTTCCTTGTGACAGCCCCGGCACTCATTCATAACCCTTTTCTTCTCCAGCTTCCCTTGAACCTTTAGATCTTCGACGCTCCCTGCAACCTTGGGAAATATGTTGTGACAATCCTTGCAGGCTTCAAGTGCCTCCTGGTGCTTGTGATGGGGAAAGGGCACGCTTCCAAGCTTCCCGCCCTGAAGCACCATCTCTTCAGCACCCCTATTGTCACCAACAGCAGCTACGGCTACAGCAAAGAGCACGCCCACTATTAGAACGCCTACGATTGACTTTATCTTCATTATTTGCCACCTCCTTTACAACAAAATTCTACAAGAAGTTTTGGTTTATAGTGCAGCTCAGCTCATGGCCTCTACTTCCTTCTGTGACTTAAAGCCCCAGGAGCAATGGTCGTATGTCCCAACATAGGGAATTACTTCTTCACCTTAAGCTTAAATTCCAACCAATCAATCATCTCCTGGATGTTTTTTGACATGTACCAGCGACCGTTGGCAAAAGCACCATAGTCGGCCCCCATCATGGCAGAGG
>JAGMBW010000185.1 GCA_023129535.1 Desulfobacterales bacterium
GGAGCGTTTCCGGGCGGCTGTCACGGGCGCAAAGGGGAACTGGACCCCAAGCCACGGCCACGCCATCCTGCCCATCGTGTTCGCCCGTCTGGGGATGCGCGAGGAGTTGAGAAAATATCTGCTCGATTTTCCCGCCCTCTATCAGTATTTCCCACAGGGTTTCTTCAACTATACGGTGTTGGAGACTTTTCATCCGTATTTGTGCGATCAGTACAGCACCAATCGGGTGGTGGATGCGGATCACCCGGAAGCGGGCGAGCATCCCTTGCGCAAGTCCCCCTTTATCCATTTCGCCTTCGATACCTCGGGGGCCTTCTGTGCGGCTCTGACCGAGATGCTTCTCCAGAGTTACGATGGGGTAGTGCGGGTGTTTCCTGCGATGCCTTCGGATTGGAATGGTGCATTTCGATTGAAGGCGGTGGGCGACTTTTTGGTGGAGTCCATCTTTCAAGAGGGCAAGGTCGGCAGCCTGAAGATTACCAGTGAGCGGGGTGGTTCGTTGCGAATAGAGCTTCCGTGGGGAGATAAGCCAGAGGAAGTCGTCGTATTGGATGAATCGGGAACAAAGCTGAGTTTCCAACGTGATGGGAATGAGATAGCCTTTGCCACCCAGGCGGGAGCATCCTATTGGGTTGCGACCTCGGAACTGTTGAGAGCTTCTTCTGAGCAGGTAAGGTTCTCCGGGAAGCCCAACCGGGCACCCAAGATGCACGATCGCGTTCGGCTTGGCAAACAGAGAGACTTTTAGGTGTCCGTCACAGAAAGTTGCCTATTGACCTCATTTTGGAATGATGGACACACATTTTGAGCCAAATGTTCGGTTATCACTCTGGAGTGGTGTGATAGACGAATCTTTTTAGCAGGTCGCCGGTGAAGGGTTCGTCTATGAAAGAGGCGACATCTCAATTTCCAGAACGAATAGAAGGGAGGGTTTTGATGGACTGGAAAAACAGATTAATCAAGAAAGGCAAGTTGAACTCGCCGGTGGTTGAGCAGACGCCGGTTATCTGGAATGGAAGGTTAATGTTGGTCGAAACGTGGCAATGTCATTATTGGGACAAACCGCCATCAAGGTCCAAAAAATACTACGTCAGAATCCGAAATGTAGAGACAGGTGATGTCCTTGACAAGTGCATGGAACAATATTGTTTTTCATCAGCTTTGATCTGGGACGAAGTATTGTATGTCTTTGCTGCCCGCTATAGGGAAACAAAAGGATCAAAGGAATCAAACGATGATACGGGATTCCGAGATGTGAATATGAGTAAGTCAGACGATCTGGTCAAATGGACCAAGCCCAAAATAGTACTGGCTGGCGAGCCGTATGAAAATTTACTTAATCAATCGGTCTGCCATGATGGCAGGCGATTTGTGATGGCGTATGAAAGCAACGACCCAGCTTATCCACCGTACACCATCAAATTTGCTGTCTCAGATGACCTTGAGATTTGGATGAAGATTCCTGACGCGATCTACGGCACGGACCGTTACACTGCTTGCCCGGCGCTCCGTCACGTGGGCGATTACTATTACATGTTGTACCTCGAGCGCCTTAAACCGAAAAGGTGGTTCGAAACATGGTTAACACGTTCGAAAGACCTTATTAGTTGGGAAGACGCCCCACGAAACCCTGTGATTGTCCCTGATCCCGATCAGGATGTCCACTCCGACCATCCTGAAGGCGGCAAGGAATGCAATGCTTCTGACCCGGATCTGGTCGAGTGGCGGGGCAAAACCCGTGTATACTTTACAGGCGGAGATCAGCACTGGGGCGGGAACCTGCAATACGCTGAGTTTGACGGGACGATGCAGGAATTCTTTGAGAGTTACTACGTGTGATGACGGTCGCCTAACACAGCATATACGCTACGGGCTTACGCCCTTGCCCTTTGGGACATTGCTTCCTTCGATCGCAACGTCGTATATGCTCAAAATCGTTATCTTATCTTTTTCGCCTACTCAAACATATCGCCGCCACTAC
>JAGMBW010000186.1 GCA_023129535.1 Desulfobacterales bacterium
CAATAGCCATGCCGAACAGTATTGTCGAAGAATAGTCAATAACGACGACAATGTCATAATCGGAAATTGCCAAATTACCGAAGTATTGTCAAAGAATAATCGTTTGCACTTCATCAAGGCAAAGACGGTCTTGTTCAAAATGCGGTCTCACCATTTGGCATACGTGTGGGGGATGCCATATCAGTGACCGGGGAAAGCGGCAACGCCGGCGAGGGGATTTGGGAAAAAAGTGCCTCAAAGATGAGCGCCTTAGAGGTTTTGAAAATTCCCACGTGATCGGCGCCCTCGATTTCGTGGTAGACGATCCAACCGGGAAAAAGCCTGGCCAAATCGCGACCCATTTTGACAGGAATTGTGTCGTCCGCGCTGCCGTGAATAATGACAAGCGCCGGGCGCCGGGGCCGCTGGCGCAGTTCTCTCAGCCGTTTCCGATTGTCCATTCGATCCGGGATGAGCCAGGCCAGTGGGCCGTATAGTTTGTAAACGGCTCGATGCAAAGTGGTGAACGGGGCTATGAGCACGATCCGCTCCACGTCAACGTGGGGCGCGAACTGCAGGGCCGCGGCGCAACCAAAGGAATGGCCCAGCAAGCATAAATGCTTCGTCAATTCCTCCTGCCGCACATTCAAATGGAGCCCCAGGGCCTCAATCGCTCCGAAAGAAGAATCCGGGAGATGTTTTGGGCGCATTAAACCTTCGCACTTTCCTCGGCCCGGGTAATCAATTAGCAGGAATCCTGTTAACGGATCGGGGGCATGATCGACCATTTCCAACCAGTCAAGGGCGAGTGAGCGGATCCCCGGATACATAATCACCAACCGTTCGGGCGGACGCTCGGGCCGCTCTTTCGGCGGGACATAAAAAGCATTTTGCCTCCCGGCGCGCGTTTCATACGTCAGTTCCACGCCGAACTCTCTGGTCTCGAAGGATGCAATTTCCGAAGCCGTGTATGGCAGATGGCTACTGCAACCCGCCGCCAAGCTCCAGACGCCCAAGGCTAACCACCGTATCGAAAGCATAAAGCGCATAAACCGGGACGCCCTTAAAAAACTAACGCATAAACCGGGACGCCCTTAAAAAACTAAGAAAGTTAATCAACCAGTTGATAATTATTGTCTCGTGCAATGGCCTCGCCCCTCTCAACAGCACACCCCACGTCTGGAATGCTGATCCCCAGATGCCTGGAAGACCAGGACGTTCGTGCAGAACGTGCGTATCCAAAGGAAAGACAGGAAATTTCTAAACGTCACCGCTTGCTCCGATCCCGAAATAGAGCCCCGAAACAAAAAACCGAGTTGTGCCCAGCTTCTTGCCAACCGATGTGCCACCGACTCCCGGCTGGCTGACCACCCAGGAACACACCAGGCTCCTGGCTCTCACGCGCTGGGGCTTTTTGCTCGGTGCCAGGAGTTGCCATCGCCCCCCACTCTCCCTCTCATTTTTCATCAACCTGTTTCAGCACAAGAAAAAAAAGTGCCCCCTCATGCTTCATGTGACCCGCCGCAGTCTGGGCATACGGGCCACTTCCCCAAAAGAGATCTGCCCGCCCTGGTCCTCGGATGACGCCGCCAGTATCTTGATTGAGGACAAACCGACCAAAGCTTTCCCAGGATTGGATGGTACCATGTTCGCCAACTAAAGGTTTCTGCGTTTGGATAAAGGCCAGTGCTCCCTTCGGGAACAGGGCCAGATCAGTGGCCACAGAACGGCCAGAGGTCAGAACAACCTCAATTGCCCCCATAGGGCCTTGATCAACCAACCTGAAAAAGACATAGCTTTCGTTGTGATTGAAAATGCGCTGAACGTCCTCGGGGTGATCTCTCATGTGGGCACGTATCCGCTGCATGGACATTTTGTCCCTGGGGATCGTCGCTTTCTTGATCAGTAAGTTGCCGATACTCCGGTAGGGGCGTCCGTTGCAGCAATCATAATTTACGTGCAACACAGTGCCATCTTCCAGCACCACCCGCCCAGATCCCTGGATATGTAGAAAAAAAAGGTCAACCCGATCAGAGACCCAAAGCAGTTCACATCCTTTCTGGCGAAGGCGCCTCCGGGAATCAATATCTTCTCGTGAAAAATAGGGTATGACGGTTTGATTGACACATCTACCGATAATGCGTTCACCTGCGTATTTGGGATTAAATAGGCCCAGACTGATACTCACCCAATCCTCGGGCCTCCTGTAGACAGTATATGGATAATCTGGCGACGGGTGCAGGCTTCCCTGAAGAGTTGGTTCGTAGTATCCGGTAAACAAGACCTTGCCGCGCCCATCGCTTCCAACAGACCGGTAGACCCAAAATGAGGTCTGAATAGCTTTTCTGACCCTGTCAGCAGAAGGAGATTGTTTCATCAATTTGTCAAAGGCTTTCATTGATTCGACGAGGTGAGAGGCGGTGAACGTATCTGGCCCAAAACAAAAGGGAGTTGCGGGATCGAGACGCTTTAAATAGTAAAGACTCTGATCAATGCCAGTTTTCAGAGTATCATACGACATATCGTCCGAGAAATCAGGAAACTGGTGGGGCCTGATCTTCACCAGGGCCTGGGGTGCTGTAACCGACGGCTTCACCCTCGGAAGGCATGCTGCAAGAAGCACGAGAAGACCCAGGAGAACAAGATACCGGGTGTGACGCACATCAAGTCCTTCTTCTTTCATCTTAGCCATTATCGATTTCCCCATACGGGATCGTTGCCAAAACGTTCAAGCCACCATTCCTCTTCTGAGAGATGATTTTTGAGTTCTTCTTTGGAAAAGGAAAATTTGTAATGATTACAATAAGCAATAATGATCCTATAGGCGGCAACAATCTTAGCCGTCATTTCTGTGCATTTTTTCTTTGTTTTCTTGCATCTGTCCGGATGCCATTTCCTGATAAGCTTTCTGTAGTTAGCCTTGATTTCTTCCATGGTTGCCCGTTCGGGCAATTCCAGTAGCTTCCTTGCCTGAGTGATTTCCTGATACTTGTTCATTCCTCATTCAACCCCTTACAACACCAATTTGACGTTTCGAAAGTCTAAATCCTCTTGGCCCACCCGAACTTTTTGAGAAGATACTTGCAAGTTCTACAGCAGTTTGAAATCACAGACCATTTAGTAAGAATATGTTTCCAGATCTTCCTTTTATCAGAAAAGGTGGTTTTGTTAAACCCCCAAAAGGCCTCCGTGCCCATGACAAGTGACTGATAAGACCCGCCTTAGAGTGAGGGCTTCTTAAACGGGGTTGACAACGTGCACTGAAGGTGTCTATGAGATGGGTTGTAAGGAGTCTTCACTTGACACACAGGGCCATTTTTCCTATACACCATCCCCAAAAAGCCCTTTCGTAAGCGTTCACGTGCTACGTTTGTTGTCATTGCGAGGAGCGGAGCGGTTGCGAGGCGAAGCCGAAGCAAACACGGAGCCGCTGCTGGACAAAACCAAAGAGGCAGGCCCAACATGGGCCAAATGAGATTCCTCGCTACGCTCGGAACAGGCTCCGCAATCTTCTGGATGGAACACGAGATTGCTTCGCTTCGCTCGCAATGACAAGCTGGATCTTCGAAAACCATAGAGCGGACTTAGGAATCCTGTGAACGCTTACGGCCTTTCTTACCACCCTAATCCTGTTGAAAGGGAAAGCCCTGGACGTGAATAACCGATGGACTATATAGAAAAAATAGTGACCAAAGAGCTAAATAGAGTAACCATCAAGAAAATTCTGGATGAGAGTTTAAAAGAGGACGATTTCTATTGCCAGAAAAGTCGTCGTCTACTAAGCAGCATGGGCCTTGAGAAAGATGGGGTTCACATGTTGCTTGCCCACCATAAATCGAGTGTCAAGTATGGCTATGATCTCTCCTCAGATACCCTCTCCCATCTATTAGAACTTGCCAAAATTAGACAGAAAGAGGCTCCGCTGATAAGGCTTATTGAAGCGCCATTTTTCCTTGTGAAAGCCGGTTGGTTATACGAACATGCCCCATATTTTTTCTTTTATGACGAGGGGAAGACAGAAGACCGTGATTCTCTCATCATAGAATTTGCCAGGCAATATGAGACGCATCTTATAAAAAACAGGGTGGCCATTGACACGTGGGAAAAAATAGAGAATCCAAGGCGCGTGAGGGCCACAACCTTTTGGGAAGGCAAAATCTTTGATCCTGTTCTGTTAATAAAAAAAGTCAAGGATGACAATATCGAAGGGATTGAACTCAATTTTGATTTTCACCCTTTCAATTATACCAAGCTGCTTCCAGAAGAGCTGAGCCATGAAAAACGAGACCAGATAAAGGAGGCGGGCCTGAGAAGTGGTGTTAAGATTGATATCCATTCGCCCATTGTTGGCCCTTATACGCCGTCACCGGACCCAACCAGGGGAAAACAGCGATTCTTTGATCCCACACAATGCCTTGAACTCCAGTATGAGGTTGTTGAGCTGGCAAAAGATATTGGCGCAGGGTCTGTGGTCTTCCACCTGATTGATATCTCGAACCTAAAATCAATGGCGGGCTTGATCGAGAAAGCCGCAGGAAGCAATGTAAGGGTAACTGTTGAGAACTACTGCCATACCAAAGAGCGACAAACCTCTGACGTATTTATCGCCTGTGTGCATGAAATCTTCAATTCCCTTCCCAGAGAAGTGAGAGAGAAGAATTTTGGGATAACCCTTGATGTAGGTCACTTCAACATAGAGGGGGAAGATCCCCTTGTGGCTTCCGAGAGAATCGGAAATTGGTGTCTGGAAAATGGCGTATATCTTCGTGTGCATGCAACCGACAATTATGGAGACCTGCTTTTTAGTCCTCCCGCTTACAGTGCTGACGTGCACGGTAATGTCTCGGGGCGAGGAATAAATAATGCACTAATTATCAGGATGTTACGCAGCATGGGACATCAATTTGATGTTGTTGCTGAACAGATCCAGCCTCTTACACCAGAGGATATTGCCACGATACACAGGGCACAGTCCTGTGCCCTTGATAATTCCTATGAGACCTTTGTTAAAAAGGGAAAAGAGGAATTATCTGCTACAGAATTCGGAGGGCTCATAGAACCCGAGATTATCAAGGAAAGAGCATACCGCTTTTTAGCGGGGATGGAGGGCATCCCCGGTCTCAGAGAATACCTTGTCTATAGAAAAATCCAGGATAAAAAACACTTATCCGTTGATGAGGCCAAAAGGATATCTCAAGATTTTATGAAGATGCCTCAAAAGGTTAAAAGTGATTTAACAACATACATTGATGATCTATTGTTGCCAATTCACAGCGAAACCGGCACCATACAGAAGAGCGAGCTTGATTTAATCTGCCAGAATATTAGCGGAGCCCTCTTCGGGACACTCAACAACGAACATCTGAACAAGATTTTCTGTCAAAACAGAATCTATCAAAAAGGGGATACCATCTGTGAGCAAAACATGCCTGGTCAAGAGATGTATTTTATAAAGGAAGGTGAAGTGAACGTCTCGATTGACGGATCTTCCTTGGCATTATTGGGGCCCGGGGAGATATTCGGCGAGATAAGTCTTTTCTATAACGTGAATAGGTCGGCTACGATCAAAGCCGCAAAAGAAGGAACAAAGGTGGGAGTGTTAACCCGTAATGGCTTGGAAAACCTGTTTAGAAGTGGCCAGCCTTATGTTCATGATTTGATCTACAGGCTCTATAATATCCTGCCAGAAAGGCTAAGAAATCTGAATGATAAGTACAAAATGGCCATCCGTGCTCTTCATCTCATTTTCGATGGTGATGAGAAGCAGATACCGAGACTTGACCATATACAAATAGGAGACAGAGGAAAAAAATCGGATTTCTTCCCAACGCTGTCTCAGGATGAAGCCAGAAAAATCTATGAGGAATTAAGGGCTTTTGATGCAGAGCAGCTCATCTTTGCTGAAGGAGATAAGGGGGACGGAGCCTATTTTATTATGCAAGGAAAAGTAAAAGTGGTTGCTTCATCCCCGAATTCCAAAGAGGTCCTCCTTGGAGAATTGGGGAAAGGCGAGATCTTTGGTGAAATGGCCCTGATAGATGAGAAGCCGAGATCCGCGACCGTTGTGACACTTACCCCCTGCAAGATGGCCTTTATTAGTCATAAGGCGTTTAATGAGTTCATAGAAACCCGGTCTGAATTGGCCTTCCGTTTGATGGGTTTTATCTGCTTATCTCTTTTCACGCGTATCCTTCGATTAGACAGGCTCTATTCGGATATCAAGAAAAAGACAAAGGATTCCTGAGCACATACGGTATAATCTCCCCACTGAAGCCACCTTCATAAGTCAGTTTCACCAGAATGTATATACAGGCGGAAAGGCGATGCTTCAACCAGACCAAAAAAAGGCTCGAATGTGGGGGATGTTGTGTCATCTCACCGCACTGGCAACATTCATAGGAATACCCTTCGGGCACATTGTGGGGCCGTTGACCATGTGGCTCATCAAGAAAAACGATTATCCGTTTGTGGATGAGCAGGGAAAGGAATCCCTGAATTTTCAGATCTCTATGACAATCTACGGAATCGTCGCAGCCGCACTCATCCTTGTTGTGATCGGTATTGTGCTCATCATTGGATTGGCCATTGCAGATTTCATCCTGGTGATAATGGCGGCAGTGAAGGCGAGCAATGGTGTATCATATCGCTATCCTTGCACGATTAGGTTTTTCAAGTGACTCTGTTCACATGTTAACAGATCGAACTGTACGGGAAGAAAAGGACCGAGGGGGTAGACGGATGGAAATCGAAGAAATACGACTCAAGTATTTAAACCCGCAAAGATTTATTGAAGAGAAAATAGCAGAGATTGCCTCTCTTGCTGGCAGTGGCTTGGCAATTAATGCCCTGTCTGGGGGTGTCGATTCTTCAACGGTCACTATGTTGGGTCGTAGGGCTTTGGGGGAGAGGCTCAAAACCTATTTCACAGACAATGGTTTGATGAGAGATGGGGAACCTCAAAAGATTGTGTCCTTGTTTAAGGAAATGGGTGTGTGTGTGGAAATTGTTGAGGCTCAAACAGCCTTTTTCAACGCACTGAGGGGGGTGACAGATCCTGAAGAAAAAAGAGAGGCTATTACCCGGGCATTTTACAAAGACATTTTCAGTGGGCTCGTAAAAGAAAGTGGCGCAAGACACCTTCTTCAAGGCACAAATTATACAGACCTTGAAGAAACCGTGGCAGGCATAAAAAGGCAGCACAATATCCTTGAACAGCTTGGAATCGATACGGAAGAAGAATACGGATATAAGGTGATAGAACCGTTGATACAACTAAGAAAACCGGCCATCAGGAAGATTGCAAAAGCCTTGGGACTGCCAGAAGAAATATATAACAGACCGCCTTTTCCAGGTCCCGCCCTGGCAGCCAGGGTCATAGGAGAAGTTACACCGGAAAGAGTAGAGACTGTGAGAAAAGCAACAAGCATTGTCGAAGAAGAATTGTCAAATACTGGAGCCTTTCAGTATTTGGCTATTCTCCATGAGGATAGAGTGACGGGGATGAGAAACGGAAAAAGAGATTATGGTTTTCAAATAGAGGTGCGATGTTGGGACAGTGAAGATGCAAAAACAGGATCACCGACGAGGCTTCCCTATGATATCTTGGAAAAATTGGCAGACAGAATCACGACAGAAGTGCCAGGCGTTGTGAGCGTCACCTATAATGTGACCAAAAAACCGCCTTCAACCATAGAGGCTGTCTAATGAAAGCCTTCGGAATTTCTACAACCCATTGAAATCATATTTTTTCGTGGTGGCCATCTAATTATGCCATTGACAGGGAGTGATGGAGTATTGGAGAATTGGAGTAATGGGAAGTAAAAGTAGACACGAAGTGTATCTTTTGGCCTAAGGTTGCGCCTCACGGCTTGAAGACATTACACTTCGTGTCAAGCTGCCAGACGTAACCATGCGCAAAAATTGTTTTTTTGTTCCTCTAAAACCATCACTCCAGTACTCCGGTACTCCATTGCTCCAATTAGGGCAAAGGCCCTAAGTTCAGCTTTTTACTTTGAGATAACAGAAAGGGGACAATCATGGAACTACTCGTGGCTTTTAGCACCGATGACGGGGAAAACCTGATCAATAAGCACGCAGGCGAGGCCAAGTACTTTGATATCTACAAGTTGTCCCATGAAAAGGCGGAATTTGTGGAACGGAGTGACAACTCAAAGTACAAGGGTGAGGAGACCCTGAAGCATGGCGATCCCAAGAAGGCACAGGCAACCCTGAAGGCACTGAAAGACTCTGATGTAGTTGTCAACAAAATGTTTGGCCCGAATTTACCAAGGCTGCTCAAGAAGTTGCTGTGCGTTATCGTGAGGACCAACAAGATTAGCGATTCTATTGAAATCCTGAGGCAAAACTGGGCAAGGGTTCAGGAGGAATACCAAAAGGGCGAATCACGAAAGCATCTGGTGCTGAAAGCATAGCGGGAAATGGCAAAACTGGCAATGCCTTCTCCACATCTAACAACCAAAAACTATCAACCGATATAAGCCAAAGCATGCCTCTTTTCCTGCTTTCCCCCAGGCCCGCTTTTAGGTAATGAATTATCTCGAGTAGCTTTGGCATATCTTCATCACGAATATCCTGTAACTTCTTAATAATCTCATCCCTATATTTGGTTTGTTGTGCGCCTCAAGCTCAAGTTATTTATATATTTGAGGATGTCCCGCCACTCCGCCCTAAGGACGTCCCCCTGTGACTCCAGATCTATTCTGACAAACAGTCGTTGCGTACGTCACTTTTGTCATTTTCTACGCGATTTCATAGCTGACAACTGTAGTGCCAAAGATGTCATCTTTGTCATTTTCATTCTGAAGAAGTACGCACAAAGGCCCGAAACATTTGATCTCGCATGATGTACAAACCGCGACCGCTCTTGCTGATAAGCCTCTTTTCTACAAGACGCTGGAGGTACTTTGGAACGTTCCGTGGGGAAACTCTCAGTTTAGCTGTTTCCGTCAACTCATGAATTTTTTTTGATGACACGGGGGTTTCTGCCTCCGCAATAACACGGAGAACTTTAGCTTCCTCACCACTAGCTTGGGCAAGCCAGTGGTTGAAGATCGCAACACCCATATCACTTAGGGCAGCCTGCAACGCCTTATCCCATACATCCACTTCCACCCGTCTGGACAACTGATTGTTGAAAAGATGATAGCACAGTACTTGCATCTCAAAGGGATGTCCTTCTGTATATTCAAAAACCCGTTCCATCACATCTGTACTGAAGGAGACACCAGTCCCCGCCAGCGACTTGAGAACGGTTTCCTGCAGTTCATTCTTGCTGAGTGCGGTAAGCTCAACTCGTGACAAGAAGTAACGGGAAAGAGGATGATGCTTCTTGATTGACGTAAGCGCCAACCAGCTTGTCGGAGTTGATGATATCCCGACTAGAAGCTTTGTTTTCCTGATCGAATCCATTGAAAGTGTCTGCTTCAGCGTCATGATAATTTCGGAGACCTCCATAAAATTGTCGACGTCATCCAGAAGTACTACGAAAACTTCGGTTTTGTCTTTCAGATCTTGCCACAAACTTAGCAAGCTGTCGTGGAGAAATGCCTGTGTAGAAAGCTCTTTCTTAGAAGTATCTCGACTAAACTGCAATCCGGTGCCAAGAACGTTGATTCCAATGGAATCGAAAAACGTAGTTACCTTCTTAAATCGGTCAACTGAATAAGGAAGATCACGTAAAATGCCCTCCATAACGGAATGAGCGGCTTCAGCTAATATAGTACCGGGCTGCAAAGACTCAAGTAGAACGATAGACGCCAAGTGTCCACGGCTCTGGCAGATTTTCTTATATTCCTTGAATAATGTTGATTTCCCAATCCCCCAATTCCCGAGCACAAGAAAATGTTCACAAAATCTGGTATGGAGCGCCCTGTTTAGTCTCTGTTCGAAGAACTCCAATTCCTTGGTTCTTCCACCAAAAACGGTTGGTTCCACACCTGTCATTGGTGTGAATGGGTTTCCCGATCGCATTATCTTATCATTGCGGGAGTCTATAGCCCTTTGCACTGCATCTATCAGATCATCTACGGCCGTTTCGGACTTCTCTATAAAATCGAAAACACCTTGGGTTAGCGTTTTTCTGGCTAGCTCCACACTCCCATATCCGGTAATGGCAATGATGGGACGCAACGGATCAAGTCTCATCGACTCTGAGATAAGTTCCAACCCTCCCATCTCATCTCCTGATGAACCTTGAATCTTTAAATCAACCACCAGTATTTCGAACGGCTGCGTCCTCAGCTTCTCAAGGGCAAGCGAAACTGTGTCTGAGTCTTCTACCTCAAGCAACGACTCAATTGCCCCCGCTGATAAGCTCCGATCGCGCTCCCTCGATTTGATCCTTCGCCGGAGAGCTTTAATATATGTCCTGAGTGTGTCACGGTTGTCGTCGACTACGAGAATTCTGAAAGGCATTTCAACACCCCTTCTTATCATTGGCCGTTGGCAGCAGAATCGTAAATGTGGTTCCTTGTCCAGAAGCAGTCTGCAAATTTAACTTACCCCCCAACGCACTAACTACTTTATCGCAGAGAAAGAGACCTAACCCTAAGCCACGCTTAGTGGACACTTGTTTTTTGAATAAGTTCTTCCTCAGTTTCACCGGAATCCCAGGTCCGTCGTCTCTTACAGACATACCGATCTCGCCATTACTTCCTTCAAGCTTAAGCTCGATAGTTCCGCCTTTCTTGCGTAACACGTTGACAGCATTATCAATGAGTTCCAGCAGGACTCCCATCAATTGTTCAGTGTTCGCATATACCATTTGTTTCTTCACACTCTGATCAATTGTAATGTGCAATTTGATGCTTGATGGTAACCGCGGCCTGGCCAGCAACTCGATCCTTCTGAATAGTTCCAGAATGTCTATTAGTTTTTGCTGAGCCTTGCCCATATCAAGGTAATCGAGGAGGCGCCGCAAAAGGATTTGACTATATGCAACACTCCTCTCAATCATGTCGTACTCTTCTTGAATGTCGGGTGACATGCCAGCTAATTCTCGCAGTTCTTTAATCGAATGGCCAATGTGAAGAAACTCACCATTCATATTGTGTGCAACAAAACCACAAATTGCTCTATATTTGTCGGCCTCTTTACCTGCCACCCTATCCTGTTGCCTTTCAGAGAGTTTTGCAATTTCTCTCTCTAGCCGTTCATTCTCCTCAGCGAGGAAAGAGGCAATTTTCCTATAGCGATAATTCTCGCGTTCCAGGGGAGTTCTACAGAAAACCTTTTGTACATTGTGGAGTAGGTCATCGAACTTAATGGGTTTTAACAGATAGTCATCTGCCCCAAGCCTAAGTGCTTCAATTGCTCCCTTGAATGTACCATATCCCGTAAGGAATATCACGCGTGTGGATAACTTCTCCTTTCTAATCAAACCAAATAACTCCATACCATTCAACCCTGGCATGATAAGATCCGTCAGTACAAGGTCAGGTTTGCTTCTCTTGAATTCCTCCCAGGCACTTTGGCCATCCGTAGCCGAAACCAGGGCGTATCCTTTCTGTTCCAGTACATCAGAAAGAATCTCAAGTATCTGTAGATCATCATCCACCACTAGCCTGGATTTTCACCACAAC
>JAGMBW010000187.1 GCA_023129535.1 Desulfobacterales bacterium
TCATCATTTTCTTCGTCGGAAAACTCTTCGTCTTGAGATGATTGGCTGCCTGTTGTCGGCACGGCTTCAATGTCGGTTCGTTTGATTGTTTCTTTGTGAACCGCAACTTCAGATCGAACAACGCGTGGCATACCATCCAAGCCCCTCTTTGCCATACCCTGGTTTTGCTCTTTGGATAACATCTCCTCGGTGATTCTGGAGATAACATCGGATGTTTTGCTCAAGTCATCATAGATTTCTTCTTCCAGCATGTGCCTGTACCTGGAATCAAAGAGGAAACGGTCCTCGCCTGAAAACATCTTGTGGGGATCATATTTGATCAGGTCTTCGTTAAATAGTGTGCGCAGATAAAGGAGGAAAGCATTGATCATATAATCCGTGGCCATGCCCCACAGGGTGTGATCCCGCCACTTTTGCCTCGCATCGTGAAAAAACATTACGTGGCAGATTTCGTGTAATAAGAGGAAAGTTATAGCTTCTTCATTGTCCCGGGCTTTCAGAAAATCGCTGTTTCTATTAAGGTAGATGGTATCTGTCGTCCGGAAAACGGTAATGTCTTCATCCAGGTTCAAAAAATCTATGTCATAATTCAAAAGAGCGAGTCCCATTGGCAGGCAATTGGGATCTCTGAGCATTCTCGAAATAATCCTTTTGATGATTGCTTCTTCATTCATGATTTCATACCCTTCGAGCATAGAGCATGGAGCAAAGAGCAGGGAGCATGGAGCATGGAGCACGGAGCATGGAGCAGGGAGCAAACCCGAAACAGTGAGAACCGGGCGCATTCCCAAAAAGTAGGTGACTTTTGTAATTATTTGATTCTCAGTGATTTCTGCACTGTAATGTAGCGCAGGGCTTCAGCCTTGCCAAAAAACATAAGTCCTTGAAAATGCAAGGCTAAAGCCCTGCGCTACAGAATAATACAAATCAATTTCCTACTTTTTGGCAATGCGCCCGTGAGAGCCTTTGTTCTTTGCTTTCTCCTCCCTGCTCCGTGCTCCGTGCTCCATGCTCCCGCACATGGGAATTCATTTTGCGAGCTTGTACAAAAGATAATCCTGCGCCCAAATATCTTTAAAATCTACACAGTGTACCCCGAGCAGATCGCATAATCTGTCAGTGAGCTGAAAATAGTCTGTGCAATACAAGGAGGGAAAATTGTCAGTGCAGTATTCCGTGAGGACCTCCTCAATGCTCACATTGCCAAACTTTGTGCCCCAGGGAAATTTTTCTTCATCCCACCAGGTTTCAAATCTGTCATTGAAATCCTTAATAAGGTATATAACATTTGTTTCCCAGGGAAAGCATTCCGGATCCCACCAGGTATCGAAATGCTCCTTGCAATAATGCATCAAAAATCTTGTGGACCGCGGTTTCCAGTCGAATCTTTTAGAATCCCACCAGATGTGGAAATACTGGCGGCAGTGACGAATCAGGGCGCTGCTTGACTGCCAGTTATAGCTATGTGGGTCCCACCATTGCTCAAAATTGCGACTGCAATATTTTGCGAGGTACTTGCTATACGTCCAATCAAATCTTTTCGGGTCCCACCATTCCAGGAAGGCAGAGTCCGCCTCAGCGCCAGGGCCCTTTGAAAAGCGATAAACGAACGGGTTTTCATTATATTTGTGCACTGCCATGATCATCGTGACAGCACCCAAATAACCAGAAATAGCATGCCTCCCAGGCTGCCAGTAAAGACGGCCCATCCGATCTTTTCCATCATTTCCATCATTCTCTTCCTTCCTTCACCGAGTATCACGTTATGTGAAGCCTCTCCTGCCCTGAATAGCGGGGGTTCGCTTGACCCTGTCCTGTCGGACCCGCGTTCTGCCTTGCGGCAGTGCTTCGCATGGCGAGGAGCAGGCCCGTCAAAACTGTTTGCCTGGCCGAGATGTATAGTTTTTAAGATAAAGTTTTTGCGGTATGGCACTCTCTTGCCTTTGCGTTCTTTCTTGCGATCAACCACGGGCACAAGGCGTAAGGTTCAGGGCACAAGGTCTTCTGCCTTTAGCCTTGCGGCCGTTAGCTTAATGTGCCATGTTTGATTTCGTCTAACCCGGTTTTCAACCCCAAAATGTTTTTCTTAAGATGTATAGTAAGGGTGACAGGGGCCATCCACTGTGACCAGATTTTTGACATGGTCCTGGTTCCCCGGGATGTTCTGCAGCGTTGATGTTGCGACCTGTTGTGTTTTACCTTCAATTTGCGGTTTCCTCGCCTCGGCATTTTGCTCCTTCTTTACTGAGTGAAGACCCCACCTTATTTTGGTTCAACAAGTTGTCTGGGTAAGTAGCGACGATCGATTTCATCTCTTAGCCTGGCGCTCATGATACCTGCTTCGTCTGGCTTTCATGGGTCAGCAGGTGCCAGGCCTCCTTGAACTTTGCGTACTTGCTTTCTCCAGGTCCTGCATCAAGCGAAAGGCAAACCCCGTATCTTGGCATGACATGCTGCGGGATAACGTAATGGATGCTCTTTCCGTTATCCCTGCAAAGGCAGATGAAAAAGTCACACTGCCCATTGGAGCCAATTCCACGAGTAATCCGAAAATAGCGATTCCTGCCGATAAAAAGGGGTTTTGAGGTGCACCTGAAAGTCACTTTGTAGCCGTTTATAAACAAGGCGAACGCAGTCCCCTTGATCGTCATGCGTGCGACGAAACCCAAAGACCTCATCTTTTCGATGACTTTCACCAATGATACATACTTCTGGGATTTCATCCTGGCCTCAAGCTTCTTACGCTTCCTTGCCAGGACCTTTTCCCGAAAGACCTCGGTATAGGGGCATCCGTAGAATTTCTTATAGAGCTGCCGGGCGTATTCTCTGGTAAACCCGAAATGTTTGGCCACGTCGACCAGGGTGTTGTCGGGATTCTCTATCATCTTTTTAAATGTGCCTATTGTCCCCCTGCCGTAAGCGCTTTCAAACCGTCTTGAAAATCCGTCCGCCTTCTTGATTCCAAAGGCTTTCCTTAACGTGCCGACAGATGCGCCATCTACATTCAAAATACGGGCAAGTTCGTAATCGTAAAGGTTTTCCGCTTCCACTTTGTGCCTCACGAATTCACACAGGCCCATGTTAAATTGTTCTCTTACATACATTTCCAGTTCTGTTGTTGTCATTTTGAACCTCACAGCTCACCTACAAAGTCCTTACCTCATCCGAGCGGGCGCACAGCGCTGTTGTGCACTCGCTCGAATTCGAGCAAGGAGAGTGTATCGCCATCTTTGTCCACATATACCCTCTCTGCCATTCCGTGTGCAAATGCAACGTCTTTGTCACCTATCTTTACAGCGATGGGTCCAGTGTCTTTGCAGAAAAGCGTTTCAGCCAGTATATTAAGCTCGACTCCCTCGGAGATCCCGAAGTCTCCTAATTGTCTCTTTACCTCGCGGCCTCCCCTGATTCTTGTGACAACTACTCTTGTTTCAGGTTCGATGTCAGGCAGTAATGTCATCACAGTTCCTCCTTTCTGAGCATGGAGCATGGAGCATGGAGCAAGAGAACGTTATGCGCTTTGCGCTATGCGATGACACGATTCACCATCAGTTCGTTCCTATAATTTCGATTAATGCCTGCGAGATAGCGCTCAGGCTGGCGCCGGCTAACATCTGGACAGGCTTCTTGTGCTTCTGGCATAACTTCTTCACGCTCAAACAGGCATTGTGGCTGTTGCAGTTAACTGGACACAGGATAACGTCTGAGCGTTTGACCCGTCCTTCTAGACTATGTTTTCCCCCATTCATATAGCCATCGTGGTATTCAAAAACGCCACCCCTTTCCTCGATCAATTCGCGGTAATATGCCTCCAGTTTCGTAATACCGCCAACAATCAGGATACGTTTTGCGCAAAGATCAAATGCCGGGCATTGCTCGTCGCATTGATTCAGAGAAGCCATCTGATCCAGCATTTTACCCACTTCGTTTTTTAATTCTCCGTTAAGCATTCGTTCCCTCTCAAGATGTGACACCAGTTTGGTGATCTCGTGCTCCAACAACTCAGTCTTGTGCGTGTAACCCGCTATTTCTTGATCATGCGCTTTCACCATAGCCTCCAATGTGCTGTTTTCGGACCGAAGATCACACACCAGCGTCTTTTCTTCAGAAGATGACAATTTCTGTTGAATCTGCTCTTTTTCCCTTTTGAGAGTCTCATATGCCCACCGAAGATCATTCAAGTCACTCTTCAGGGCATCCCTTTCCTTCTTGAACTTTCTTGCAAGGCTCCTCACTTTGTCGATTTTTTCCGCAAGCTGTCTATTTGCATCCTGCTGGCGTGCAAGCTGTTCCTTCTGTGTACAGGCATCATTGACATTCTTGTGTGAAACCATGTGAATATCTCCAAACACCTGCTGCAAAAATCTTGCCGA
Source organism: Desulfobacterales bacterium (assembly GCA_023129535.1). GTDB lineage: Bacteria > Desulfobacterota > Desulfobacteria > Desulfobacterales. The sequence goes on from JAGMBW010000187.1 coordinate 4,374, forward strand.
GAGATCGGACCGGCTGGCTGCAATCCAGAGAAGGGCAGATATTTTTCCCTTTTCAAAATAAAGCTTCCATGCCGCTTCAAACTCAGATTCGTCAAGGGAGGCAAATTCAGATAGCTCTTTTCCGAATTTATGCTTCAGGTAAACATCCACTTTACGGGATACTTTGTTCTCATTTCCCATGATTTCCATGACGGTTCTATGGATCTCATATGCATTGAGATGTTTGATGGAGGTGCCTGTCTTCTTGAGAATCCTTTTCACTTCCTGTAGGCTCAAGCAGGTACCTATAACGGGGCACTTGAAATGCCTGTCAATTTCCCAGATTGGTCTCATGTTGGAAGCCTATTTTGTTCATCTTTATCAGATGGTTGCAACTTAATCGAATCCATGAGATATTCCCCTTACGTGCATTTAAGGGGTTGACCAACCTTGCCTGTTGGCGAACCTGTTATTGAAATGCAATTACCATACGAAAAACCCCCATGTCAAGAAAAAAATGAATTTTACTTTTTTTAATCCACAGATCTCGCAGATTACCCCAGTACCATCTCCCGGAGCTACGGGGCAGGCACAGATTACTCTAATTATTTGAAGGATGATGCGAAATCTGTAGGGTTTAATTTCCCGCCGCTTGCGGCGATAGAAAACATAACACACTCATTTTGACACCCCGCCGCTTGCGGCGGGGTAGTTCATTTCCTCTGATCCCATTATGAACGCAAGGTTGCACTCTCCGAGGCGTAGGCTCCTGCCTCTACAAGCCGGAGGCCTGCCGGCTTGACACGAAGTGTAATGTTCTCAAGCCTTACGGCGCAACCCTGCGCCAAAACATTACACCTTGCGTCCAATGCTGTCCCGTAGGCGGACGGAGCGAAGCGGAGGTAAGTTCTGGTGGGAAATCTCAAAAACTGTATCTCAACCTGCAATAGATCATATCATTATCGTTGAACTGGCCCAGGCGGGAGTCTTTGGGGCCGTTGAAGGTCATATATCCGGGAGCGATTTGCCAGTTGTCGCCGATCTTGTATTCTGCGAAGATCTCACAGGCCGACCCGTCATTACTGGTAAAATACATCCCCCGAAATCCAGCGGTTAAATCATCATCAAGAAACTTGTCGCTGATTTCAAAGGTGATGCCGTGGCTTTCTCGTTTTGCGGCAAGGGATTCTTGACCGTTTTCTATGAGATCAGTGAAGAACTGGAGGTTGACATAGAGGTTGGTGAAAAAGGTACGGTCGATGCCGATTACGCCCTGGTATAGGTCCCGGCTGACAAGACCGTTGCTGTTTTTCTCGTATGATGGATCATTGGGGTGTATCGAAAAAGGTAAGGCGGGTTTCACGGCAAGCTCACCGCGAATCGTGGCCCTCTCAAAACCTTTTGCAAAGTTGAATCCGTATGCCTGGTAGCAGTGATAACGAGGGGTGAAACGCATCCTGCCATCAGTCAGGTAATCGCGGTGATAACCTGGATCATCTGTGTAGCCGTTGTAATAAAGAAGGGCCAGGTCAAGGCCTTTCCAGACAGTGGAGGCGCGAAAGGCAAACTCGGCATCTTGGAACCAGGTGTCCGGTTCTTCTCTTGGCGCAAGGACAATCTCACCCGATTGGGCACTTCTTCTCAGTTCTCTCAGCCCCTCTGGTTCCCACGGGCTATCAGGTAGGGAGAATTTGTTTACCTCGGGTTTTGGGATTAGTACCCCTTCTACAGTAACAGGTCCTAACAGGAATATTCCATTCGCCAACAAAATGGGAAGTCTGGCATCGGCCCTGGCGCTGGCAATGGGGTCTCGATAATCCCGGGGGTTGATCAGGTCCATGGGATTGATCCCGTCACCTGTTCCCCAGCGCATCATTTTCTTGCCGAAGATGAAATCGATCCGTTCTGTATCTACCGTCAGATATGCCTCGTTCAGCTCCAGGTAGTACAGCTCATTTGTATCATCTGTCCAATCCCGAACAGCCGGGTCATAGTCAAAATACGCACTCGCAAAACCCCTGATCCAATCCTGCCCCAGATAACAATCCAGCCACAGACGCTGTCTGAGAGAGATGGGCTCATCCACGTCCTTTACCCTGACCTGGTTGCGACTCTCAAGATAGCCGCCAATGGAAATGAATTTGCCCCCGTCCTGATTGAGGCCCTCTTCTTCTATTGTAAAGCCGAGAGCCATGTCCTTTAAGGGGTCCTCCTCAAGGGCAGGTGAGACAGAAGGGACGCAGACGAAGATTAAAAGCACGGCAGCCCGGATGAGTATCTTTGGGGCTAAATATAAACATGTTGACAGCACCAGTTTGTTACTCTATGTTTAGGGGTAAATGATCAATAATTTCGCATTTTAATGAAAATACTTTTTAGGGCTAAAGATCCTCTCGAAAACACCGTAGTTTTAGATCAAGTGTGCCTCGAGAAGCATATTCTTGCAAATCATCCGATTATGCACCGATTCAAAGGCCGTATGCGGGAGAGTATTCAGGACCCGAATATGATATACAGTAGTAAAACGGATCGAAAATCTCTCCTTTATTATAAAGCCATCAGCATTTCTCCAAGGCTTAGATACCTGATGGTTATAGCAAGGCCTGATATTGTAAAAGATGCATTCTATATCACAACGTCTTTTGTCGTATATAACTTCAATAAAGGAGATAAGCTTCTATGGAAAAAAATCTAATATACAAATATGATTCCATTTCGGATGAAATGAATCTATATTTCGGGGAAAACAGGGAAGCAATCGGGTTCAATGTAGATAATGACGTTTTTCTGCAGTTGGATCCTGATACAGATGAAGTTATAGGGCTTACCATATTGAACTTTAGGCACAGAATAATAGACAAAAAAGAGGAAATCAAATTGCCTATTTCAGGTAGGTTCATAGCTGACCAGGAAATTCTTGAGCATAAAACTGCGACCAATGTCTGAATCATACATAGTATTGCCCCTAATTCCTTAATTCCTCAATTCCCCAATCTCTGATCCCTATCTCTTGAGATTGCTCTGCTCAAAAATTGCATCCGAAAGCCCGATATTGTAGTCCACATTGTCATACTGCATAAGGGTCTTTGAGCGTTTGCGGGGTGTTTCCACCATTGTTTTTGTGACCGTCCAGATACCCTTTATCTCCTTAAAGCCACCATAGATGCCGGTCTTAAAATGTTTACCCCTTTTATTGTAGTATTCCACCTTCATGGGAAGCCAGGTATCCTTCCTTACCCAGACAATCCGCTTTGAGTAGTTTGTGTCCTTCTGCTTTTTACTTACCCGTTCCACCACATAACAATCCACATCGGAGAATTCCTCGGTTCTTAAAAGCCTGTGTTCGTCATCATCCACCTCTCTTTTCTCAATGTCCTCATTAGCAAAGTCGCTCCTCATAAAAGAACCCTTCTTGCCACCCCCGCTGATCCTGCGCACCAGGCTTTCTGCTGGAAGAAAGATCCACATATCATCATCCCGCTCGATATCCTCATAGCTCCAGGTGAGGTACATAATGCCTCTGATATCCGGCGGTTCAATAAATTTGATTAAACTGCGCTCATCCGGTCCATAGTTCTTCCTATATGTCTCCATTTTTCTAACCAGCTTTTGCCCTTTGCGGTTGATAGCCATGATGGCGGTTCTCTCAGAGTCAAGGCTCGTATCCACCGCATCCATCTTTATAGCGATATCCCGGCCGTTTAATTGCCCTGCATCAATCGGCAGAGATACTGCAAAGACCGACATTAAAACAAGCAGGAAGATTGGAATTTTTTTCACGCTTGTCCTCCAATATTTAGTTTTACTTTGAACGAGTTTACACCCCAAATTTTCGGCTCCTGTGAAGGATGCCCTTGGTTTCTATGCAAAGAGTTCCGTACTGAAGTACCTTTCCGCCCTATCGGCCAGAATAGTAACGATGATTTTATCCTCGCCGAACCTCTTTTGAATCTCCATAGCGCCCCAAACATTAGCGCCAGATGAAATTCCGACCAAAAGCCCTTTTTCTTTTGCCAATCTTTTTGAGGTCCGAATAGCATCGTCATCCTCGACTTCTATTATCTCATCGATAATGGTGGGGTCTACAATATCAGGGATAAAACCATCTCCGATCCCTTCGATTTTATGAAGACCTGGTTCATGTCCCAGGAGTGCGGATGAATCTTTCGGTTCCACAGCAACGATCACTACATCAGGGTTTTTCACTTTCAGGAACTTGCCCACACCCATCAAAGTCCCACCACTTCCTAACCCTGAGACGAAGATATCTACACAATGGTCCAGACCTTCCCATATTTCAGGTCCAGTTGTAAGATAATGCGCCCTGCTGTTATCGGGATTGTTAAATTGATCCACGACAAAGATATTATTATCACTATTCCTGATTTCGTTTAACTTCTCTACTGCGCCTGAAATATTTTTGTGCCGTGGCGTTAGAATCAAATCGGCATTTAAGGCTTTAATAATCTTTTTTCTCTCGTCACTCATGTTCTCAGGCATAACTATCTTTACCGCATAACCCTTTACCAAGCCGGCCATAGCTACGGAAATACCTGTGTTTCCGCTTGTTGCTTCCATAACTGTCATCCCTTTTTTGAGCGTTCCTTTT
>JAGMBW010000188.1 GCA_023129535.1 Desulfobacterales bacterium
ATCCCGACCCGCTGATGGCGGAGTGGTGAACAAACACGTCCTTATCGCCTTCGCGCTCAATAAAACCAAATCCCTTTTGGTCACTGAACCACTTCACGATTCCTTCTGCCATAGCGACTATCCTCCTTTTTTTTCTTTCGTACAGTTCGTCAGGTGTAACTTTGGAAGAAGCCATAAAACCGCACCGCTAAGGCGAAAGGCCGATTTCAAGCAGGCCCCCAAATACAGATCTCCTAATTTCCGTACTCGATCCGATTCCCACACACACGATAGAACAATGATGAGAAGGCAATATTGGACCGATTAGGTGAGCATAAGGCAAATACATTTGTGTGTCAAGCCCCCAAGTTGTTCCCAAGTTTTCCTGAACGGTTATTAAATCTCCTGCCTGAAACCGAAACTGCATGTTATGGCTGGGCACTAATGCCCAATTAATCAGGAAGATGACTTTCTCAATCAACCGGTTTTCCGAAGAACATTGCAAATGTCGGAGCCAAAAAGCTTAATCTGCCATTTTCTGATGCCTTTGATACATTCCATGTTCTCAGGCTTTCCCGGGTTTGCGATGGCAATCGCCCGTATCTGAGCGCTCGTACAAACGAGAGCCGCATCAACTCCCCATTTTCTGCCCAGTCGTTCACGCCAGCTTTTCAATGCCTTTACGCGGGCTGCCTCTTTGGATATCAGTCTCCGTCTGGGTTTCTTGGGATATAGAGGAAGCGCCTCGTCGGGGAGGCTCAAACCCTCCTTGACTTTTTCAATAAGAGACCTCCCCAAATAATGTATCAGTTTAGGGCTAAGACCTTTGATTCGAGTGAGATCGATTTCGGTCAACGGTTTGATTTGGACAATGTCTATGATCGGTTTATTCCCCAGCACCTTGAAATGAGGACAATCTCTGCGTCTGGCCACCTGATCCCGAAAACATAGGATTTTTTCCAGCACTGCAAGACTTCGGGGATCAAGCCTTGCTGCGCCCCTGAAACTCAGAAAAAATGGTCTCTTTCTTAATGAATTCGGGCGAACCCCACTTAGCAGTTCACACTCTTCTTCCACACAGAGAAGCAGCCCCTTTTCCATCAACTCCCTCTCAAGAATACTGGCCAGAGGAAGAAGATGGTGTATATCCTGAACAGCATATTGAAGCATAGCTGCTGGTAGTGGCCTTTGAGACCAGTCTTTTTTCTGATATTTTTTGTCAGTTAAAACATGACATTTCTCTTTAAGCAGGCTGGCAAGGCCGATTTCCCTGACACCGAGAAACCTTGCAGCGATCTGGTTATCAAATAGAGAATTGACCTCGATACCAAAATCTCTGTACAGGGAACGGATGTCATAGTCAGCGCCGTGAAAGACCTTTCGGATCCGGGCATCGGCAAAAATGGGCGCCAAAGGAGAAAGGTCTTCAACGGAGAGCGGGTCGATCACAATGTTCAGTGCATGTGTGGAGATCTGAAGAAGGCAGACCCTTTCCTGATAATGGAACATGGAATCCGCTTCAAGATCTACTCCTATCGCCGGTTCCTTTTGAAGTTCTACGACTATCTTATACAGGTCCTCATCATTTTCAATCAGCATGTATTCAGTGTGGGTGGAATCCGTCATCTTTTTTTCAAACACATCTATTCCGTTCTTTTAGGAGTCGACAAAAATACGTTTTTCTTCCATATCACAATTGAAACCAATCAAAAACTATGAAATGTTATAAGGGGGCTATGGGGACGTCCGTAAATAAATAAGTAACTCAGCCAAGCACTTGATATGAAATGACTTATTGCTTCGTTGTTACCGGTGAAGTTTGGGGATGCTCTACCAAAGGGCGTTCCCTTGGACATTAGTTCATTCGGCCATTTGGATGGTACATGGGGATGGCAGGCCGCTTGAAAAATGGCAAAATTTTCCCTTGACAAAATCAGCAGACTTCAGATATAATTTATTTTAAATAAACTTGAGAAAAAAACAATGTACGGTTACCTAAAAAACGAACTGGGGATGAGCAACTGGTGTTGGTGGTGGAGTTCAGGAGGGGTTTATCCACCGTCTGAAAGGTAACCGGTTTTCCGGTAGGAATTCAAGGCCGTGGGTAAGCTCCTTGCCCACGGTTTTTTGTTTCGAGGCCGTGGGTGTGTAGAGTGCCCGCGGCTTTTTTGTGTGCTTTGGCCAGATTGGAGGGAAGCTTATCTTGATCCACCCAAACAAAGAAGAATTTCTTGGACTGGCGGGCCGGTCCAATATGGTTCCTGTCTTTCGGGAAATAACTGCAGACACGGAAACGCCGATCAGTCTGTTCAAAAAAGTGGCTCAGGGGCCTTACTCTTTTCTTTTGGAAAGCGTGGAAGGTGGCGAGCGCTGGGGCAGATACAGCTTCATCGGCTATCGCCCTAGACTGGTGATAAGAGTACGGGGTGAGGAAATCGAGGTCACCCGCAACAAACATAAGCACACCGAATTCAAGGGTCATCCATTTGCCTATCTTAAGAATCTGATGGCGGGCTTTCGCGCCGTGGCTGTGAGCGGATTGCCCCGATTCTTCGGCGGTCTTGTGGGCTACCTGAGCTATGACATGGTGCGCTTTATCGAACACCTGCCCAATCCCAGGCCAGACGATGTGGGCATGCCGGACGCTGGTTTCATGATGCCAGAGCAGGTAATTATCTATGACAACTTGGCCCAGACTATTAAAGTGGTAGTCAATTGCTACGTGCCAGATGATGTCAACCATGCTGATGCCTATGATCGGGCAGTAGAGCAAATTGAGGAGACCGAAAGAACGCTCCATGTCCCCATGCCAGCTCAACCGAGACCAAGAGACACTAAGCAAAATGTGGCTCTGACAGCCAATATGGATCGGAGGCAATTCGAAGATATAGTCAGCCGGGCCAAGCAATACATCAAACAGGGCGAGGCCATCCAGGTAGTGCTAAGCCAGCGCTTTCATGCAGATCTAAACGTTGAGCCTTTTGAGATTTACCGGGCCCTCAGACGGGTGAACCCATCTCCCTATATGTTCTACTTACAATTGAACGATGAGATTGTCATCGGCGCGTCTCCCGAGGTTCTTGTTCGTCTGGAAGATCGCCGTGTGGCGCTGCGTCCTATAGCCGGTACGCGGCCACGGGGCAGCGATGCCGAGGAAGATCGGCGTTTGGAGGAGGAGCTGTGTGCTGATCCCAAGGAACGGGCAGAGCATGTCATGCTGGTGGACCTGGGTCGAAATGATGTGGGCCGGGTGGCCGCTGTCGGCACGGTTGAGGTTACGGACCTGATGGTCGTGGAGCGATACTCCCATGTGATGCATCTGGTCTCCCATGTGGAAGGGGATCTGGCCCACGGTCTGGACATGTTTGATGTCGTGCGTGCCTGTTTTCCGGCTGGCACAGTTTCCGGAGCTCCCAAGGTGCGAGCCATGGAAATCATCGACGAACTGGAGCCCACGCGACGAGGCCTTTACGCAGGCGCAGTCGGCTACTTCGGTTTCTCAGGCAACATGGACTTTTGTATCACGATCCGCACGTTGCTCGTGCGTGGTGGCCGTGTTTACCTTCAGGTGGGTGCAGGAATCGTTGCTGATTCGGACCCGGCGCGCGAGTACGAGGAGACAATAAACAAAGGTAAGGCCCTGGTCAAGGCATTGGAGATGGCCAATAGCGGATCGGTGTGATTACTCTCTTAATAATGAGTTTCGTGTTTTTTCTGGCAGAAAATCTAAAAGATAATCACGAAAGCACGAAAGATTGCTCGCCCTGGCGCGACTTGCTTGAATCAGCCTACTAAGTTTATAAGCCAGGTCTGGGCCAGGGAAAGCACGAAATAGAAAAATA
>JAGMBW010000189.1 GCA_023129535.1 Desulfobacterales bacterium
CGTATTTTCGTGCTTTCGTGATAGAATTATTATTTTGTTCCGACTTGTCCGGGTTAGGAAGATTTGAAACTTGATTCTGATGATCGATAACTACGACTCGTTTACGTACAATCTCGTCCAGTACTTAGGCGTATTGGGTGCCGATGTGGAAGTGCGACGCAATGATCAGATCAGCCTGGAGGAGATCGAGACTATGTCGCCGGAACGGCTGGTTATCTCGCCAGGACCTGGCGTCCCACAATCGGCGGGAATCATTATCCCCATAATCCAGCATTTCTATCCACAGGTGCCTATCCTTGGTGTCTGCCTGGGCCACCAGGCCATTGGTGTTTCTTTTGGTGGCCGGGTGGTGAGCGCTGCCCGGCTCATGCACGGGAAGGTTTCACAGATTTACCACGACGGCCGGGGTGTCTTTCGGAATATGCCCGATCCTTTTACTGCTACCCGGTACCACTCTTTGGCTCTTGATGGTAAAAGCCTTCCATCGTGCCTGGAAATCACGGCAGAGGCCGAGGACGGCGAGATTATGGGGCTGAGACACCGTCACTACCCGGTGCACGGGATACAGTTTCATCCGGAATCGATTCTCACTCAGGAGGGCATGCGTATCCTGGAAAACTTCCTCTCGCTTTAGTGTTTATTGTGTCTATTGAGTTTGTTGTGTTTATTGTGTCTATTGTTCAAAGAGTTCGTAACTTCTCAAAAACTTAGGGTAGATCATGTTCTGTGAACATTTCCTGGATTCCCGCTCCCCGATCAGAGTCGAGGACAAGTTTCGAGGGGCTGACAGGAACTTACGTTATCCCCGCCTTCGCGAGGACATGTTTTGTCATTCCCGCGTAGGCGGGAATCCAGGAGGCTTACCTCCATTTATTGAGATGTTACAAGAGTTCTAACTCAAGGAACCCAAGGAACCCAACAAACCCAATAGACTCGACAGAAAGGAGGACAACATGTTAAAGCAAGCTATCCAGAAAGTAGTCAGCCGCTCGAACCTGAGCGAACAAGAGATGGAAGCTGCCATGGAAGTGATCATGAGCGGCCAGGCCACTCCGGCACAGATTGCTTCCTTCATAACGGCCCTTCGTCTCAAAGGCGAGACCATTGAGGAAATCACGGGCGCTGCGCGGGTCATGCGCCAAAAGGCCACTCACATCCATCTCGACAGCGCCCCTGTGAACATCGACCGGGATGAGATCAATTTGGACCTGGAAACAATCGTTGATACCTGTGGGACCGGCGGCGATGGCACCAACACGTTCAATGTCTCCACCACCACGGCCTTTGTCGTAGCGGGATGCGGCCTGCGGGTGGCAAAGCACGGCAATCGTTCCGTTTCAAGCCTTTGCGGCAGCGCAGATGTGATTCAAAAATTAGGAGTAAATCTGGACGTCCCTCCGGCCGTGGTTGAGCAATGTCTCAACCAGGTCGGCATTGGCTTTCTCTATGCCCCGGCCCTGCATGGTGCCATGAAGTATGCTATTGGCCCTCGTCGGGAGATAGGCATCCGCACCATTTTCAATATCCTCGGTCCCCTCACCAATCCGGCGGGGGCGAACGTTCAGGTGCTTGGCGTCTACGAAAAGGAGCTTACGCCAGTTCTGGCCGAGGTTTTAAATAGGCTGGGTACCCGAAGTGCCTTCGTGGTGTACGGCGAGGGTAGCCTTGATGAAATCAGCATTACCAGCAAGACCCAGGTGAGCCAGTTGAAGGATGGCAAAGTTACCACCTACATGATTGAACCTGAAGACTTTGGCTTGCCTCGAGCCACCCTCAATGACATCCGGGGTGGCGACGCTCAGGAAAATGCCGCAATTGTCCTCAGCGTGCTTCAGGGCGAGCCGGGGCCCCGGAGAGACATGGTGCTGCTCAATGCTGCCGCTGCCCTCGTAGCAGCAGGACGGGCAGCGGATTTTCCAGATGGTATTACCCGGGCCGCTGAGGCCATTGATACCGGGCGTGCCCTGAAAAAGCTGGAGGGGATGAGGGCAATCACGAACGAATATAAAGAAGCGAATTGAGGAATTCAGGGATTGAGGAATTGAGGAATTGAGGAATTGGTAAATCCAAAATCCGCAATCCAAAATCCAAAATCGAATATGATTCTTGACGAGATTATTACCAGAAAACGTCTGGCAGTAGCTGAACTGAGACGGATACACTCCGTAGCTGACCTGGAGAGTGCGGCGGGTCTGGCCCCCGCACCCCGCGATTTTTTTCGTGCCATCCAGGACGGGGAAAAGCCTGCCATCATTGCTGAGATAAAAAAAGCTTCGCCCTCTGCCGGTGTGATCCGGCCCAATCTGGATGTAGGGGCCATGGTCGCAAGTTATGAAAAAGGGGGAGCCGCTGCCATCTCGGTGATTACCGAAGAAGAGTTTTTTCAGGGGAAATTGGAATACCTTCGCCACGCACGTGATGCTGGGCGCTTGCCGGTCCTTTGTAAGGACTTTATCATCGATCCTTTGCAGATACTTGCCGCACGCGCTGCCGGAGCAGATGCTTTGCTGCTGGTGACTGCTGTGTTAGACCAGGATACTCTGGTCAGTCTGCTGAGAAGGGCTCGCTCTCTTGGTATGGCCTGCCTGGTGGAGGTGCACGATGAGGATGAGCTGGCACGGGTGCTGGCGACCGAGGCCCAAATCATTGGCATCAACAACCGCAACCTGCGGACCTTTGAGGTAAACTTAGAGACGACCCTTAGGCTGCGGCCCCTTGTTCCTGGAGATCGCCTGGTAGTTAGCGAGAGCGGTATTCACGAGCGGGCTGATTTGGAGTCTCTGGTGGCTGCGGGGGTGGATGCGATGCTGGTAGGGACCACTCTTATGCGCGCCGATGATCCAGAGGAAAAACTCAGGGAACTGAGGGGAAGGCCATCATGACCGTATTTCTAAAATCCCCCCTATCCCC
>JAGMBW010000019.1 GCA_023129535.1 Desulfobacterales bacterium
ACGGTCGAAGATGCCCCGCAGCTTGCTGCGGGGCATCTTCAATCCGTGGTTATCAGGAAACCGCTCAAAAATAAACATAAGCACAAAATGCCAAAGATATCAAGATCAAACGGCTTTTTTGCCATCAGGGCGAGTGCCAGAAACCCCTTAGGCTAAGATCGTGTGAATCACGTCGGCCCATCCCCCTGGCCCGGCTATGTCTGAATAGACAATAGGGTAGATTCCGTGAATGCGTTCCCATTGCCCCGTCTTTTTTCTGATGACAACGGGCATGTCCACATGCCTGAGCATGGGGACATCATTGGCACTGTCTCCCAATCCGGCAGTCCAGACCTGCTTGTCAGGGTACGTATTAGCATACACCCTTGTCAGAATCCGGACGGCCTTTCCCTTGTCGTTTTGTCCAATCATGTGGTAAAACCGGCCTCCTCGGGTGATCCGTAGCCCCTTTTTTTTCAAGAGACTTTCAAGGACACGGAATTGAGCCGACGTATCAGAGAATATAAAGGGTTCTGAGTACTCACGCTTTGCGGCCAATGGAGCCTCTTCGAATGGCAGCCCTGTACAAGCGGCTATCTCCTCAATGGTCATCTCGCCGAATCCCTTCATTCGAAAGTTCTTTTTTGCGATCTCTCTCCAAATAACGCGCAAATCAGTGTACGGCACGCCCAACTCCACCACGTGGTACGGCCCTTTTTCAACGAAGTTTACATCCCTTAAGTCCAAGCCATGACCGGGGATAAAAATAGCCCCACCGTTTTCCACGATAAACGGGTCATCAAGGCCCATCCGCCGGCGATAGAGCTCGATTTCGGCCCGCGTCTTGCTGCTGCAAATAACGACCGGGATAGACCTTGATCTGAGCTGGTCCAAGGCCGGCTGCGCTTCTTTGAAATCATAAGTATCATGATCAATCAGCGTTCCATCCAGATCGGTAAAAATGACTATTTGTTTCATAGTATCCGTTGAACTCCTGAACCTCTGAACCTGTGAACGCTTACGAGATTTGGTTATTTCGCACGTAACATTATTCGGGTAATTGTACCCTGTCAAGTTGACTCAGCTCAGGATATATAGTATAGTACGTCTCAGAATTTCTACAACCTGTTGAAATTCCTACGACCAATTGCGGAGCTAAGCGGAGCTAAGTTCGATTAATCAGAGGTTACAATCAGAGGTTACAAGGGGGTTCCGGTATGTACATAGAGGAGGAAAATCCAAGCGATGTACGGACTGCTGACTTGATTGTGGGAATTCCCTCGTACAATGAGGCAGAACTTATTTCGTTTCCCACGCAGATCGCAAGCGAAGGCCTCATTAAGTATTTTGGGGACAAAAACAGCGTTATTATCAACTGCGACAATAACTCTCCGGATGGCACCCGTGAGGCCTTCATGAATACTTCTACAGAGGTGCCTAAGATCTATCTCTCAACGCCCAGGGGCGTAAAAGGAAAGGGGAACAACTTCAAGAATCTTTTTCAAAAAAGCTGCGATCTGGGAGCAGAAGCTATTATTGTGCTGGATGCGGATCTAAAAAGCGCCACACCGCGCTGGATAAAAAATCTGGGGCAACCGCTTTTTGAGGGGTTTGGCTTTGTAGCACCCCTATACGTCCGGCATAAATTTGATGGCACCATAACGAACAACATTGCCTATCCCATCACACGGTCCATTTACGGGCGCAGGGTCCGTCAACCCATTGGAGGGGACTTTGGGTTTTGCGGCAAACTGGCAGAGATCTACTTGAGGCAGGAGAATTGGACTCCAGCTGTAGCACAATTTGGCATTGATATATGGATGACCACTATGGCTATGTGTCACGATATACCAATTTGCCAGTCTTTCATGGGAAGGCCAAAGATTCACAAACCAAAAGACCCTGGAGAATCCCTGGGTCCCATGTTTTTGCAGGTGGTGGGAACCATCTTTGATATGATGACAAAAGAAGTCCGGTTTTGGAAGGATGTCCGCTGGAGCAAGCCAACCGCGATTTTCGGTTTTGGACTGGGAGAGATAGAGATGCCTCCGCCGGTCGATGTAAAAGTGGAAAGACTTTATGATAAATTTCAGGCGGGGTTTGCAAAGCATGATGACCTGTGGAAAGGAATCCTTTCCACGAATGTCTACAAGAAGGTTTCGGAAGTGAGGACACTGGGGTTTGCGGATTTTGAGTTTCCAGGCAACCTGTGGGCCGATATATTAGTTGACTTTGCGGTTGCTTATAAGAAGGGTGCCTATGACAAAGAAAGGATAATGGAATGTTTAATCCCGCTTTATTACGGCCGTACGGGTTCCTTTGTGATTGAACTGGAGCCAATGACCATTCAGCAGGCCGAGGAAGTCATAGAAGATCAGTGCATTGTTTTTGAACGGAGCAAGCCTGGCCTGCTAACAAAATGGTTTGACACGAAGTGACGCTTGGCGCTCATAGACAGCAAATGGAGGGCTCTCATGAAAAAAATTCTTATTGTTGATGACGAAGAGGTCATCCGTATGCTTTATTCCGAGGAATTGGAGGACGAAGGATATAATGTGATCACCACGGGGACGGGCCACGGCCTGGTTGAGTTGGTTGAGCGGGAAAGGCCACACCTGGTTATCCTGGATATTAAAATGGCCGAACACGATGGGTTAGACTTACTACAGGAAATCCGGAAGCAATTTTATAACATCCCCGTCATTCTCTGTTCAGCGTACTCTTCGTTTAAGGGCGACCTCAAATCGGTCGCAGCCGATTACTATGTGGTCAAGAGCGCAGATCTTAGCGACCTAAAGCAAAAAATCAAAATGGCGTTAGAGGGACACATCCCTTTCCAGTCCACCCAGGAGTGAGGGTGGGTATGGAGATCCGCTATGCTGCTGTGCTGGGTATTATCCAGGGGTTGACCGAGTTCTTGCCTGTCAGCAGCTCCGGTCATTTAGTCCTTTTTCAAAACCTGTTTGGTTTAAGAGAACCAGAAATCTTTTTTGATGTCTCGCTTCATGTGGGTACCTTGGTAGCCATATGCGGGTTCTTCTTCAAAGACATCAGGCAGATTGCAAAGACACTTTTTTCGGTTTCTACTTGGTCTGTCAGAGAGAATAGTCTTTGGGAGAGCCTTTGCCAAAAGCCAGAGATGAGGTTGCTCGGCCTTATCCTTGTGGGGACTGTGCCAACCGCTTTCCTGGGCTTGTTATTTTGGCCCATAGCCGAGAAGGTCTTTTCATCGGTCCAGATTGTGGGGATTATGCTTTTTGTCACAGGGGTGTTGCTGTGGCTGACCCGGGGGCTTAAACGAGGGGGACGCAATGCCGCACAGTTCACGATTAGGGACGCCCTGTTCATAGGTATGATCCAGGGGGTGGCTATTTTGCCGGGGATCTCTCGTTCCGGAGCCACTATTGTCATAGGTCTGTTCAGGGGGCTTAATCGTGAGACTGCTGTCAGATATTCGTTCCTTCTGTCTATTCCAGCCATCTTGGGGGCTATGGTCCTGGAATTGGGCGAGGCACTGGTATCCGGGTTTCCACCGGCGGACGCATTACTGGTAGGAACCTTTATAGCTGCGGCTGTAGGTTATGCTGCCCTAAAGCTCCTGGTGCAAGCGGTAAAGAAAGGACGCCTTCATGTCTTTGCTCCCTACTGTTGGCTCATCGGCGTGGTGGCCCTTGTATCGTGAATTACATAACCGCATAGCGCATAGCGCATAGCGCAAAGCGCAAAGCGCATGGAGCATAGCGCATAGAGCAAGAAAACGCTGTGCGCCATGCGCTCTGCCTTATACGCCGTCGAATAACGAATAAACAATGATAAATAAGAAATGATCAATGACCAATGATAAATGAGGGGGCGTTATGAATCCCGAAATCTTTAGAGAATATGACATTAGAGCGATTGTGGACAAGGACTTAACCGACCATGATGTTGTTTTGATTGGCAAGGCATTTGGGACGTACCTGCGAAGCGAAAACCGCTCTAAGGTCACCGTAGCCCGGGACTGCCGCTTGAGTTCTGAAAATTATGAACACCTTTTAATCGATGGGCTTCTTGCTACGGGCTGCGATGTGGTGGATATTGGCGTCTGTCCTACGCCAGTCTTCTACTTTTCGATCAGGCATTTTAAAAATGAAGGTGGCGTCATAGTCACAGCGAGCCATAATCCCCCTGAGTACAATGGCTTCAAGCTGTGCAGCGGTTATGACACGCTTTTCGGCGAACAAATACAGAAGGTGCGACAGATCATTGAGAACAGGATCTTTGCTGAGGGGAGTGGAAGTACGAGAACTGCTGATGGGATAACTCCATACAAGAAATTCCTCCAGGACAATGTCAAGCTTGCCAGACCTTTGAGGGTAGGAATCGATGCAGGGAACGGGACTGCCGGTGTGGTAGCAGTGCCGATCATACGGAACCTGGGCTGCGAGGTCTTTGACCTTTATTGCGACATGGATGGGAATTTTCCCAATCATGAACCGGACCCCACGGTGGTAAAAAATATGCAGGATCTGACCGGATTGGTTCGGGAAAAAGGGCTTGATGTTGGGATCGGCTATGACGGGGACGGAGATCGAATCGGCGTCATTGACGAGAAGGGCGATATCATATGGGGTGACCAATTGATGATCATCTACGCAAGGGAGATCCTTTCTCGAAAACCCGGCGCAACGTTCCTTTCAGAGGTCAAGTGTTCTCAGAGCCTATATCATGACATAGAAAAACACGGTGGCCGTGCAATTATGTGGAAGACGGGGCACTCCCTGATCAAACAGAAGATGAAAGAAGTGAGGGCTGAACTGGCAGGAGAGATGAGCGGGCATATGTTCTTTGCTGACCGGTACTTTGGCTACGATGATGCAGTTTATGCCTCTTGTCGTCTGTTGGAGATCTTGGCAGCAACAGGAAAGAGTATCACAGAACTGTTAAGTGATGTTCCAAGGACCTATACTACCCCTGAGATCCGGGTGCCCTGTCCGGACGACAGGAAATTTCAGGTGGTCAAAGATGTCACCGAGTACTTCCGGCAGCGGTATGACATCATTGATATAGATGGGGTACGCGTTCTCTTTGAAGATGGCTGGGGTCTGGTTAGAGCTTCTAATACCCAGCCGGTGTTGGTGCTGCGATTTGAGGCCCCTTCACAGACGCGGCTTTCTGAGATCCAATCCCTGGTGGAGTCGGTGTTGACGGAAATCCGGAAGAGGCACTAGGGAAGCTCCGCGATGCCTGATACCGGTTACTTGATGCCTGATGGGGATGCCTGATACCGGGTATTGGATACCGGATAGAAAAAGAGCATTCGCGTTTTATCCAGTATCCGGCATCGGGTATCCGGCATCCGGCATTATGAACGGAGTGATGGGTGTTCTGTCCCTTCAAGTAGCCGCTTGATGTTGTCTGCGTGGCGAACGAATATGGCCAGTGCCATGATAAAGGCACACACTGTCATTGGAATCGAGTGTGTACCAACCCATATAGC
Source organism: Desulfobacterales bacterium (assembly GCA_023129535.1). GTDB lineage: Bacteria > Desulfobacterota > Desulfobacteria > Desulfobacterales. Next base: position 5,459 of record JAGMBW010000019.1, read on the forward strand.
CCCGGGAAGAATAGCCGACGCAGAAAGAGAACCTGCTGAGGAATATCCCCAACAGCACAGGATTAAGACATAGACCAGTACGCAAACCAAGAACACAAGGGGTGACATGACAAGAAAGCAACCAGCGGCAGTGGCTACCCCTTTGCCCCCCTTGAAGCCTAAGAATACGGGGAAAAGATGACCGGCAAAGGTCAAAAGGGCTAGCAGGCAGACCAGCGCCTCCCCTTTCCAATCGGAAACCCCTAACCAGGAGATTCCTACCAGCACCGGGATGGCACCCTTCAAGAGGTCTCCCACAAGGGTCATGAGACCAAGCCTCTTTCCGGCTACCCGAAACACATTGTGGGCCCCTATGTTTTTGCTGCCGGCGGCCCTCACATCCACATCTCCAAAGATGCGAGTCAGGATCACACCCCAGGGCACTGAACCCAGAAGATAGGCAAATGGCAACAAGATTAGGGCCTTGGAGATCATGGTAGTTGGGGCGAAGCCCCTAAGTTCTTCTTGCCGCGGATAGCGTCGTTGATTTTGGCCTGACACAGGGGAATGTAGTCAAGGGCCTTACGATGAACCCCCAGGTCCGGATAAGACTTGAGCAGTGCCTTGAAGCGTTCCAGAGCGGCTTTGTAGTGCTTCGTCTTATAATAGAACATGCCTATACAGAACTCGTGTTCAGCCAGGTTCCTGTTACAGACGTTCATGTGTTCCCCGGCCTTTTTGGCATCTGGGCTGGCAGGATAGGTGCGGATCAGCCTTTCAAAGGCCTGAAGTGCCTCCCGGGTCATGGTCTGATCTCTGTCAACGGCCTGGAGCCGATCAAAATAGCAGCGTCCTATCTGATAAACCACGTAGGGCACGGCTTCATTCTTGGGATGGAGGTTTTCGAATTCCTCATAGGCAAAAATGGCTTCCTCATATTCCTTGCGGTGATAGTGGGCGTCTGCAACCTTGTACTCGGCTAAAATGGCGTACCGGCTGAATGGGTACCAGTCCTTCAGTTTTTCAAAAGATTCAATAGCCTTGGTGTAGTCTTTGTCCCTGAAGGCCTCCATTCCCTCCTCGGCAAGCACCCGAGCTGTCTTCTCCTCTTTGGGCTGAAACCACGCACAACCCCCTAAGTGGCCTGACACCCACAACACGATGGCAAAGCAAACTGCCTTCCTCGGATTCATGAAACCTTTCTCTGTTAATAATCAAGTTGGGGTTTTTTCTGGCAGAAAATTGAAAACATAATCACGAAAACACGAAAGATTGAAAGCACGAAATAGAAAATATTAAGACTTTCGTGTTTTCGTGCTTTCGTGATAAAATTATTTTTTTGGGGTTCCGGATTGTCAGGATTAGGAATTTGCAAACTTCTTTGCGTATTCTGCGGCCTGAATACCTGCCACACACCCCTCGCCCACGGCCTTGGCTATTTGCCAGGGCCGGCCGCTAATATCTCCGGCCGCATATAGACCGGGGATATTGGTTTCCTGTTTCTTGTTGGTTTCAATACAATTAAGGGTTTCTGCATCAAAGACGACCCCGAGGTTGGCTGCCAGCTCCATGGCCCCCTTTGCGCCCAGCTCAACGAAGATGCCGTTTACCTTCACCATCTCACCGTTTTTTAGCAATACCCCTTCCACCTCATTGGTTCCAATGACCTCCTTGACCCAGGTGTTTTGTATGATCTTGACCTGGCTGTTTTTCAGTTGCCCGTGAAGCGTGTCTGTAATCATAAGTTTCCGGCAGATCAGGTATACGGTCTTGGCATACGACAGGAGGGTCACGGCACCAGTTGCGGCAGCGCTTTCGTTACCCACGACGGCCACGTCCAGGCCCTTGTAAAAGTTCGCATCGCAATCCACGCAATAGCTTACACCACGACCCACAAGCCCCTTTTCTCCTTTCGCTCCAAGCTTTTTTCGAGCAACTCCCATAGAAAGGATAAGCGTCCTGGAGGTAAAGTTTTTACCGCTTTCTGTTTTGAGGCTAAAAAGGTTATTTTCATTTGTCGTTTCGATAATATCCTCTTCCAGGAATAGTGCATCAAAACTTTCAGCCTGCTTCCTGCCAGTCTCAAGTATATCCTTTCCCAAAACAACCTTTTCATGGCAGCAAAAGTTGGCTATGTGGGCCTTGTAAAGACTGCTCTTGTATGCCTTTCCAAAGGCGATAACCTTTGCCTTCTTGCTGCCCGCATGGATAGCTGCCTGAAGTCCCGCAGGTCCGCAGCCGATGATGGCAACATCGTACAAATCTTTGGGCATTTAAAGTGCCTTTTTCACCAATCCTTCAAGGTGGGATTTTGGCACAGCGCCAACGACCTGGTCAAACACCTTGCCGTTCTGGAACAGGATGAGGGTTGGGATGGCCCGAATGCCGTATTTTGTAGGGGCGTTGGGGCTGTTGTCCACATTGCATCTGGCAAAAATAATGCTATCGCCGTATGTGTTTTCCAATTCCTCCATAACCGGACCGATAGCCTTGCAGGGGCCGCACCACGGTGCCCAGAAATCCACCAGGGCAGGTTTGTCAGCCTTCAATATCTCTGATTCAAAGCTGTTGTCATCAACTTCCAAAACACCTTGTCCCATAATTATACTCCTTTTCTAATATTGGCCAAACCGGCCAACGATTTTGCTGATGAAGCATCTATAATCACACTGAATTGGATTTGTCAACGTCAACAACACATGAACAACAGGTGCCAAGATGCAATGAAGACGCATTTTGACGGGCCTTTCTCCTTGACACCGGGACAACAGGGTGTTATTATTCCATCTCAGAATTTCTACAACTTCTTGAAATTCCTACGACTTTAGTCGAGTGCCCGCCCTGCCCGCCCTGGCGCGACACGCTCGCGAAAGGCTATTACGCTCCCCAACCAGGTCTGGGCCAGGGGCGCCTATGACGATTTACTCTATATCAAGCCCATAATCCAGGTCTGGGCCAGGGGTCGAGTAGAAAAATGGTCAAGTCGTTAACCACTCGACCACTCAACCACTCGACGACTCGACTAATTGCGAAGCGAAGCGAACTAAGTTCTATAGGGGCCGTTAACTCAGATGGTA
>JAGMBW010000190.1 GCA_023129535.1 Desulfobacterales bacterium
AAACCGGCCAGATAAAGTTGTTTCAGGAAAAAAGGGTTTTACACCCAAAAACAGTAACATTCCATAATACAGATTTTTTTATCCCGAATTTTGCAAGCTTCTCAAACTGTCATTGCGAGGAGCGGAGCGACGTGGCAATCTCATCACCTGGAGATTGCTTCGCTATCGCTCGCAATGACACGCCTGGCACCGATTTTCAGATAACACTTGCGAAATTCGGGTTAAATCTTGTCCAGTGGCCACTTCCAATTGAGGGTTTTCGCTCAATTCAGGTAAAACGCTGTACGCTTTGCTCCATGCTCCATGCTAAAAAACACGGAGGTTTCATAACTAGACATGTATGACACATCAGAGTTCAGGAAAGGTCTGAAGATAGAAATAGAAGGAAAACCTTATGAGATAATAGATTTCTTGCATGTAAAGCCTGGCAAAGGAGGTGCATTTGTTCGGACCAAGCTCAGGAACATCCTCAACGGTCGTGTGGTTGATCACACCTTTCGCTCAGGAGAGAAGGTCGACACACCAGACCTTCAGGAAAGGGAGATGCAGTATCTGTACAAGGAAGGCGATAATTATTGCCTCATGGACAACGAGACCTACGAGCAGATCTATCTCTCAGCAAAGGACCAGATCGGCGAAAGCCGGTTGTTCCTGGCTGAAAACGAGACCGTGACCGCACTGTTTTTTAATGAAAAACCGATTGGAATTGAGCTTCCTATCTTTGTCGAGCTCACTGTCACAGATACCGCGCCCGGGGTTAAAGGTGATACAGCCACCAAGGTGACTAAACCCGCAACCTTAGAAACCGGTGCCGTGATGCCCGTGCCTATCTTTATAAACGTGGGTGATAGGATCAAGGTCGACACCCGTACCGGTGCCTATGTAGAGCGGGTAAAATTGTGAAGTCGAACCGCACATCTCAGTTGCTTTTGAAGTAAGATTACTAATCTTCCCCATGTATTTTCTTTAAAAAGTGTAACTTCTCAAAAAGTCCGGGTATTTGTTAATCCCCCCTCACCCCTGGCCCAGACCTGGTTGGGAAGCGGTGATAGCCCTTCCTGACTGTGTCGCGCCAGGGCGGGCCAAACCCTCTCCCCCCGTAGGGGAGAGGGCAGGCCTGCCCTGGTGCGACCAGAGTTGGCCTGTACTGTGGAGCGAGCCCTGGTGTTGAGTTAGACGCCAAACTCAAACTTGAAAACCAGGTCTGGGCCAGGGGTGAGGGGGTAAGCCCGAAGTTATTGAGAACATACTAAAAAGTGTCAAGTTTAGAGCGATTTCTACCGATAAGCTATTATGAAGATTAGGCACAGTGTTTTTCGGTTTATTGTGCAACGATTCTGCATAATATGACCCCGCTTTTTACGAACAACAGGCTAAATAGTGCCTGAACGAAAACTCCTCTTTTTGTCATTTCGACCGAAGGGGGAAATCTTGAATCCCTGTATTTTCAATGCTATAAGAGCTATAAGATTTCTCCCTGGCCCAGACCTGGCCCCATAAGGCTAGCGGGCTCATTGTAACACGTGTCGCGCCCCTGGCCCAGACCGGGTTTTTCTCTCCTGGGCATTGTCCAACTTCTGTCGCGCCAGGGCGGGCAGGGCGGGCGCTCCGCTCGAAATGACAACTTTGAATAGTTTTCGTTCAGAGGCTAAATACACTGCTAAAAAGAGATTCAACCAGGAATGAATCTCTGACAATTTCCCTGAATCCCTGAATTTGTTGCCAGGCTCGAGAGGCCATCGCAAAAAATATTGTGCCAGAAAAAACACGAATTTTACAATTAACGGACTAAAACGTAACATTCTTCTATAAAATTATGGGCATTATAACTGTAGCTAAATTAGAGCCGGACATGGTCATGGCCGGGGACTTAGAAAGCCGCTATGGCCGTTTTCTCCTGGCCAAGGGCACAGTGCTGACATCAAAGCATATTAAAACTTTCAGGACATGGGGGGTCGTAGAAGTCGACATTAAGGGAATATCACAGGAAGATATAGAGTCAAGTGCTATGGCTCAATTAGATCCGGCAACTCTCGAAGCGGCCGAAGTAATGCTGCGTGAGCGCTTTCAACAAGCCGACCTGGATCATCCGGTAAATCACGAATTGTTTCGCCTGTGCGCTTTACGAAAAGCTAACGAAATACAAAGAGGCGAACAAGAAGGAAGCAACGAATATCACGAGTTTTCCGAGGCAGATACAGATGACAATGAGATCCTGGAAAGCACAACAACGAAAATGAAACCCCATGAATTCATCCGAAAGGATATCAAGCTTTCTACGTTGCCAACCATATTTATGCAAATAGACGAAACCATAAAGAAGCCTGACAGTTCGGCCAAAAATATTGCCAATGTGATCGGAGGTGACCCGAATCTCTCTGCTCAGCTCTTAAGAATAGTCAACAGCGCTTTTTATGGTTTCCCGTCCAGGATAGATACTTTATCGAGAGCGGTGGCTATTATAGGAACAAGACAGCTGAGCACCCTGGCCATGGGAGTAAATATCATAAGTACGTTCAAGAATATCCCCTCTGATTTAATAGATATGGGATCATTCTGGAAACACAGCATTTCCTGTGGAGTTATTGCTCGTATTTTGGCTGGCTATAAAAACATAGTAAATACTGAACGTTTATTCGTGGCTGGCTTACTTCACGATATCGGCCGTCTTTTATTCTATAATTACGCGCCTGCTGAATCGAAAAACTCTCTTTTAAAAGCTAAATTGTCTAATAACTTGTTGCATAAGGTAGAACATGAAACCATCGGCTTTGACCACGCTGAAATAGGTGCGTTGCTTTTAAAAAAATGGAAGCTTCCCGTTTCGTTGGAAACAATTGTTAAGTACCATCATAATCCCAAAAAATCGAGGAATCGATTGGAAACAGCTGTTGTACATCTGGCAGATATCATGACAAACGCCCTGGGCATGGGCTCCAGTGGGGAACGCTTTGTGCCGCCATTAGACCCTGATGCATGGGAAACTATTGGCTTATCAGTAAATATTTTAGGTTTAACCATAGACCAAATGGATCCACAGGTGGAAGAAAGTTTTCGCATTTTCAGATGAGTGATTGACAACAAGCACAACAGGACATCGAATAGATGGAAAAGCGTACCCAGTACATGGAAAAGCGGATTGAGTACCTGGAAGAAGTTAATCGTTTTACTCTTGATGCACTCGAGATGGCAGCCTCGCTTGGGGATTTTCAGACCAGTATCAACAAACTAGAGGACACCAGTGTCATTTTAGAGGAGACCGGTTCACGGATACAGGGCTTGATCCAATTCGAGGCAATAGCCTTCTTTTTAGTGGACGAGGCCAACCATGAGTTTTTCCTTGCTAGTACACAACCCAAAAATTACAGGTCATATATTCAGAACGAGGTCGACTTTTTGATTGATAATGGAACATTTGCTTGGGCTTTGAGGGAAAAAAGGCCTGTTATCATCTCCTCAAAAACCTACGAAAAACGACTAATCATCCATGTTATGGCCACAAGCTCCAGGATCAGAGGCATGTTCGTTGGTTTGCTGGGAGAAGGGGACACCGATATCCCTGACATATCCTTATCTCTGCTTTCTATCATTTTGTTTAACAGCTCTAATGCCGTTGAAAGCTTTGAATTGTATAACATGATAAGAGAAATCACTAAAAGCCTTGAAAGGAAAGAAAATTATCGGATGTTGTTCCAGGCCGCTCCTGACGGGGTGGAGGTATTGGATGCTCGAGGCAATATTGTAGATTGCAACAGAACTCATCAGACTTTAGTTAAGCATAACTATGAAGAAATAATAGGGAGGCCTGCCACAGAGTTTTTTTCGGATAATAGCAAAGCCTTGTTTACAAAAAAATTCTCAGTTCTCATAGAGACTGGCTATGTTGAAGGTGAGGTTGAGCTTATTTGTAGCGATGGCTCTACTCTCCCTGTCTGGAGAAAAGAAAAGGCAATTTATGATGAAAACAAGGGGTTTGTTGGTGCGGTCATCTATAATCGCGACATGTCCATGCATAAACAAGCAGAAGAAGAAAGAAGGAACCTTGAAGCCCAGCTTCATCGAGCTCAGAAGATGGAGGCCATAGGCGCTCTTGCAGGAGGCGTTGCTCATGACTTGAACAATATCTTAAGTGGGCTTGTAAGTATTCCGGAGTTGTTGTTGATGCAAATTCCTGAAGAAAACCCCTTAAGAAAATCTATTTTGACCATACAGAGGTCAGGCGAAAAAGCTGCCGCTATTGTTCAGGATTTGTTAACCCTGGCAAGAAGGGGTGTTGTCGTAAGTGATATCGTGAATTTAAATCACGTCACATCTAACTATCTGATGAGCCCCGAATATGAGAGATTAAAATCATTCCACTACAATGTGGAGTTTGAGACCCATCTTGAGAAGGAGTTGTTCAACATAGTCGGCTCACCAGTTCACCTCTCACAAACTGTAATGAATCTAATATCGAATGCAGCAGAGGCCATGCCCGATGGTGGTAAGATTCTTATATCTACAGAAAACCGATATGTTGACAGGCCAATAACCGGTTATGACGATGTGAAAGAGGGTGATTACGTTGTCCTGAGCGTATCTGATACCGGTGTCGGTATCTCAAGAGAGGATATAGAAAGAATATTTGAGCCTTTCTATACAAAGAAGGTGATGGGACAAAGCGGTACAGGCTTGGGCATGGCAGTGGTGTGGGGGACAGTGAAGGATCACAATGGATATATCGATATTAAAAGCACTGAAGGAAAAGGAACGATCATTAGAGTCTATTTTCCGGCAACCAGAGAAGAATTAGCAAGAAAAAAGACCAAGAGACCACCTGAGACATATCTGGGAAATGGTGAAACAATTTTAGTTGTAGATGACGTGGAAGAACAACGAGATATTGCATCTCAGATATTAACGCACTTAAATTATTCTGTCACAACCGTTTCAAGCGGGGAAGAGGCTGTAGAATATATGAAAAATAATTCAGCGGATTTATTGGTTTTAGACATGATTATGGATCCCGGAATTGATGGACTTGAGACATACAAAAGAATTCTCGAATTGCATCCCGGGCAAAAAGCAATAATCGTAAGTGGCTTTTCCGAAACAGAGCGTGTCAAAGAGGTTCAACGATTGGGTGGAGGAGCTTACGTAAAAAAGCCGTACTTGTCAGAAAAAATTGGGATAGCTGTAAGAGACGAATTGAGTGGAAATGCGGGACGTCCTGAAGAAAATAAATAAGTATTGAAGTTAGTAACATATTTAAACACGTCCCTTTTGTCTTTAGTGTTCCCCTCCCAATAATCCTGTGTGAATTTTGTGAATTTTGGGGACGCCATTATCTTACCTACTCCACGTTCAGACCTTCTAACCGTTCAATATCCATTACTGAAACGCCGACTTGTGATAGTAAGCCAACGATATTCCGCGATAATCACTTAACCCTTGAAGGGTCTGCAACATGCAAAGCTTTTATTGATCGGTTCAGGCTGGTACGTATTCGGTCGATCTGCCTTGTTGTGTTGACTGAAAACCGCGCTGGGGTGCATAGAGCTGAGCCTGAAGACACCGCTCCGGCTGAAATTTGAAAACAGATTGGAGCCCTCGCTCCCCTTTCACGTGCTCACAAGGGCCATGTTAAGGCGAATATCATCTCTTTGCAATTATCATGGAAATGGAGAACCACCCCTCGATTACAAGGGCCTGGTCAAACGGGCAAACGCAGTTGAGGTCAGCCAGTCCCTTGAACCACGAGCTTGGCTGGTAGTTCGCGGGATCAAATCAACCGGGGACGTGAACTTTCTTTTCTTGCTCGATTTTTTCGTGAAGCCAGCTCGCCATGAGCTGGGTGTGAGAAATACCTTTTTTGCGCGCAATGCGTTTTAGCATGGAGATATCAAATGGGTCCAGACGAAACGATACAGGCTGACGGGCAGGACGTGGAACCTTAAAAGGCTCTGCCTTGTCAAGGAGTTTTTGAACGTGTTCCGGACTCTCGCCAGCAATGGCGGCATCCCATTCATTTGCTTCTTTCTGGAGCCTTTTTCGTATTCTCTTTGGGAGTGTGCTCATTTCTTAATTCTCCTAAAATAGGCCTGTAATAAACCTCCTCCACCTGGTCGGGTCGTAGGCCATGGGCAGCAATGTGATTGATGTTGTCTTCGTCCCAGTCAGGCTTAAGGGATTGGTCGGCTTCAATCATAAAATAAACATAACGTAATTATTTGATTACGTCAAGTGCCTCCTGTCCCATGCGTTCGATCCGCAATGGTGGACCTTACCCACATCTCCCATCTCTGTGTGGGGGCGGTGGGGAGGGGGAATCTATTTACAGCTCGAGGCATGATACCAGATACGGAATAAAGATGGACAAAAACAAAATTCGCGTCGTTTTCTAACTTTATAAGTTCTCCCCTCCCTTGGCGGCTACTCCTTGCCCACATCTCCCCTCCCCTGGCGGGAGGGGCTGGGGGAGGGGGAAATTTGTTGGATCTGTTGGAGATGAAACTTCGCATGATGAATAGGGGAGACTCCTGAGTGGTTTTGCCATGGACCGCGACGTTGTAATCCTTGAACAAAAGATAGGACTGAAATATGATGGCCCGAAATCATGTCTCTGCTTTTTCCTGTCCACTGAAATGACGGAGGTAAGTTGGTGAATAAAAGAGCGCATTATTTAAATCATGATATACCTTTGTCACCAGTGGTTTATGATTTATTTGAGTGCGAGAAAAACAGGGAATTGGGATCTTTCTTCTTGGAGAATGTGGAAAGGGAAGGAATTTCCTCATTATAACGCATTGTGGG
>JAGMBW010000191.1 GCA_023129535.1 Desulfobacterales bacterium
AGACAGGATAGACAGGATGAACAAGATTGTTTTTATTTTAAATTCCTATCCATCATTAATCTTTAATTTTAGCAACTTAGATATCGTCACTATTTGACATGACTGGTGCGTAGACTGTTACTTTACTCAACACGCGATTGAACCACACTTGGCTCCCATAGCGTCAAAATCGTGCAGGTTATTAATTTTATTGATGAACTGGATTCATTTAAAGTTTATCCAGTTTATCCAGTTAATCCTGTCAAAAAAATGTCCAGTACTTAGATGCGATTGTTATGTGGTGTGATCGTCAGCGCATTCAAGATTACATATGCTAATCTGCAATTTGTACATATCGGGCGAATTGCAGATTTATAGCAGTATTCGCAACTGCGCGTAACGCGAAGCTAACCTGCCGCCAACATGCGGGGGAAAGAGCTTTGTGTTATCTCTGAGCACAGAGCGAGGCACGGCTTTCGGAAAACCGCTTTCTTACTCCAATCTGTGCTTCCAGTAATCAGGATCCCTGTGGAAGTGCATGACAGCAAGCACGAAAATCCCTTCTGGCTCCTCGGTATACAGAACTCCATACGGGAATCTTCTCGTCTGGCATCTCCTGACTTCCCCCTCCAAGATCGCCCAAGTTTTCGGATAAGCAACGATTCGCTCGATAGCTGAATACACCTCAACTGCGAAGTCGTATCCCAATCCCTCGGCGCAACTTTCGTAGTAGTCGATGGCTTGGTTGAACTCCGCTTCTGCCTCGGGATGGAATGAGTAGTTCATGGAGAGAACCGCTTCCAAATTCTGCTGAACACTTCTTCTCCCGGTACGCCCTTGACTGCGCCGGAACGTAGCTCTGAAAGACGCCGTCTCGCAATGGCCGCCCATTTCCGGTCAATGTCGGACTCTGGCGGATTCAGACTCCTGAGAATGGAGTCAACGACAATCGCCCTTTCCTCAACCGGGAGGGAAATTGCTTCTGCTATTAAATCTTTTGTCTTCAAGTTAGTATGCCTCCGTGATTTGTTTTTGTCCACGGCCATCCGAATATGTAGTTGGGCCGTTACCAGGACAACTTCTTCACAGCCGAACAGATATTGTATGCAATCTCACATATTGGAATATATGGATTTCCGTCTATTACAATATTGCCAGCCATCAGGTCAACCTTGCTTCACATCATCCAAGCCGTCCACTAAGAAGAAGTCGGATGTTGATAGCTTGCCATATCTGCAACTGACGAATCCAACAATTTTCTCGAAAATTTGTAAATGATATCGTAAGCTTTGTCAAGGTATTAGCCCAAATTTAATCAACCCAAGAAACAGGAGGTAGATCATGAAAGTAACACAAGCGGTCAACTATTGTCTGCAGTACCACAGGACGAACTCAAAAAAAACAGCATCCGTTCCTATGAGTTCGTTCTATCCAGGTTTGAAAGCCAGTTCCGTGAAAGGGAACTCGACGCGACAACCTCGGATGAAATCCTGTCGTTTCTGAACCAGGTCATCGAAGGGACCAAACAGTCAACCAAACGATCCCGCTATTCAGCTCTCTCGTCCTTCTTTAATTTCGTCAAGAACACCACCGCATCGAACCTTGAAAACCCTTGTAGCACCCCTATGCTCAGAAAACTGTTCAAACCGGCCAAGATTACCCATTGGACTATTCCCTGGCCCAGACCCTGGCCCAGACCGGGATGAGAAGCACTATAGATCCATATGAATCCGTCGCGCCCCTGGCCCAGACCTGGTTGTGGAGCGTGATAGCCTCTCGCGATGGTGTCGCGCCCCTGGCCCAGACCGGGATTACTGGCTTGGCAGGTTAATAGTAAGCTGAAGCGCCAGGGCGGGCAGGGCGGGCCTGGTTACCTGGCTCTGTGCTTGTTTACATGAAATATGCGCCAGGGCGGGCCCTGGCCCAGACCTGGACGTGAAGCATGGTACCTACTGCAGGCAAATATGCACCAGGGCGGGCTGGAAAAGGAGGTAGTTGACGAAATCATCTTCAGAACAACGAATCCCAGAAACCGTCTGATGTTGGAGCTCATGGCCCGTGGTGGGATGAGAGTCAGCGAGGTGCTCAAGCTCAGGAAAGGTCAGTGACGTGGAAGCCTTGAGGTGGATTGAGAATGTGTATGCGTAGCTGAACACAAAATCAGGGTGAGGCCATAAAGAGCTTCACCCTGATAATCCCGATTTAGTTGAGTCGAATTTGTAATGATATGGTTTGGCACTCTAAAAAAGTGAGCTTTTTCACTATCTTAACATTACAGCAGAAATCGAAAACGTGAGAAGATAACGTGCTCGGCATATCTAAACTTTGCGTTAGCAAAGTTAAGCGAAACGAAGTGAAGCCAGATATGCCGTCGGGCTTATTATATATCTATCCCAACTGAGCAACTGGTATAATTTCTGTTCTCGCAGGAGCTCGGTTGCCCTCGGCGATTTCGTCAACCCTTTTTAATATTACTGAATGATAATATCGATAGCCACACTTATCGCATATGCCCACAGGAACATTTTCAAGCATAACGAACCCATCTTTATGCTTGAAGATTTCCTTTTTTACCAGTCGCTCTTTGACAGTGCCCTCGCAATATTCACAACTATAACCATACATTTCTCTTACCCTCCTGTTTAAGTGATTGCGTAAACTGTTATGATTAGAAAAATTCCTGTACATATTTGACGCCACGAGGATCATCTTTTTCTCTCTTTATAATCTTACCAGTTAAAACAGCACTCTCCATATCAAAAATTCCAAGTTTATCCTCTGCCATTTCCTCAACGGCATGAAATGTCGTGTCATAGTTTCCAGTCCTGATTGCATCGCGTATCTTATCAATTGCCCGTCGACGCACTTATGTCCTCCCATTGTATTTTCTAATCACATTATAGCCCGATGTCGTATAACTTCTTATTTCTGGATAGGTTCGGATATCCTTCCAATTTGGAAGTATATCCGGACTATTTCGGATATACCTCCCTATCGATGAAATCGGACTTTCACAAAAACTTACTCTCTTATTAAAGTTTCCAATATTTTTTTCGGTTGCCAGTTCTCGTTTTGTAGATAGCTTGCCATTATCGCAACTGACGAATCCAACATTTTTCTTGAAGATTTGTAAATGATATCGTAAGCTTTGTCAAGGTATTAGCCCAAATTTAATCAACCCAAGAAAGAGGAGGTACATCATGAAAGTGACACAAGCCGTCAACTATCATCTGGAGTACCACAGCATGAACTCGAAAAAAAAATAGCATCCGCCCGTATGAGTTCGTCCTCTGCAGGTTTGACAGCCAGTTCCGTGAAAGGGAACTCGACTCGATAACCTCGGATGAAATCCTGTCGTTTCTGAACCAGGTCACCGAAGGGACCAAACAATCAATCAAACGATCCCGCTATTCATCCCTGTCATCCTTCTTCAATTTCATCAAAAACACCGTCGATCCAAAACTTCCAAATCCTTGTAGCACCCCTATGCTCAGGAAACTATTCAAGCCAACCAAGATTGTCCATTGGACTATTCCCTGGCCCAGACCTGGACGTGAAGCAATGGCAGCTTGCTGCAGGGAGCTTCAATCATTCAGAGAATTTTTAAGGATACCGGAAAAAGATAAGGCGGTCAGGGATTTGATGATATATTTTTTGTGGCATCAGATAAGAAGTTCCTTTTTGCGGGGGGCCTATAGTAAGAAGTGGCCTTGTGTGTCAAGGAAGAAGGCGGGGCAACATATGGGGGTTTTGGGCTATCCGAATCATACCCCAAGGAATTTTTGTCTTGAATTATATATCAATAATTGGTATATTAAATAGATAATGTGGACAATCAATCTTGTCGGCAAGGCCCGTAAAAACCACAAAAAGCTTCCAAAAGGTATCCAAGAGATCTTACAGGTTCTGCTGGCGGAATTGAAGATCGGCGGGCCGATAAGAAGTAAATGGCCGAATTTTAGAAAGATCAAAGCGGCAAGGGATTGTTATCATTGCCATATGCAGAAGGGGAAACCGACTTATGTGGCTGTCTGGAGGGTAGCCCACAGAACCGAGAAAATCATAGAGGTGACTTATGTTGGAAGCCACGAAAAAGCTGACTACAAACGATTATGTTGAACTTAACTTCCGGGTGCCTGCTCAACAAGCAGACAAAGCCAAAAAGGTGCTGGTGTCCTTGGGGGCCGAGGATCTGAAGGATTCTGTTCCTTGGGAAGAGGTCTACCCTGATTTTAATCCAGGCGTGGCCTTGCGTGGCGCGAGAAAACGGGAAGGATTAACTCAAAAAGACTTAGCAGATCGCATTAGCATCAAACAGGCTCACATTTCGCAGATGGAAAATGGAAGACGGCCAATCGGAAAGGAGATGGCCAAACGCTTGGCTAAAGCCCTGAATGTGGATTACCGGGTGTTTCTATAAGGGCTCGATGAGCCTCTTCCCGGAGCAGTGCTCCAGTGCTCTTTCGCTTTTTGTGGTCGAACCTACCTAAGGGTTTGAGAAAAAATAAGTTGGAATATTCGCTGGACGACGGGCACTTCGTATCATCAGCCTTTGCTCGCATATTGAATGGCCTGCCTTTTGAGGATGTCATAGTAGACCAGGATGCTTTGCACGTGGGAGACGGGCTCTCTCCCGCGGCAATAACCAAAACGGCTCTTCTTGTAGTACTTATGTCGGGCCAACAGGGGCAGGGTCTTTTCCAAAGACGGCCATTTGTTGGGATCAAGTTGCATTTCAGAGGCTATGCTCCGTGCATCCAGGATGTGCCCGTTGCCGACGTTATAGGCAGCGAGGGCAATAAGGATTCTATCCGGCTCAGATGCCTCATCATAGAGGTCGTGGAGCTTTCTGAGGTATCTGACGCCACCCATAATACTCTGGCGGGGATCCAGACGATTCTTGACCCCCATTTCCCGGGCGGTCGGCAGGGTGAGCTGCATGAGCCCCCTTACGCCAGAAAAACTTCGAGCTTGGGGCCTGAATTGAGATTCCTGGTATATGAGGGCTACTATCAACCGCCAGTCAAAGCCGTATAGCTCAGCGGCCTTTCTAATCGCCTTCTCGTATTTTGGAAGGCGGGTTTCGATCCTCTCCGGAAATTTCTTGAGATCGAGGTGGTCGAATCTTTCTACATAGGCATAGTACCTGTTGTATATGTCCTTGAGTGTGCCGTCTTGTTCAATTGTCTCAAAAAACTGATTGATCTTATCAAGGAGTGCCGTTTCTCCCTTTTTTACGGCCCAGGCTAAGGACTCAGGCTTCTCGATGGGAAAAGCGATACGGATGTCGGGGTAGTAACGGCGATTTAATAGGGCCACATTAGAATCTGCTATGGTCGCTTCGATCTTTCTTTCAGCAACTGCCTGTATGAGATCTTCTGTTCGAATGTCCTCGCGTGCCTTGATGTTTACACCGAGGCCAGTTGCCTTCAGGGTTTGCAATCTTTCGTCATAGGTCGTTCCACGACGGACATGGATGGTTTTTCCCTCCAGGTCAGCAATGGTTTTGATCTCTGTATTGTTCTTGTGGGTGATGACCATCTGTTGTACGGACAGGTAAGGCTTTGAGAAGTCCACCAACTCCATTCTGGAAGGGGTAACAGTCATGCTGGCGGCCACCACATGTCCTGCGCCTTTGTTTAGCAAAGGCACCAATTGGTTCCACGACTCGGGCACCTTTACTTTAAGTTTAACGCCCAGAAACTCCGCGAAGGCCTTAGCCATGTCGTATTCATAACCCATCTCCTGATCCCGGTATGTATAATAGCAGTGAGCGTTGTTGCGGGTTATCACTGTAATGGTGCCGGATTTCTCGATTCTTTCCAGCGCCTTGTTTTTGCCACAGGCACACAACAACAATGATCCTGCAAGCAAGAGGACAAACAATTTCCTGCTCTTGGGGATGAGGGATTGACGATTGGCGATTGACGATTGATGATTTAACAAGAAGAAAAATAAAATACTCAAGTTCTCGACCCCAATGTTACAGTAATCAGCAATTCTAATTTTGGCTCTCA
>JAGMBW010000192.1 GCA_023129535.1 Desulfobacterales bacterium
TGGAGTATTGGAGTGGTGGAGTACTGGAATGCTGGGATGGTGGAATGATGACGATTTGTTTCACGTCCAGTACTCCAATACTCCATCACTCCATAAACAAAGAGCATTCATCTGGGCTACGATAATAATTTGAAGAAGAACCTATGAAGTTCCTATATGCTGCATACCTTGCCCTGACCGGCGGTCTGTTTGTCTCTTGCCTTCCCCCTTTCTGGATATACACCCGCTTGAGCGGACGGTACAGAAAGGGTTTTGGAGAACGCCTGGGATTTGTTCCCCGCACCCTCACTCAACGTCTTTCGGGATCGCCCCGTATCTGGATCCACGCTGTATCACTCGGTGAGGTCAAGGTAGCAGCCCCCCTGGTAAAGGCCCTCAAAAGGATGATACCGGGCTGCTCAATCATCATTTCAACAATCACCGAGCACGGCCGCGACCTCGCAATGGAAACCTTCGGGGAGGATACCCCTGTGATATACGCGCCATTCGATTTTATTGGTTCAGTACGCAAAGCACTTTCCCGCGTATGTCCGGATATCCTGGTTTTTTTGGAAACTGAAATCTGGCCTGTGTGGATCGCCGAGGCACAGCGCATGGGAATCAAGACCGCCCTCATTAATGGCCGAATCTCCGTGAGATCGATCGGCGGCTATCTCAAGTTCCGGCCTCTTTTTCGTGAAGTCCTGAAAAATGTCGATGCCTTTAGCATGATTTTGGAAGAAGATGCAGCCCGCATCAGGATGATGGGGGCGGATCCTAAAAAAATTGAAATAAACGGCAATGCCAAATACGATCTCCTGCCGAGCCTTGCAGGCCCTGCCGTGGAAACAGAAATGCGGCAAATCTTGAATCTTGACGCCTCCCATCAGGTTTTTGTTGCAGGCAGCACCCATGAGGGGGAGGAGGCCATGGTTTTAGACGCATATGAAAAAATCCTGAAAGAATTTCCGGACACCATTCTCATTATCGCACCCAGACATATAAACCGAACACCCGTAATTGGATCGATGGTTGAAAAACGAGGCTTCAGGTACCAGCGCCGGAGCGGGCTTCAAAAGGGCAAGGGAAAACGCACAGAACCAGTAGTTATTGTCAACACCTTTGGAGAACTCTTTGAGATCTACAGTGTGGGAACAGTGGTATTTTGCGGGGCGAGCCTTGTGCCGCTGGGCGGACAGAATCCCCTGGAAGCGGCGATTTGGGGAAAGGTGGTCTTTTACGGACCTTCCATGGAAAATTTCTTAGACGCAAAGGCGCTTCTGGAAAAGGTGGGGGCTGGCATACCGGTATCGAATTCTGAAATGTTGGCTGAAAAGGCGATCTGGTTTCTTTCCCATCCAGATGCCTTAAAAACATACGGGGCCAGAGCCCGGGAGGCTGTCATCAGGAAACAGAACGCCGCAGAAAAACATGCCGGCGTGATTCGGCGACTCGTTTTTGAGCGCCTGGGCCGGTCACAAACCATAGCCCTCACGGTCGCAGAAACTGATAATGAAGATATCTAATAACACCCATTAGGCCAAGTTTAGCATTTGATAATCTGTTTTTTGTGTAAAGATCTCGTCGAACCTATCTTCCAATTGACCTTTTTTAGTTTCATCCGGCGATCTCTTATAAGCCTTGAGATCATCGTAGAAGCCCCAGACTTGTTCTTGGACATTGTCGAGAATTCGACGGTTTTCGTCACTGAAGGGGATCAACTTATTGAGGGTACGTTCCGCATGAATCCAGCAAAGAGCATGATTACGGATGTTAAACTGTCCTGCGCGAAGGAGTTCAAGGAAATTAATCCGGCTCTTGCTGTCGGTACTTTGAAACCAGGCAAAAAATTCATTACCAATATGGGTGCAGTAGCCGTTTTTCCCTGCATGGCGCGCTCCGGTATCATCGACGTTAATATAATCGGAAACTTTCAGACCTACTGACAAAATGGCATCTTCTTCCTTGTGGAACAGATCCTTATTTTCGGTCAGAATCCTGTTGAGTTGTCCCGAAGAAATATCTACTCCCCACTCCCATAACTGCTCCAACAGAAGGGGTTGGCTGACATGGCAGTGATAGTATTGATACAAAATATGGCCCTTAAGTTCGAAATCATAATGACCTTGGACATGCACAGGTAATTGGCCAACGATATAGTCTCCATCAGGAGTTTCCCAACGTTCCAGAAGGTAACGAATATTATGCGGTCTAATCTTTATGCCTTGGACAGTGTATTCTTGGTATTCTTTTTTTAGGTTTGGGTTTTTGGTTCTTGAGACGGGCGATTTCGTCCCTTAGTTGCTGGATTATTTCCGCCTGTTGCTGGGTGATTACAAACTGTTGCTCGATGATTTCCAGTAATTGCAATACGAGCGGAGTCTGTTCCTCTGCGCGAATCTTTGGCATCTGAACAGTGACTTTCATACATTGTGTTCATAGCACTTTAATCCGACCTTGTCTACTATTTTCTTGTTTCTACCCGAACTTTTTGAGAAGTTACACTACCAGTGCCATCGGAAAGGGTGTGAAAAATGGTGAACATCATCAGCGAAAACGGGGTTCGCGCATTCGGGGTCATAACCTCTTGCCATTGTTCCGAACCTGTGCGCCGCCGATTGAATCATTGACCTGATGAAGAAGGGATTGCGACTACGTTGAGTTACCTTCTAAATTGTCGAACCGCCCAATAGGAATCATTGACGTTTACCCATTTCCGCTCAAAGTTTTTTTGGGTAAAGGCGTCTGAGAGATGCCTCAGGCAGTAGGAATCACTGAGCTGATTAGAAGGCATTGCGACTGCTTCTGGCAGTCGTCAGAAGGCGTGGGTACGAGCTGTTTTGGGTAAAGGGAAATGCGGGACGCCAGTGAAAGGTTGGCAGTTGGCCAGATTTATACGATTTTGGGATATACGAAAAGCACGGATAGATGCTCCTCGAGGCTGCACCATACCATCATCCCAGATTTCGCAAGTGTTGCTTGAAAATCCGTGTTGTGGGTGTCATTGCGAGCGAGAGCGAAGCAATCCCTGGCCCAGAGCGGGTTTTTCTTTCCGTGGCATTGACCAGCTTCTGTCGCGCCAGGACGGGCCTGGTTGGGGAACGTGATAGCCTCTCGCGAGGGTGTCGCGCCAGGGCGGGCTTTAGGTGACGAGATTGCCACGTCGCTTCGCTCCTCGTAATGACATGATAAGATGCTTGCAAAATTCGGGATCGTACAAAACTGAAAGACGACAGAGATGCTCGACGGCTAACCAACAATCATGGCTTCAGAGATTTCTTTTGCCTTTTGCTTGCCATAGAGCAACGCCACCAATTTCAGCGAAAACTCCAGAGCGGTTCCTGGCCCGCGACTTGTGATACACGAACCATCCACCACCACCCGTGATTCTACTGCGTCAGTGTTTTCGAGTTGGTCAACAAAGCTGGGATGACACGTTGCGCGGCAATGACTCAGCAGACCATGGTGCTGGAGTACGACTGCGGGTGACGCACAGATGGCCCCATACCATCCTCCCTGCTGCTGTTGGCGCTTTAACAGAATCTCCAGTTCCTTCGAATCACGGAGGTGCTCGGCTCCTGGCATACCACCCGGTAAGGCAATCAAGTCATACATGTTGTTCACGCAGTCGGCAATAAGTTGGTCTGCCACCAATTTCACCCCGCGAGAAGCAGTAACCTGCAATTTGTCCACTGAGGCAACAGTGACAGATGCCTCCGCTCTTCTCAATACGTCAATGATGCACACGGCTTCTATTTCTTCAGAACCGTCTGCAATAGGAACCAAAACCTTTTTGGACATGTGGTCCTCCTTTCAATTCAGAAACAGAAGGTTAAAGAGGACGTATCCACGAGTTGGGGGAAGTTGGGGGAAGTATCTTATGTCCCGTTAGGGACAGTCGAAAATAGCCCGACAATTTATTGTCGGGATGAGTTGAACACAAATCCAAAAGTTCTGTAGGAACGACAGAAAAAGGCAACCCGAATGGGCTCGATTATGATGAACGGTATGTTTACACTGAAACCTGTCGTCCATACTGGACTAAATCTATTTTGTATCCTTATGACCTGGCAATAAAT
Organism: Desulfobacterales bacterium; assembly: GCA_023129535.1. Lineage (GTDB taxonomy): Bacteria > Desulfobacterota > Desulfobacteria > Desulfobacterales. The sequence goes on from JAGMBW010000192.1 coordinate 4,059, forward strand.
TGCCAGGCTATTCTCATAAGTCCCTACGGGACAAAACACGGATTCCCCTAACTCGTGGATACGCCCGGTTAAAGATTTCTCCCTTTGGTCGAAATGACAAAAAAGGGCCTTTCCGTTCAGGCACTATTTATGGGCATCCGGCTCTTCTCTTTGTCTCAAAACCATAATCAGGGCATCGTCGGTCTCATAGTAATTTGGAATTTTTCCGACTATTTTCATACCCAGTTTCTTGTAAAACCTTATTGCTCCAATGTTCTTTGATCTAACTTCGAGCCATAACCGTTCCTTAGCACACTTTAGAGCATGCATGAATAACATCTTCCCAAAACCCTTTCTTCTATACGCTGGTTTTACAGCAGTGGAATGGATATGACCACTCATATCGAAGATTATGTATCCCAGAATATCTTTACCCGTTTCTATGACTACAAAACTATCCGGGAAACTATTTGCATAGCTTAGAAAAGCTTCTTTTGAGTAAGGCGTCTTTGGAAATGCCTGTTCCTCAATCTCAACTATTTCATTGATGTCATCTATCTTGAATTTTCTAATCCTGCCAGGAACCTCTTCAGCCATTTATCCGTATTCACACCAAAAACATCAAAGCAAACATCTTGTTAAAAATCCAGCCAAGAGCCATGGTCGCTGGAAGCGTCAAAATCCAGGAAAGCACAATATCAACAGCTATGCCCCAGCGTACACTCGAGAATCGGCGAACTACACCAGCCCCTACAATGGATGAAGCAATGGTATGGGTTGTAGAAATGGGAATGCCAAAAATGGAGCCCAACTGCAATACAAAGGCTGCAGAACTCTCTGCCGCAAAACCCTGTTCAGGAGCCAGGGGGGCAAGCTTCATCCCCAAGGTTTTAATAATTCGCCATCCTCCATAAGCCACGCCAAGTCCAGCAGCCAACCCGATACTCAGAATAACCCAAACAGGTATGGTTGGATCTTTCCAGCCGAAATGAAGCGCCAGAGCCATGACCAAAATACCCATTGGTTTCTGAGCGTCGTTGCGGCCATGGCTGAAGGCCATAAAGGCGGCAGAAAAGCGTTGAAGATTTTTGAAGATCAAAGTCATTTTTCGTGCTGGACCGGAACTAAAACAAAAGTAAATTATATACATCAATACCGCTCCGCCTGCAAAACCCAACAATGGCGAGGCAACGATCGCAATCAGAACTTTTACTAATCCCGACCAAAGAACGACCTCAGCCCCTGCCACTGCTAAAGCCGCGCCAACAATTCCCCCGATCAATCCATGTGTTTCGCTAACCGGAATACCCCGGTAATACGTGAACAGACTCCAGACCATGGTTCCCATGAGGGCTGCAATAACCGTAGAAAGAGAGATGAGGCTTAATGCTACGATACCTTTACCAATGGTTAAAGCAACTGCGGTGCCAGTCAACGCACCCAGAATCTCCAAAATCCCGGCCATCAAGACGGCAGTCATGGGAGAGAGGGCGCGAGACCCGACGGATGTCGCAATGGCATTGGCCGCATCGGTAAAGCCACCTACAAAAGCGTAAACATAGGACAGGACAATGGCAACTAATAATACGACAAATCCTGGTTCCACGGCTCCTAAATATATTTTATCCTTAATCTTGAAAAAAGTTTGGCAATGTTATCACATTTATCCAGCGTATTCTCCAGAGTCTCAAAGATTTCCTTCCATTTGAGTATAGACAGGTAGTCATTCCCATTCAAGAAGGACGAATCTTTATCCATCATCTTCTCCAGCACGTTTCTATGCACCTTATCCCCTTGACTTTCGAGATCCCGAAGCACGCTACCGCACAAAGCAAAGTCTTCCGAGGCTATTTTTTGCTCCTTAATCATTAATATACCCTTGTGGATCTCCCCGGCGCTTTCCCTTATCAATTGGGCAAAGGCTCTCAGTGTCTCGTTTGATTCAGAAATCTTGTAGATGTGGAGTCGATTGACCGCCTCTTCCACGTTGTCTACCACATCATCCAGGCACTCTGTTAAGTCCCCAATATCTTCTTTATCTAATGGCAGAATAAATACTGTTTCTATTTCATTCGTAATACTCTTGACCAGTTCGTCTGCTTGCCGCTCCAGATCTCGCAGCTCGGAAGAAGCGTTTTTTAACTGTTTCCAGTCACGGGTTAGATTGTCCAATACGTCACCTGCATGTTTAACGATTGATGACAGTCTTGCTAATTTGTCAAATATCTTTGATTTTCGCGGAAAAAACATATCAGACTCCCTCAAAAGGCATTTAGACAGGATTACAGGATAAACAAGATTTTTTCATCCTGTTAATCTTGTCAAAAAATACACAGCTAAGTTCTATGATTGTTTTAACATATTAGAGGCAAAAATACCACAGAACTGTGCCACTGATTTACACCTAAAGTGATCGGTTCACGGTTCACGGTTCACGGTTCACGGTTCACGGTTCACGGTTTTAACCTCTGAACGTTGAACCTCTGAACCTTACTATTTGACGCGTCATCCTTTTACTAACAGCCAGTTAGGGCTCTTCAACCGGGAACCGTGAACCTTGAACCGCTCAACCCAGGTAAAAAAATATCACAAATTGGACGCTAACTTGACGGAATTCCTACAACTCAACCGGCGGTCACGCTCACGCCCTCGACCACGCAATGGGGGTATCGGCCCTCGTGGTCCGTATCAGAACTGACCAGCACGTTCTGCTTCAGAATCTCGTACAGGTTGCCGGCTACCATTGTGTTCTTGACCCTCCCCAGGATCTCGCCCTTCTTGATGCGGTAGCCCAAAGCAACGTTCCCGGAGAAGTCGCCGTTGATGATATTACTCTGGCCAAAGCCCATCAGGTCGCGGACGAAGAGGCCGTCGCGGATCTCGGCGAGTAGCTCCCCGCTCAGACGGCCCCCCGCTAAAACCATGGGCGAGTGTGGACTGCAGCCGTTGTTACCCGTAGGTTCGGCTGTGGCAAGCCCGGCCGAGTCCAGATCGTACAGGAAACGTTTAAGCACCCCGTGCTCGAAGATCGCCTGCCTCCGGGTGGGAATGCCGTTGTCATCAATCGCACAAGCCCCGCTCGCAAAATCCCGGTGCGGGTCGTCAATAATCGTAAGAGAGGGGGCAAGGATCTGCTCGTTTAGCCGGCCAAGGAGGGGCGACTCACCCTTGGCCACATTCCGGCCGTTTGTGCCCATGAAAAGGGGCTGGAGCATCCGTGCCAGTGTTTCCGGAGGAAAGTACACCCTGACCCTTCCCTGGGGCGACTCGACAATCCTTTCGCCCCGACGCAGGTCTGTGATGATTTTCTGCGCAATGACGCCCGGATCGTAGAACTCGTTCAGGTCGCACCAGCCCCTGCCGTAGCCGGCAAAAAGCATGTCCGTGCCTGCCGTACGCTGCACAGATGCACCAAGGCTCCAGTGTGTGCGCATGGCAGCGTGACACACGCCGCCGCTGGTCACCAGGAGCGACTCGGATTCCATCCTGCTGGCAGAGCATTCAATAAAGAGAGCCGGATTATAGGCCCTGAGCGCGTCAGTCATTTCCTGGCAGCCTGCTATCATCTTCTCACGCGAAAGCGAGAGCGTTTTCTCGGAGTGGGTCTTCACTATTGCCAGTTCGCCCGGCGCGGGATAGGCGTCGAAGTGCGCCACGCTCCCCACCTTCGCCAGTGTCACGGCCCGTTCGATCATCGTATCGAAATCTTCGAGCCTGTTGCCCGAGGTGTTGCCCTTTCGGCCGTCTACAAGGACCTCCACATTATAGGAGAGGGTTTCCCGCCCGCCCATGTCCTTGAGGCGTCCGGCTTCGAACTTGCAGTCTGTCCACTCACAGTGGTAGAAACCAAGCTTGGCCGCGGAAACACCAAGGCGCTTCGCCGTCTCCAGCCCCTTTTGCAGGAGATCCGTCATCACCTCTATCATAGAATTGCGCATACTCATTTCCTCTCACCGCCGATCACAACATCGCGAATACGGATGTGGGGGGAGCCGAACCCCACGGGCAGCGGGGCCTGCCCGCTTTTCCCGCAACCGCCCGCGCCTTCGCAGATCTTCAAATCGTTGGCCATGCCGTCAATCGCCTTGAGCGTCTGGAAGACATTCCCCGTGAGAATCACATCACGGACGAGTTCGCCGATCTTGCCGTTCTCGATGCGGTATCCATAGCCGGCAGAGAACGTGAACATTTCGAACTCGGTCTGCCCTCCGAAGGCATCGCAGGCGTAAATTCCGTTGTCCACGCCGGCGAACAGTTCCTCCACCGACATGTCGCCGTTTTCAATGTATGTATTGGTCATACGCACGATCGGCGAAAATCGCCGCCCCACGCTCCGGGCATTGCCCGTAGGCTTTGCACCCATCTTGGCGGCGGTCTCAAGTGAGTGGAGGTGCCCCGTGAGCACTCCCTGCTTGATGAGATAGGTCTTGCTGGTAGGCGTGCCTTCGTCATCGTAGGAAAGACTGCCAATCGTACGATCGATGGAGCCGTCGTCCACCACGTTCAGGTTCTTGACCCCCATCTCGCGTCCCACAACCATGAGATTGCGCATCCTGGGATTCTCGTACAGAAAATCGGCCTCACTCAGGTGACCGAAGGCTTCGTGTATAAAGACGCCGCCCATTTGATGGTTGAGAATGACCGTTTGGGGGCCGCCTTCTACTTTGGGCGCCTTCAGGAGGCTGGCTGCACGCTCGGCCACCTCCCGTACCTTCTCCTCCAGACCAACGACGACGTCGTAGGTGACAGCCGAGGCGAAGCTGTCACCCGCCCGCTGCACTAAGGACCCGTCACGGGCCGTCGCATGGAAGGCACAATACACCCGGGGACGCTCCTCCATGTAATAGGTCCCGCGCGTATTGGCAAAATAAACAGTCCGGAAGGAGTCCCCGTAGGTGACGCGCGAGGACTCGATGGACGGATCGGCACCCAGGATGATGTCGTTGTATCCCTGTATCAGGCGGAGTTTTTCGTCCAGGCTCACGCCGCGGGGATCGCGTTTGAGCTTAGCGGGGCGTTCCGCGTCCACAATCTCGACCTCGGCCAGTTCGGTCTTTTCCTTAGCGCTACGCTTCACATCGTGTCCCACAAACGCGGCACACCGGCAGGCCTCCTCGACCTGCTCTTCAAGATGCTTCAGCGAGTCGAACGCTAGCATGCCCCAGCCGCCTTTGGTACAGGCGCGGGCGATGCCGCCACCAAACGTCGAGGAGCCCGCGGACTCCACCTCCCGCCCGCGGTAGGCTAAGTGCGTGGTTTCCTCCATCTCCACGCGGATTTCCACGTAATCCGCCCTACCCTTTTTGAGCGCCTCAAAAAGTCGATCTTTCATTTACGCCTCCTCTTCGACCCATTTAAAACAGTATATCAAATATCCAGATATTAAGCAGCAATTCTAATTAGTGCTTGAACGAAAACTACCCGAATTACAATTTTTCTGTCATTGCGAGGGAGGTACGACCGAAGTGGCTAAGTCCTTGAAATGATTGGTGCCCCCGGCGTGAATCGAACACGCGGCACACCGTCACCTCCGGTGCACGTATTTTGCAGAAAAATACCCCTTATTCCACCATCAGAGCGATGCTGCTTGGCGGATTATTGCCTCTGCCGGAGTTCATCCGCCCATTGGCGGATTTCGTCCAGGTTCTCGGCGTCGACGAACTGTTCCCCCAGTTTTTCAATCTGCTCAGTGGTCAGTCCGGCAAAGATGGGCTGAAGAGAATCAGAGCTGACCTCAAAACGCCTGGTGATTTGACGCGCTAAAAGCTCTAAGACCCCCTGCTGCATCCCCTTTTTTATTCCAATTCTCTCGACACTGGAAACGTATTCCATCTTTCTTTCCTCCTCGATTTATAAAATCGCTGCGCGATTTTATATAACGCGCCTGCGCCGTTTAAGAAAAGAAATTCCTATACTATCAAGTTCTTCCCATTTCTCATTATATTCAAGCAGCTTAACTGAGGGAAAAGGAAAATTATGGGGAGTCTGGGAGAAAAGATCGCCTTCAGGCAGGTGATTTGGACTTCCGGAATACATAAATCAATGGGCTTGAAGACCGCTTTCAAATATCAGTGGGCTTATAAACTGTTATGGTATCGATGTCATCAAAATCATTATCAAAA
>JAGMBW010000193.1 GCA_023129535.1 Desulfobacterales bacterium
ACGCCAGGTGGGCTCATTTCCAACCGCCTGGCCAGTTCTCTAAGCGACATCCCCAACTCACTGACTGCCCAAAAGCAGAAAAGACTCCTTGCCTTCATTTTTCGTTGCTGCTTACCCTTGGGAAATATTTCATGCGGTTCCAACCCGTAGATTTCGGCGATCCTTTTGGCAACCCGATCCAGGTCATACCCGCGACGCTTCAATTCGTAATGACGCTCGTGGGGACTTGAGACGTCCCTTATTACTTGTTACATTAGGCTTTGATAAGCGGGATTTTGTATTTCTTCAAACGAATATCACGTGTCACAAGCGTAAGACCTTCTACTTTTGCCTGGGCTACAAGCATCCTGTCAAACGGGTCTCGGTGATGTGTGTGTATCAAGCAAGAGGTTCATGAATCCACCATCCCGAACGCTTCTGCAATATCCCTCGGTAGTTCGTCAAAATCATCGGCTATTTTAATTTTCCCTCGTAGGGCGCCGGGCCGACGCGGTTTCTCGCTTCGCTCATACTGCACAAGCTTTGCAACGGGCTTCCCTGCTTTACCAATGATCACCTCCTGTCCGGCCATGACCTTCTCAATAAGGGCCGATAACTGGGCCTTTGCCTCTGAAATATTGGTTATGAGCATACCCATCACCTCCTCATAGTTAGTCTGACCAGACCAGACCAGAAAGTCAAGTTTTTTTAAGGTACAGGTAAAATTTCCTCGAATTTCCCTTCTTTGATCTGATAAACAGGAATGCTTGTGTCCTGTTTCTTGAATACAGATATTGTCTCGGGATGGCAGGTAAAGAAGAGAATCTGGTGGGTTCCGGCCAGTTCAAGGATGGCACTGGCTGCATAACCGGAGCGGTTGGCATCAAAGTTGACCAGTATGTCGTCCATAATGACAGGGGGGACTTCGCTGTTTTCAGCCTGGTTGGTCATGTATCCGAAACGCAGCGCCAGGAATAGCTGCTCGGCGGTGGCCCTGCTTAGCTGATCCGGTTTTTTCTGGATGCCGTGACGGGTCATTACTTCTATGCTCTGCTTTCCAAGGGGGGCTATAATATTCTGATACGCACCACCGGTGAATGTATTGAAATAACTGGCTGCCTCCTGAATAACCCTGGGCTGATGTTCTTTTTCAAATCGTTCTCTGGCACTAATTATCAGATATCGGGCAATGGCATTTGTCCCCCATTTTCTGGCATCAGTCAGGATTTCTTCTTTTGTCTTTTCCTCTTCTGCCCTTAAACGGGAGATGTCCTCTGATGAGGCTAGATTTTCCAGTTTGTTTTTGGTTTCAGCCAGCTCGTCTCTGGCGGCTTCAAGGTTTTTGTCATTCTCCCGGATTTCCTGCTGCAGTCTCCGTAGTTCGCTGTCAAGTTCTTCCCTGGTACACTGTTTCAGTTCTTGTTTCAGTTTTTCCAGATCTCTTTCCCCTGATATTATTTTGATGTTTCTGGAGGCACCTTCAATTTCTTGCAGGATATCCCTTCTTTTTTGATATAACTCCCCTCTTTTTCTGAATTCCTCTTCGTCATCAGCTTCACCTTCTTGCAACAGTTTTTTAATCTCCAGCCTTTTCTCACCAATCTCCTGTTTCAGGGATTCGATCTCATGTTTCAGACCGGTTAGCTGCTCCTGAATAGTGCCTTTTTTGGTCCGGCCGGTTTTGCTGTCCTCATATTCCTGGTATAGAAGCTTAATCTCTGAGACAAGATTGTTTTTATCAGGTTGAGGTTTACCTGATATGGAAAAAACCTCTCCTACCAGGTCAAGATATTTCTGGATTTCGTTTTGCTTAAGCCCTATGTCCTGTTCCAGTGCCGTTCTGGTATCGACAAGCCGGATGCATTCATTGATGGTTTCCATGGCGCTCAATGCGGTCTCCGGAGATATTTCAGGGTCCAGACCGGCCTTGGAGAGCCAGACGCGCCATTCCTCAGCCGTCCGGGTCTGCTGTGTCCCTGCGTTCTTTAGACGGTCTTTTGCCTTCTGTTGTTTTTCTTCGACAGTTTTTCGGATTTTCTTTTTTTCCTCAAGCGTTCTAACTGCCAGGTCCCGCTCCTGTCTCTGCTTATCCAGGATCCTGGTCTGTTCCAGGAACAGGTCAACGGCTGAAAGCAGGTCAGCAGGGTCATCCGTGGTCTTTTCAGCCAGATCCGGTACCAGGCTGACCAGGCTGAGATATTCCGCTTTGGCCTGTTCCATTTCCCTGATTCGTTCTTTAATGTCTCCCACCGCGTTTATCATGGTCTTTATCCTGTCCACTTTGGCAAAAATCAGGGATACTGTGCGGGGATTGGTGCCGGTTCTCAGGGCCAAACCGGCCAGATGTTTTTCCCATTTGTCCTGCAGGAGCCTGCGGGCATTTTCCTGAGACTCCAGGGTTTCTGTCAACTGCGTGATGGTTTCTATGACCCGGATTTCCTGTCCCTTGATTTTATTTAGCTCTTCCTTTGACCTGGTTTTTTCATCAAAACGAATCAATTCTTCCTCAAGCTGTTTTTCCATGGGATACAGCCTGTCTATTTCAATATCACCTGCAATACTCAGTCTGCCTGAGATCTCTTCAGCCTGCCTCTCCATGCCGGCAAGCTGATCATCCAGATCATCCAGCAGCCCCTCGAGTTCCTGTATCTCTTTTTTCTCTCTCGATTGGTTGTTGAGGACTTGGCGGGTGAGTCTGTTTTCAGCCGTTTTGTTAATAATAAACATACAAGCCCCCAGAATCACTAAAGCTCCACCAATAAGGCCGCCCTCCAGGGGTCGTTGAAAAATAACCAGTCCAGCAGCCACGGCCACCCCGAGGAGAAAAACCACTATGGAAAAAACTTTCGGAAATCCGGTCGTTGAATTGGAAAGGACGGATAGAGATTTCTGAACCAAGGCATGTTTATCAGAAAGCCGTTCATTTTGATTTCTGATCCGTTCTTCCAGCAGCTCCTTTTTGTTCAGCGTATTCTTCAGGTTCTTGAGGTCGTCCTTTCTGTCAGTATATTCCTCCCGATTTTTAAACGAAGGATCAGGAATGGCGTTGTGTTTTTTCTGCTGGTCTTTCAGCTCTTTCTTTACACCGGCCAGGCCGGACTGCGCGATTTCCAGCCTGTTTTTTGTTTCATTAATCTCCGAGTTCAGTCTGTTCTGTTTCTGTTCAAATTCCTGAATTTTCTCCTGAGCCGGCACAGAACAGTCAAAAGACTCAACTTCAGGGACTCCCCAGTCCGGGTCTATCTCACCGACAGCCTGCTTCAGACTATCTGTACCGCTCTTTAGTTCCTTTTTTCTCTTAGGCAGATCCCTGACAAGTGAGGCAAACTGGTCTCTACCGTTTTGAATGGCCTGAAGTGTTTTCTTGGCAACCTGATCTTTCAGTTCCCGGTATTTGTCCAGTTCCCTGGCCGCGGTTTCCTCTTCACGCCGGGCAGCATCAAGTTCTCCACTGATCTGAATCAGGGCATCCTTTGCTTTTTCCTGTTCTGTTGTTATTTTCTGAAGGGCAGACTGATGCTGCCGGATGCTGTTCTGGGTGAACAGGGAACGATCCATTCCGCAAACCTTCTCTTCAGTCCAGTCCTTGCCCAGGATTTCCAGGGATCGACGGATCTCCCCTTTTTTCTGTTCCAGGTTCTGTTGATTACCGGATACTTCATCAACACTGGATAGATAAATAGTAAGATTCTCTTTCAATTCGTTAATTTCAGATTCCTGATCTAAAAGGAGTTCATTAATTTTCAGGCCCTGCTCTTGTTTTAGCAGGTCTGTTTGATTCTTCTCTTCCTTGATCAGCGATTTTTCCAGGTTTTCCAGGTTTTTCTCCAGATTGCTCATCTTGCTCAAACCGTCGGCCGGAAAAATAGAGACTGTATCGGCCAAATTCTCCAACTTATCTTCCGCGTCCTGGAGAATAATCCACTGATCCCAGAGTTTGAGATAGTTGCTTATTCTGGTCTGATCTTTCCGGAAGACATCTCCCTCCTGCTGAAACCGGCTGATCGTTTCACTTAGCTTCTGAAGCTGGTCTACCAGGCCTTCATATTCCTTGATTCCGTCAGCGGCATGGCGCAACTCTTTTTGAACTTCCTCCAGACGGGCCAGGCGGGTATTGATAACAGGTTTACTGCCTCCCGGCTTAAACAGACCGGCCAGGTTTTTGTCCAGTTTTTTCATGCTCTCCGGAATAGCCATCAATGAAACTCCGGCCCCGGCTCCGTAAAGGGCTCCCCTTACATCCTCATCATTCAGGGAATCAAATGTCTGAAGTTCTGCCAGACTGAAAGCATAGACATTTTTATAGACAGCTTTTGAAAAACCCCCGAGAAGATGTTTGAGTTCTGCTTCACCACCGCTGGTGTCATCTCTGGTAAAGAGCAGGTTTACCGGGCCTCCTTTTTTACCGGCTTTTCGTTCAATTACAATGTCATCACTCGCAGCCGTGGAAACAATCAAACGACCGCCATGCTGCCCACCCCTTAAAGGTTCGTAGGAATTCTCAGTTGTCCTGCCATCCGGAAAACCGAAAAGAATGGCCCTGATGAACCCTAACATAGTCGATTTCCCGGCCTCATTGTCACCTGCAAAAAGAACCAGCCCGTCCGGAATATCTTCCAGCGAAACATCATAAAAGAGACCGAATCCATCTACTATTATGCTTTTGATTCTCATAGCCTACAGATCACCCTCCAGCATCTGGAAGCACAAAAGTTCAGCTGATTTAAGCATCTGGCTGATATCGTTATCCGTAATATCCTGCAGATGTTTTGACGCCCGCCTGTTCTTAAAGAGTTCTTCCAGTCCTTCCTCCACCAAGCGTTTATGGCCTTCTTCAGTATCAGATAACTCCTGGCTGATTCTCAGTACCTGGCCTAAGAAATCCCTGGCTTCACGTCGTTTTTTTAGGTCAATTTCCGGTCTGCATTCGAATATCAAATCCTGAACCCAGACAAAGGGACTTTTTGCCTCATAACTATCCCTAACATGCTCAAGCAATTCCTGAAGAGCGTTTTCTCTGCTTAATTCATTGAAAAGCGGGCCCTGGCCGGTGAGGGAGATCCTGCAGATAAGGGGCCGTCCAGCCTTTTTTGAAAAATCATCAATGCAGACGGAAAGTGCGTTCTCAAGCTGATCCAGCGTGTCCAACCCGTCAATAGCCAGAGATCCCGAAAACCATCGTATTTCGTCCAGTTCATGGAATTCAAGACTGGTGACTCGGTTGTTATCGTCCACCTGAACCAGATAACAGCCCCGTTCGTTCTGTTCCCTGATATTTCGTCCCTGTGTGTTCCCGGGATAGACCACATAAGGGTTCTTATGCAGAATTTTTCCTTCGTGAACATGCCCCAGGGCCCAGTAGTCCAGACCGGTTTTGATGAGGTCCTGCAGCTCGCAGGGGGCATAGGCCTCGTGCCCGGTGTCTCTTCCCACATTACAGTGCAGGAGTCCTATCTGAAACAGGTCGGGATCCTGAGACTCGAATTTCTTGGCCAGGTTGGTTGTTATGTTTCTGTTTTCGTGGCTGATACCTGATATCAGGGCAACCAGTGAGTTGTCGACCTTGAAAGGGATGGTTTTAACCTTGCGGTAGCTGAAAACGTGAACTCCTTCAGGCCAGTCAATTGACCTGGAATGCCCCTTGAAAGGATCGTGATTTCCGTGAACAACAAAGGCCTGGATATTGTTGTCCGCCAGTCTCTGCAGTCCATCCCGGAAACGCAGCTGAGCCCTGAGGCTGCGGTCAGCCCCGTCATATATATCACCGGCGATCAACAGGAACTGCACCTGTTTTTCGATACACAGATCAATCAATGAGTTGTAGACTTCAAAGGTAGCTGAGTGAAGGGAACCGGCAATGGCCGGTGATTCAGTTGTTACCCCTCTAAAGGGACTGTCCAGATGAAGGTCGGCCGCATGAACAAAAGAAAAAGACATTGAAAATTTCCATGATCTGATTTTCTATTTTTTCCTGACTTAAACAATTTGACTGTAAATTGCCTCGGATGTCAATCAATCAATTCCAAAACGAGCAATTCTCATAAGGATCATATCTTAAATATTAAATACGGAAAGCGGTTAAAATGTATCTGCTCAATAAATCGGGGTAAGTGACTTTGCATACTAACCTACTGGATTCCCGCTTTCGCGGGAATGACAGGCACTTATCTCATCCCCGCCCTTGCGGGGACATGCTTTGTCATTCCCGTGTAGGCGGGAATCCATGGTTATTACCCCTAAATAATCTCAGCGCAATAGGGGCATTAGCCAACAACCACGGCTTCAGAGATTTCTTTTGCCTTTTGCTCGCCATAGAGCAACGCCACCAATTTCAGCGAAAACTCCAGAGCGGTTCCCGGCCCGCGACTTGTGATACACAAACCATCCACCACCACCCGTGATTCTACCGCGTCAGTATTTTCGAGTTGGTGAACAAAGCTGGGATGACACGTCGCGCGGCAATGACTCAGCAGACCATGGTGCTGGAGTACGACTGCAGGTGACGCACAGATGGCCCCATACCATCCTCCCTGCTGCTGTTGGCGCTTTAGCAGAATCTCCAGTTCTTTCGAATCACGGAGGTGCTCGGCTCCCGGCATGCCACCCGGTAAGGCAATCAGGTCATACGTGTTGTTCACGCAGTCGGCAATAAGTTGGTCTGCCACCAATTTCACCCCGCGAGAAGCAGTAACCTGCAATTTGTCCACTGAGGCGACAGTGACAGATGCCTCCGCTCTTCTCAATACGTCAATGATGCACACGGCTTCTATTTCTTCAGAACCGTCTGCAATAGGAACCAAAACCTTTTTGGACATGTGATCCTCCTTTCAATTGAAGCTCCCCGCAGCAAGCTGCGGGGAATCTTCGACCGTAACGAAGTTTGCCATTTTCAGATTCGCTCGCTAACCCCGCAGCAAGCTGCGGGGAATGCGCTCGCTTTTGCGGTTCAGGTAACGGTTCATGGTTCAGGGTTCATTAGCGCCTGAACGAAAACCAGGCAAGAATGTCATTTCGAGGAGCGTAGCGACGAGAAATCTTACTCCAAAACAGAAGGTTAAAGATTTCTCCCTTTGGTCGAAATGACAAAAACCGGGGTTTTCGTTCAGGCGCTAAATAAATGGATAGCCTGCGCTTCGCCTGTTCCGCCTGACTGCGTCATCCCATGCTTTTTTTCTTTTTACAACGCAGGCTCGTTTTGGTAGAAAGATGGTCAATCTTTTTGGGCAAAGCCCTGGGTCAAAAAGCGCTCAACCGCTTAACAATAAACAGGACGCAGACGATGCAGTGGAAAAACATTTTCTCAAAAACTATAGTAGCGGGCCTTTTTCTCCTTTCGGCTTGTGCGCCAGCCCGTGTCGCCGTGAGGGAAGAGCTACCCCCGTCCCCTGAGATCACCCAGGCTCTCGAGCGCTTTGAAAAAGCCGAACAGCTCTTTCAGGAGCAGGCTTACTCAAAGGCCCTCGCCATTTACCAGATGTATCTCACGCGGTTTCCAAAGGGGACCCTGGTCGACACGGCTCTCATGAAGACAGGTTCGGTTTACATGGCCCTGGGAAACTATCCACAAGCACGACAGAGATTTCAGCGTCTTGTCCGTGAGTATCCAAAAAGTCCCTTTGTGGAAGATGCCAGATTCAATGTCATAGTCGCTCATTATGAGGAGGGAAATTACAGCGCAGCTATTAAGTATGCAAGCTCCGTCTTGAGGCTTGCAACAACGTCCCACCAAAAATCTCGCATACACAATCTTATGGGATACACCTACTGCGCTGACAAACAGTTTAAAGCTGCCGTTGAGAGTTATATGGATGCCTATCAACTGGCCGAGGCACAGAAGCGTGCAGAAATCCTGAGCAAAGTGAAGGAGGTTATCGCTTATCTGAAAAAAGCGGAATTGATTTCCCTTCTTGATGTGTATAAAGGCCGGGTACCCAGCGGCTATTTACGCCTTCAACTCGCAAACGTATACGCGTTAGAAGATCGCATCGAGCCAGCGATGAAGGTTGTGTCGGAATTTATCAGCCTGTTCCCACACCACGATGAACTTGAAACTGCCATGGCCCTGATGGAGGAGTTGAAGTCAAGATCGCTTGTCGATCGTTTCTCCATCGGTTGTATCCTTCCCCTGAGCGGGCCTTACGCAACCTTTGGAAATCGAGCTCTGATGGGCATTGAGCTTGCGCTGAATCAATTCAACTCACAACCCCATGTCAACCCGATTCAATTGCTTATCAAGGATTCCAAAGGCGATCCCAATGAAGCAGTTAGGGCTGTTGAGAGTCTGACCCTCAAGCACGGCGTTATAGGTGTAATCGGACCCATGATTACATCGGAGTCAGCGGGCATCAAGGCCCAGGCCCTCAAAGTCCCCCTCATGACGCTGACCCAGAAGCCGGATATTACCTTATTGGGAGATTACGTCTTTCGGAACTTTCTGACCCTTTCCATGCAGGTAAAGGCCATTGTAAATTATGCGGTCCAGGAGCTGGAAATCAAGAGATTTGCCATTCTTTACCCTGATGAACCTTATGGTATTTCCTTTATGAACAGATTCTGGGATGAAATAATCGTCCACGGTGCTGAGATAGTAGGCATCGAATCGTATAGCCCGGACCAAACCGACTTTGCCGACGCTATCAAGAAGTTGGTAGGCCTGTATTATCCAAGACCTGAAGAACCCCCAGAAGAGGGAGGTGATGAAACCACACCTCCGACAGATCAACCTCTAAAAGAAGAGGAGAAGGAACCCGAACCGGTCGTTGATTTTGGAGCCGTCTTTATCCCGGATACTTTCGAGAAGGCCGCTCTGATTGCCCCCCAGTTCCCCTATTACGATGTGGCCAATATCCTTCTGCTGGGCACCAACCTCTGGAATTCGGATAAATTGATTGAAATGGCCCGGAGGTATGTACAAGGCGCTATTGTACCTGATGGTTTTTTTCTGAGCAGTCCGTCACCCAGACTCCAGCATTTTGTCAGGAACTTTAAAGAGATTTTTGTTGTTTTTCCGGGATTTCTGGAGGCCCAGGCCTATGATGCGGCCTTGATTCTTTTTCAACGCCTGAATCAGCCCGAGGTCCGGTCCAGACGCACATTGAAGACGGCCCTCACGCAGGTCAAAGACTTTCCCGGGGTAACCGGACTCACCTCCTTTGACGAAACAGGGGATGTGAATAAACAGATCTATCTGCTCAAGATAGACAGACGTCGGTTTGTGCAGATAAGACCATGAACAATGGAGCAATGGAGTATTGGAGTGGTGGAGTAATGGAGTGGTGGAGTACTGGAGTACTGGAGTATTGGAGTGGTGGAGTACTGGAATGCTGGGATGGTGGAATGATGACGATTTGTTTCACGTCCAGTACTCCAATACTCCATCACTCCATAAACAAAGAGCATTCATCTGGGCTACGATAATAATTTGAAGAAGAACCAATGAAGTTTCTATATGCTGCATACCTTGCCCTGACCAGTGGTCTGTTTGTCTCTTGCCTTCCCCCTTTCTGGATATACACCCGCTTGAGCGGACGGTACAGAAAGGGTTTTGGAGAACGCTTGGGATTTGTTCCCCGCACCCTCACTCAATGTCTTGCGGGATCGCCCCGTATCTGGATCCACGCTGTATCACTCGGTGAGGTCAAGGTAGCAGCCCCCCTGGTAAAGGCCCTCAAAAGGATGATACCGGGCTGCTCAATCATCATTTCAACAATCACCGAGCACGGCCGCGACCTCGCAATGGAAACCTTCGGGGAGGATACCCCTGTGATATACGCGCCACTCGATTTTATTGGTTCAGTACGCAAAGCACTTTTCCGTGTATGTCCGGATATCCTGGTTTTTTTGGAAACTGAAATCTGGCCTGCGTGGATCGCCGAGGCACAGCGCATGGGAATCAAGACCGCCCTCATTAATGGCCGAATCTCCGTGAGATCGATCGGCGGCTATCTCAAGTTCCGGCCCCTTTTTCGTGAAGTCCTGAAAAATGTCGATGCCTTTAGCATGATTTTGGAAGAAGATGCAGCCCGCATCAGGATGATGGGGGCGGACCCCCAAAAAATTGAAATAAACGGCAATGCCAAATACGATCTCCTGCCAAGCCTTGCAGGCCCTGCCATTGAAACAGAAATGCGGCAAATCTTGAATCTTGACGCCTCCCATCAGGTTTTTGTTGCAGGCAGCACCCGTGAGGGAGAGGAGGTCATGGTTTTAGACGCATATGAAAAAATCCTGAAAGAATTTCCGGACACCATTCTCATTATCGCACCCAGACATATAAATCGAACACCCGTAATTGGATCCATGGTTGAGGGGCGAGGCTTCAGGTACCAGCGCCGGAGCGGGCTTCAAAGGGGCAAGGGAAAACGCACAGAACCAGTAGTTATTGTCAACACCTTTGGAGAACTCTTTGAGATCTACAGTGTGGGAACAGTGGCATTTTGCGGGGCGAGCCTTGTGCCGCTCGGCGGACAGAATCCCCTGGAAGTGGCGATTTGGGGAAAGGTGGTCTTTTACGGACCTTCCATGGAAAATTTCGTGGACGCAAAGGCGCTTCTGGAAAAGGTAGGGGCTGGCATACCGGTATCGAACTCTGAAATGTTGGCCGAAAAGGCGATCTGGTTTCTTTCCCATCCAGATGCCTTAAGAAGATATGGGGCACGAGCCCGGAAGGCTGTCATCAGGAAACAGAACGCCGCAGAAAAACATGCCAGGGTGATTCGGCGACTCGTTCTTGAGCGCCTGCGCCGGTCCCAGACTATAGCCCTCACGGTCGCAGAAACTGATAATGAAAATATCTAATAACACCCATTAGGACGGATGTCGCCATGATTGAATTCATCGTTAGCCATGACGGGAAAAATTGGATTGCAAGGAACGACGAACTATTTGCAGAGGCCGCAACATTAGAAGAGCTGGATAATACGCTGAGAAATCTTGTCAAACAGAAAGGCTACGTTGAAAAGCGTAAGAAGCTCGAAATCTTTATGGCCTTTGACAATTCCACTATTCCGGTGTGGATGCGCCAGTACGCTCAGCATTACTTTAACAGAATTATACGGGTGGAGGTTTAGGCGCCTTGCCGCAAATGGAGTGAAGGAGTACTGGAGTAATGGGTATTGAAACCGGTACAAGGCGCAAGGCTTAAGGCGCAAGGAAGATCTTTTCGCCCTACGCCCTGAGCCCTGTGCCTTACGCCAGGAGCTTCTCACCCATCACTCCAGTACTCCAATACTCCATCACTCCATCTGCAAGGCATGTATCTTAGCTAAGGAACGGTCGGTGGCATCATGCCATGGTGAAATAACCATGCTAGAAACAATCCTATCGGTATTATTATGACGAGAAGGATTGTTCCGTACGCCGCAGCTAATCTTCCCAGTCCTTCTTTGGCGAGTTCCCTGAAATCCGTGACTATACCTATGCTTGTAAATGTCAGCATAAAAAAGAACTTCCTCAAAGAGCCCTCAATTGGCTTCATTCCAAATTCAAGGTCAGCAAATGGAAGGATATGGGCCAGTCCCAGACCCATAACCAGGAACCATGCAATGAAGTACCCAAGAACAAACTTTGGAAATCTAAACCATATCTCAGATTTTGGAACTACCTCACCTGGTCTTCTCTCTATGTACCAGACCCAGACTACTGCCAGTACAAATGCCCATATCCCTATGAACATGTCTATCCAGATCTTTGTCATTATTGCCGAGGCTAATATCCATCCCTCATCCCAGTGTATCCCTTCTCCGGCAACTTTTGCCCTGATTAGCTCATCAAGTATTGCTCCTGAGGCCGCATCAGCCCCGTCAGTCTTTACAGTCAAGCCCAGGCTGGCCCCGGCAACTATTGGCTCGTGTGACCAATAATGAGTGAGCACTCCTGGGAGGATTATAAGTTCTGAGACAGCAAACACCACCACCAGCGAGGATATCATAATAGGAACTACGGGCCTTGCTCTAATAGCTCCACCAGTAGCAATTGCGGCTGAAACTCCACAAATAGAAATTGCTGAAGCGAGACATGCTGCCCATTCCTTTGTCAGCTTGAAGACCTTTCTGCATATTGTGTAAGCTAAAGGCCAGAAAAGCAGATAAGCAGCTATTGTAGCACAGCAACCGGCAAAGAGCAGATGCATAGCAAAACCTGTGGCCTCGATCGCCTTCAACCCCAACTTGGTACCCAGGCAGACAATAGCAACCTTAATGAACCATTCCGGTTTTGCCGCCTCCTTCACGAAGGTCCTGAACCTCTTTGGAGTCAGATTTCCGATAAAGAGTCCTGCAAACAACGCTATTATGTAATAAGCCCCGCCCAAAGAAAGACTCCAAGCAATGGGATATTTATCGGGATGTTTCTTCAGATCCAATGAGGTTGCGGCAATATACGCATTTTGACCAACGATGTAAAAAACTACTGTCAGCCAAAAGATAATAGTCCATGCTATAAAGTACTTCTTCACATTCCATTTCATGAATTTGGCACCTGTGCACGTGGCTCCTGTGAAGACGACATAAGTTAGTATCAGGGACGCTGCAGGACTTAATAGCGCCTTATGAGAAGCTCTGAATGACTTTGTTATGTCTACCCATTTGGAGAACTTTACTATCCAACCGGTTGACTCAACGCCACTTGCTGCCGCCAGGAGACCAAGCAAAACAAAGAACAGGCCAATCCAAACTGCCCACCAGTCTTCTGTGCTTAACATTCCGGAATACCATCTTCTTTGTTCAAGCATCATTTACCTCCAGAACTTACCTCCGCTCCGCTACTTCCCCAAGATAAATATGTGCACCACAAACGCCAACACAATCAGTGTTACTACGCCTGCGATTACAGAACCTACAACCAGTTTTGTCTCTATTGGCAGCCACGGTTCCTCGGCTTCACCAGTAGGTTCTGCTTCATGGGCATCTTTCATATTCGACCACCTCCCAACCCGGACAAGCCGGAACCAAAACAAAAGAATCTTATCACGAAAACACGTAACGTTCTCAAGGCGAACGCCGCAAAGGACGAAAACACGAAAGTTAGGAGCTACAAAAAACCTTATTCTCGTTCCCATGCTCTGCGTGGGAACGTATACCGATAGCCGCTCCCTCCGGGGCGGAGCCCTACGGGGCGGAGCCTGCGCTGAAAAAGGAGCTACACGTATTGGACGCAGAGCGTCCAGCGGTGGGGCCTGCCCTGCCCGCCCTGGCGCGACAGGCGTAAATTAGGCCGTAGTTTCTGCAAACCAGGCCCGCCCTGGCGCGATATACTTAAATTCATCTACTAAGCCTATAATCCCGGTCTGGGCCAGGGTCTGGGCCAGGGGCGCGACGTGCTCGAATTGGCCGACAAGGTGTACGGGGTGCTACATGCTCGCATCAGCCGATTGAGCCTATAAGCCAAGTCTGGGCCAAGGTTACAACGCAGAGCATTGTAACCAGTATATGAAATTACTCGGAAGCTGTCCAACCGGTTGCAATTATTGATGTTCCAGTGGGCCACCAAAGGGACGGAGTCTACGCCAGTTGCACAATGAAACGAAATCAAATCCATTAACCGTCATATTTTAAAAAAAATGTCAATAAAATTCTCATGGTCGCCTTATGCCCCCAGCCTTTTATAACATTTTACACAGCATAGGGGCATTTCCGAGCGAATCTGCTCAGGTTTTCTCGCTGTCTCAGGATCAAAGAGCGCTCTGAATCTGGCGTATTCCTTCTTGTTCCAAATCCGGGTTAAGCTTTTTTTGCGTATGTTGCCGAAGGACATTCCTCTTAGCGGAACGGATTGATTTTTGAAGATGTAATGGGAAGGGGAGAGAACCGGATTGGTCATAACGCAGGGGACGACCTCGCCTTCAACATTGATGACGCACGCACGGTGGACATTTTCGCGGCAGCGGAGAGAGGCATCGTCAAGGCCGGGGCCGTGATAATCAAAGACGATCTCTTCGCGGGCCGCTCTGTGGCTGATCTCATCCAGTGTGGTACGATAATACCCCATGCGCTGTGTATCATTGAAGATCGCCTGTGCGGACAGTTTCGGGTCAACGATCAAAGTCTGGTTGCTGGCCACTATCTGTTTCGCTCCTATCCTTTTTGCAAGGAGAAGGATCTCTTTGAGTTCATGAAAATTGGATTTCAGCATGAGATAGGCAAGATGCACCGCCGGGACCTCGGTTCTCTTTTCAGTTTTTATTTTGCGGAGTCGTTCAAGGTGGGAAATGACCTTATTAAAATCAGTCCCTTTGCGGATCTGGTTGTGCGTGCTTGCAGTGGTGCCTGCAAGACTGATACCTATGATATCCAAGTGCAAGTCAACCAACGTACGAATCGTATCTTCAGTCAGAAGCGTGCCGTTTGTGGTAAATCCGACCCGTTTCCCCCGGTCCTTGCAAATTCGCACCATCTCAAAGAAATTCTTGTTAAGAAGGGGTTCTCCCCACCCCTGTAAGTACACCAACTCCGTGCATCTGAGAAAGGGAATCAATTCATGAAATAGCTCTATTGGCATGTGTCTGTTTGCCCAACGCTTCCTCATCACGGTATGGGGACAATAGATACAGGAGCCATTGCAGTAAGTCGTTACCTCAACCTGGACCCAATCCAGGGTTGGGCTGCCGATCTTGTCCAGTTCTCTTTTGATCCATTCAAGCATGCTTATACCCAGGTTGAGAGGTTCAACGTTAACGGCATAGTCTTAAAAACATATTTTGACAGGATGAACAGGATTTACATGATTTTTCTACCCCGCCAACGGCGGGGCAAATAAATATCCTGTTTATCTTGTAAATCCTGTCTAAAGTCATTTGAACCCTGAACCCTGAACCGATTGTTTTAGGTTATAATATGTGTATCCCCGAACGAAACAATATCGTTTTGAAAGCGATGCTGCAAGCCCTGAAATTTCTTATGTTAGCCCACGTGCCCATGCAACCGACCTCAACCTGTACGGAACCGACCAAGAAAAAAGGGCCAGCCAATAATGGCTAACCCTTTAATCCTCGTGGAGCCGGCGATGGGATTTGAACCCGCGACCTACTGATTACGAATCAGTTGCTCTACCCCTGAGCTACGCCGGCCTCTTATTTATTTTCTATACTTCATTTACCTTCCAAAATCAACAGCGATTCCTCCGGTCCAGCAGCTTTACCAACTGCATACCTTGAATCAAAACAAATTCTGTCCTATATAGGTTTAGCCCGTTGAGCCCGTTATGCCCGTGCTTAAAGCTCAAGGTTCAAAGCCCGCCCTCGCGCGTGCTTCATGCTACCAGATATGAACCTACCAATCCAGGCCCGCCCTGGTGCGACAGCGAATC
>JAGMBW010000194.1 GCA_023129535.1 Desulfobacterales bacterium
TGAGAGCCAAAATTAGAATTGCTGAGCCTGGATTATTTATGTTGACTTACCGTGCTGCTCTGCGCTAAAAATTT
This sequence comes from Desulfobacterales bacterium, assembly GCA_023129535.1. GTDB lineage: Bacteria > Desulfobacterota > Desulfobacteria > Desulfobacterales. The sequence continues at coordinate 75 of JAGMBW010000194.1, forward strand.
TGATTTTAATGAAGGCGAATAGGCGCCTACACTTCCAAGTTCATAGTATAGGAATTCCCCTTTTTAGGCGGCGTAGCCGCGTTATATAAAATCGCGCAGCGATTTTATAGGCGTTGCCAAAATGATCAAACTGGTCAGGGGCTTCAAAGATGTTCTGCCAGCCGAGACTGCACTCTGGCAGCACGTTGAAGCGATGATTCGGGAGTTGCTTGAAAACTTTGGTTTTGCCGAACTGCGCATCCCTGCCCTTGAGCATACCGAGCTCTTTGCCCGCAGTATTGGGGCCGACACTGACATTGTAGAAAAAGAGATGTATACCTTTACCGACAGGAGTGGGGATTCACTAACACTGCGGCCAGAGGCCACGGCCTCGGTAGTCAGGGCCTACATTGAGCACGGCTTGTATGCGAAGAGCCCTGTGTGCAAATTATACACAATTGGGCCGATGTTCCGTAGGGAGCGCCCCCAGAAAGGACGGTATCGGCAGTTTTACCAGGTCAACGCCGAGGTCTTTGGGCTACACGATCCCAGGGCGGATGCTGAAGTGATTCTTTTGTTGATGACATTCATGGACCGCCTTGAGCTTTCTGGCATCAAGCTTCACATCAATTCCCTTGGCTGTCCTGAGTGCCGTCCACGTTTTAAGGACGCCCTGAAATCCTTTTTAGCAGGCTGCTCCGAGCAACTCTGTTCGGACTGCCTCAGGAGACGGGATGGAAACCCCCTGCGGATCTTTGACTGCAAGGTGCCAGCCTGTAAGGAAGCCATGCAAGATGCCCCCTCTATCCTGGACCACCTTTGTAATGCATGCCAGAGGCACTTTTACACAGTCCAAAGCGCTCTGGAAAGGTTCCATATATCTTATGAGACAGATCACAGCCTCGTGAGGGGATTGGACTATTACACTCGCACGACCTTTGAAGTCCTTGCCGAGGGATTAGGGGCCCAGGATGCCGTAGCAGGTGGCGGGCGATATGATGGCCTTGTAAAGGGATTGGGCGGCCCCGATCAACCCGCTGTCGGGTTTGCCATTGGTCTTGATCGATTGATGGAGCTTTTGGTGGGCCGGGCGCAAGGCTTTGAAAAGCGGCCCCATATTTTTATTGCCGCCCTGGGCCCAAGAGCCCAGGACGAGGCCTTCCAGTGGGTGCAAGACTTCAGGATGCAAAATGTTCGCGTTGAGATGGATTTTGAAGACCGAAGCCTCAAGGCACAAATGCGGCGGGCGAATAAACTCCAGGCATCCTATGTCCTTATCGTGGGGGACCGCGAACTGGAGGACGGGGCTGCGGTACTCCGAAACATGAATACAAAAGACCAGGAAAACGTCTCCGTGCAGGATCTTGTCAACGTTGTTGTAAAAAAATAAGGACCTAACTCAGACCTCGTCAAATGGTTGAGTAGTTGAGTAGTTAAGGTGTAACTTCTCAATAAGTTCGGGTGATTCCTTGTCACTGCCATTTGCCGTCATTGCGAGGAGCGGAGCGACGTGGCAATCTCGTTGCCCGGAGATTGCTTCGCTCCGCTCGCAATGACAAAAACCCAAACTTATTGAGAAGTTACGTTAAGCTGATAATATAGATATTTTTATACTACTCAACCACTGAACGAATAAACTACTTAACGATATCTCTAATCGAAAAGGAGTCGGTTTTGCTTGACACCCTTGGCAACATGAAACGAACCCATAACTGTTCGGAGTTGACGGCTAAAGACGCAGGTAAGGAAGTGGTACTGATGGGATGGGTACAGCGCCGGCGAGACCATGGCGGCGTCATCTTTGTGGACTTGAGGGATCGTGAAGGAGTCACCCAGGTGGTCTTCAATCCGGAGTTCAACAAAGCGGTACACGAGAAGGCACACGGGATCAGAAACGAGTTCGTGCTTGCGACCCGTGGAACCGTGGCGCCCCGGCCTGAAGGGATGATCAACCCCAAGTTGAAAACCGGTGAGATTGATGTGATGGCGTCAAAACTAAAGATCCTGAACATATCCAGGACACCGCCTTTTGTTCTGGAAGATGACACACAGGTATCAGAAAGCATTCGTCTCCAGTACAGGTATCTTGATATGCGCCGCCCTCTGCTCCAGAAAAACCTTATGCTCCGGCACAGGACAGCCGCAGCCATTCGTTCCCATCTAAACAACCTGGGATTTCTTGACATTGAAACGCCGTTCTTGACCAAGAGCACCCCGGAAGGCGCCAGGGACTATCTGGTGCCAAGCCGGCTCAATCCAGGGCAATTCTATGCGCTGCCGCAATCCCCTCAGATCTTTAAGCAGCTCTTAATGGTGGCCGGGTTTGACAAATACTACCAGATTGTTCGGTGCTTTCGGGACGAAGACCTTCGGGCAGATCGACAGCCGGAGTTTACCCAGATTGACCTGGAGATGTCTTTTGTCACAGAAGATGACGTGATGGCTGTCACCGAGGCAATGATGGCTGACCTTTTTGAAGAGGTCCTGGGGCTAAAGATCGAACGTCCATTCAAGCGCTTAACCCACAAAGAGGCAACAGGCCGATTCGGTCTCGATAAACCTGATCTTCGATTTGGACTGGAGCTAAAGGATGTGTCTGACATTGTTGCGAACGCCGAGTTCAAGGCCTTTGCAGATGTGGTGAAGGCTGGCGGTGTGGTCAAGGCCATAAACGCTAAAGGACGTGTTGATCTTTCTCGAAAAGAGATCGATGACCTGACAGAATTTGTGGCTATATACCAGGCCAAGGGCCTGGCCTGGATCAAAGTACGCCCCGATGCCTGGCAATCGCCCATTGCGAAATTCTTTTCCGAATCGGAAAGGGAGGCCCTTCGCCAAAGGTTGGATATGGAGCCCAATGACCTTGTCTTTTTCATCGCCGATAAACCGAACGTGGTGAATGAAGCCCTGGGGTACCTTCGATCTCATTTGGGCTACAAACTTGGTTTGGTGGATCATGAGCAATACGACTTCGTATGGGTGATCGAGTTTCCCCTTATGGAATATGACGAGGATGAAAAACGGTACGTCGCCACGCACCATCCCTTCACAGCGCCCCTTGATCGTGACATAGAGCGGCTTACTGAAGACCCCCTTGCTGTGCGCTCCCGCGCCTACGACCTTGTCCTGAATGGGGCCGAAATCGGTGGCGGAAGTATCCGCAACCATCAGGTGGCCGTTCAGAAAAAGGTTTTTGAGGCCCTCGGCATCGATCGCCAGACTTACGAGAAAAAATTTGGCTTTCTGCTCCAGGCCCTGGAATTTGGGGCGCCTCCCCACGGCGGCATTGCCCTCGGCTTTGACAGACTGGTCATGCTAATGGCCAAACAATCCTCCATCCGGGACGTCATCGCCTTTCCAAAGACCCAAAAAGCAGCCTGCCTCCTGACTGAAGCCCCTTGTGATGCCTCTCCAGCCCAGCTCGAGGAACTCTCCCTGAAGGTCCGAATCATGAAGGGATAAAGTGCTTAAGGGCTTAGCCGCTTGGTTTGTAAGTTCTCAATAAGTCTGAGTTACAGTCATTGCGAGCAGAGCGAAGCAATCTCCAGCCCATGAGATTGCCACGTCGCT
>JAGMBW010000195.1 GCA_023129535.1 Desulfobacterales bacterium
GCGATGCGGGCGGGCGTCAAGGCGGGCTTATCTTGGCATGGGATCTATTTCGCATTTACGCTTTCCTTTGTCAACTTAATTTTTTACCAGCGTCCCCATTTGCAGCCTATGATCCTCACAGATCTTTTTTGCATATTCTATGATATTACAAATCCCGGCGCGAGAACAACCCGTAATGACGACCAGACCTTTTGACGATCGATAAACCAGAGCAGAGTCATCTCTCCCCGAGGCCATCCACTGTTCTGGGAAAAAATGTGAAAGGATGGGCCACCAGTGTCGGCTTGTAATAATTGATTTTTTCTATTACTGATTCTGTGTAAAATTTAATGAGAGGCACTAAACCCCAAGTATGGTCGAGGTGCCCATGAGAAAGAACAAGAAAACTGACATTGAGCAAATCAATATTCATTTTTTGCGCATTCCTGATAAAGGCGTCGGAATATCCCACGTCAAACAGAATCTTATTGTCCTTCTCTTCAATGAAATAGCATACGCCGGGTTCTCCGTAGAAATACCGATCGATCAGAGTATGATTATCCACAAGAACCGTTAATCTCACTGCTTTTCTCCTTGGGTAATGTCCTTATCTTCAAAACGTTCAATCTTCATTGCGTTGGTTCTCAATAAGTCCGGGTTACAGTCATTGCGAGCGGAGCGAAGCAATCTCCAGGCGATGAGATTGCCACGTCGCTTTGCTCCTCGCAATGACAGCAAACGAACTACCCGGACTTATTGAGAACTTACTTCATTGCTCTCTAACCGTGAACCGTTGAACCGTTCACGGTTACCCTTTTATTAAAAACGAACCTATGGAAAAAGCAATAGAAAATCAGGTCAACGTCAAACTAAACCTTAAGATTATGTTGTACAAGGAGAATTCAGCATCCTTCACAGAAGCCAAAAAGTAGTTTACACTTTTCGAGACAAAATACTCAGAGATTAAGTTTTCTTTCCGCAACCAACAACGGACAACGCACCACATATGGAGCGAGCCGACCGTGTCGGCGGAAAACCCGGCAACGCCCGCACGGTTCATTTGCATCACGCCATGTGTTACGGTGGCCGCCACCATGAATAAAGTTGGGCAAACGACACATTATCGCCGATGGCTTGAGTCCAGCGCCGTCTACGCCGACCGACGGGTGCTGGCCATCCTATTTCTCGGTTTCTCCAGCGGGCTGCCCCTTGCACTCACCTTTGGCACGCTCAGTATCTGGCTGGCAGAAGTTGGTGTAACCAAGACCACTATAGGGCTCTTTGCCCTGATGGGCGCGCCCTATACGTTCAAGTTCCTCTGGGCGCCTCTGGTGGACCGGATGTCTCTCCCCTATTTCACCCGACGGCTGGGGCGCCGGCGCGGATGGGCCATTCTCACGCAACTGGCCTTGATGGCCAGCATCGCCGGCCTTGGCGCCACAAACCAGGGAGCCCACCCCATATGCATCAAGCTAACAGAAACCAGAATGTCGAGAAATCGTAAGTTCTCAATAATCTGGGTTTTTCTTGTCCCTCGTTGCCGGAAACTCCATAAAGCCTTTTGGAGCAAGGCAACCGTGTTGCCGGAAACTCCATAAAGCCTTTTGGAGCGAGGCAACCGTGTTGCCGGAAACAAAGGGCATGATGACAATCAATCAAGGAACACCCGAACTTTTTGAGAAGTTAGCTTTGTGGCTGAACTATTACGTTATTTCTTGCCGAGCCCTAATCGGGGACCTGTCAAGAATGAAGACGACCCCCCTTTTTGTGTTGACAAATAATATACAATGCGATATACATAAAAGTAAACAAGGGGGTGGGTTTTGTGAAAGCCATTCAAATAACCATCAGTCCGCAATTGCTTGAAAGAATTGACAATGATGAAGAAACCAAGAAGAAAGGCAGATCGGCGTTTTTGCGACATGCTGTCCAATATTATTTGCAACAAAAAAAGCTGAAATCGATTTCCAGACAATACAGCACAGGCTATGCCCGGGGAGTTGCAAAAGATTCTGATTTCGCCGCATGGGAGGATGAGCAGGTATGGCCAGAGATCTGAAGCGCGGTTGCATATGGTTGTACGAGTTTAAGAAACCAGATAAACGGCGCCCCGTGCTTATCTTGAGCCGTCAGGATGTAATAGGACTTATCGATACAGTTATTGTGGCGCCCATAACGTCAACTATTTATGGCGTTCCAAGTGAAGTTATTGTGGGGATCGATCAGGGATTAAAGCACGAGTGTGCGGTGAATCTTGATCATATACAAACCGTATCTGCTTCTAAACTTTGCCATTATGTGGGTTATCTTGACGAGAGTCTCATGGGGAAAGTCTGCTTTGCTTTAAGAATAGCTGCTGGCTGTGATTAAAAGATATCAGTACCCGTTCACGCTCACCTCGATGCCTTAACGGTGTGATTCTTTTCACACTTTTCGCTCTGTTTTAGCATTGACTCAAGCCTTCTTTCTCGCTATAAAAAAGATCATGAAGTTCCTTCTCCTTCTATCGCCACATGGCCATAAAGGTGTAGGGTGGGCATTGCCCACCGGTATGCCTATGAAATCTCCTGCCTCTCTATTATCACATCGCCATAACCGCAAAAGAGAATCCGGGTTTACCCTTATTGAAATGGCCATCGTTCTGGTTATTGTCGGCATTGTCATTTCCATTATGGCCACAGTGCTTCCTTCCCTGATTCAGTCTGGAAAAATCAGAAAAGCCAGGGCTATCCTGGAAAAGGTGGATTATGCCCTTGAGGGGTATATTGCTGCAAACGGCCAGTGTCCCTGTCCGGACACTAATGAAGACGGTAAAGAGAATCGTAATGATAATGGAACATCAGATGATTATAGTGATGATACATGCGAAGGAGATGTTTATGTGGGTGATCTCCCCTATCTGACCCTCGGCCTTTCCTCCGGCGAAGATAACTGGCATAACCCTATAAAATATGCCGTGTACGAAGACCTTATAAAAACAACCTCAAGCACAGGGAGCAATTATTATTGTTTCAAACTGCGGGATATTATTAATTACTACCGCACAAATCCTGCTGATACAAACAAGCTACATACCTCTGTCGGAAGTGATAACACCAATCAGGTCTATGTTGTTGTGAGCGGTGGGCCAAAAGACCTCGATGGGACCGGTGGTTTTTTTGATGGATATAATGGTAGCAGCCCGGATCTCCAGTTTGAATCTCCCAATAAGATTGTGGATAAGGATTATGATGATCTTGTAAGGGCCGTCTCCTTTAACTATCTCCGCGGAAGGGAATGCGGCGGAGCTGGAGGTGGGGGTGGCGGTAGCGGCACACTCGAAAACAGCTATCCAGATGGTTGCACCAATGGCATAGATGACGACGGCGATCTGATGGTGGATTGCAATGATCCAGATTGTTTTGGCCACCCCGCCTGTCTTGCAGGCGGGGAGAATGTAAAGATTGCCACGACAAGTGTTGATTCTGGTGCGGTGAATAGTGACTATTCAGCTACCACCTTCACTGCTTCTGGAGGTATCGCACCCTATGAATGGGAACTCATTAATAAAGGTGGCTTTGACGACTTTTATCTGCATCCCTATACCGGACACCTATCCGGTACCCTCACCCAGTGCCCGGGGAATTACTCAATTGAGGTCAAGGTAACTGACTCTACACAGCCAACAGCAACTTCTGATGAGAAAGATTTTTCCATCAAGGTTGAGAAAAACCTTTCTATCTCATGCGAAAGCGGCTGCGGTCAGGCGTCATGCGACGATGGCATCCAGATTTGTTATGAAGCGGGTGACACTGACAAAGAGGTCAAATTTAAGGTCCACGGCGGCCATATTGGTCAGATCACGTGGACAGTCAATTTCGGGGAGGCACTGGGCTTTTATTATGAGGAGTCGGGGGAAGGAAATGAAATATACACGATCAAAAGAAACGACTGGACTTACGCCGGCCAATTCACATGGCACGTTACAGCAAAGGATACAGCGTGCAATTCTTCTAACAGCGCAGAAGATAACTTTGTTGTCCAGGTGAAATATGACCTCCCCCTCCCGTACACCGCCGATCTGGTAGCGGAATGGCGACTGGATGAATGTGGCTGGGACGGCACCCCGGATGAAGTGATTGATTCTGGAAAAGACGGTTTCCACGGTACGGGCATGAACGGCGCGACCACCATTGGTTCCGGCAAGCTCTGCCGGGCAGGATTTTTTGACGGAAATGGTTATGTGAGTGTGGATAGCACCACGGAATTGAAACGTACTGAAGCATTTTCACTCGCCCTCTGGGTAAAAGTCCACAGCAATGCCTCGGACTGGGTGCGGCTTGCAGGCAAGGGGAATTCCACCAACCGTAATTACGGCCTGTGGCTCGCTACCAATGGCACAATACTCTTCCAGATATACTCAGACGTCGGCCATGGCAACGCACAAACCAGCGTGACAATAAATGACGGGAACTGGCATCATGTGGTCGGAGTCTACGACAAGTCAACCATGAAAGTGTATATAGATAATATAGAACGGAAATCAATAGATTACTCGCAAGATCCTCGCACCTCCGATGATTCGTTTACCATGGGCTACGCCGGTTTTCATACTTATCTGAAGGGCTGTCTGGATGAGGTTATGCTGCTTCATAAAGCACTGCCTGCAACAAGTGAAACCGAGACAAGCGTGGACGATATCTATAAACTGACTCGCTCCTCCTGCTCCGATCCGTTTGGCGGCGACTGTTATGCCGGCCCAATTGCCGAGTACCGGATGGAACTCGACTACCCCTGGATCGGCAGTGATCAGGAGGTGAAGGATTCAAGTGGGAACAATTACCACGGCAAGGCAGTAAAGGCAGCAGGGCACGACTTTCCGAGCCAAACAACACCCTCTGGCGGTAAGGTTTGCAGAGCGGCCCAGTTTCTTCAGGGAAACCAGGGGTATCTTGCCTTACCAATAAAACGAAGTGATATCGATATAGCAACTGACGAAACAACATTCATGGCGTGGGTAAAATTTGAGGGCTTGGCTTCAGATGGCTATTCTACCATATTTGGCACAAGTGGCGGAGACTCCCCAAGCTTTTTCGTTGGTAAGAATAGTGGAAATGCTAATATCGGAATTCAAGATGGTACCTGGCATAGCAACATGGGCGCTGATATTAATCCCGGGCAGTGGCAACATATCGTTTACAGAAAAACAGGAACAGTAAAAGAATTATTTGTCGACGGTGAACAAAGCCCGACTACTGCTAATACCGGAACTATAACACCTGCGCTTATTGCTATCGGTTATGAAAATCAGGACGGTGGTTTTTATTGGAATGGTTTAATTGACGAAGTCAGGATTTATGATCGTGCCCTGGCCGAGAATGAGATCAAGGCTGATAAGGATGAGACCAGGGATTGTGCTGCAGACACTGTGGTTATCACAAGTAACGCCCTCACTCCGGCCACCATTGCTCAGAACAACTATGCCTTTGCTCCTCAGGCTACTGGTGGTGACACGCCTTACGGTTGGAAATTGGTATCTTCCGATATCCCCGGCCTCAAGATGCCGGATACCACCACAGGCATCCTCTGCACGGGTTCCGGGTGTGATCCAGACCAGGGGACTATCATCGATAAATGCGCTGGCACATACTATGTGACAATCCGGGTAACAGACGCCAGTAGCCGCATGGATGAACGAACACTCCCCATTGAGGTAAAAAACGGGACGCTGAGCGTTACACCAGCGCCCACGACCCTGACCTGCAACTCTTCCACTTTTTATCAGGATTTTACAGTAATCGGGCCGCATCGTGGTGATATGGTCAACTGGCAGATCCACTGGCATGGCACCAATCCTGGTGGTTTTGAGATTATTCGGACGAGTGGTAATACAGCCAGGTTCCGCAAGTCCGGCGAATCACAAACCATTACTACTCAGTTCAATCTCACCGCTGAGGATGAAGCTTGCAATACGGGGGGTGAAACTCCCAATAATCTGACCACAGGTTTCTATACTCTTGTAATCTCCGGCGATGGCGCCGACGAGCCATACTATTCTGGCATGATCGGTGAATGGCACATGGATGAATGCACCTGGGATGGGGCAACAGACGAGGTCAGGGATTCAAGCGGGACCGGCGCTCATGGTGAAAGCCACAATATGGGGAGTGCAGACACAGTTAACCGGTCTATCGGAAAGATTTGTTATTCTGCTGCTGTTAATATAGACGCTGTTACCAACCAGTATGTAACCTTTGGGCATGAGGCATTTCAGAATCTTGACGATTTTTCATTATCTATGTGGTTCAGGATAGACAAGCTTTCATCCACTGGTAATTCCCTTTTTTCAGGGGCAAATTCAAGTCATGACAACGCCATGCTCGCCTATTTGAATTCAGCAGGAACTTCCCTGGGGACTTATGTAAACGGGCCAAATACCGGCACATTTAACTTAACCTCCGTGCTACCTGATGGCGTGGCTGATGGCCTGTGGCACCATCTTGTGTGGACACGTTCTGGTGGTACTGAAATTGTTTACTTAGACACAAATTCCATATCTGATTCAAATGGAACCATCAATACCGATCCGGTTACCCTTGATCCTGGTATCGCAATTATTGGACAGGAGCAGGACAGCGTCGGCGGCGGTTTTGATGTAAATCAGGTTTTTCATGGATGGATAGATGAAGTTATGGTCTATAACAAAGTGCTGCTCCAGAATGATGTAAACAAACTCTATACACTCACGCATGACTGTGTTGGTGATTGCTACGAGGGTCCGATAGCTGAATACCGAATGGATGAGGATTCATGGACAATCGACACCTCGTGCGTTGGTGATTCCATAGGGTCTTACACGGGCACAGTCCGTGGCAGCGCTGCAATAAAGACTGATGACCCCGATGACCCCGGCGATACCCATCTTTGTAATTGTGGTCAGTTTTCTAACAATGATAGCTATATCGATATAGGTGGGCTTCTCGTCTCTATCACAGACGGAAAGAAGACTACCGTCTGCTTCTGGATGAAATGGGCAGGAAACGGCAATGAGATGCCGATTGGGTGGGGGAGTTCATACGATCTATTTTTTTACGGCACAACCAGGTTTGGATTTAACACCGGAGCATCGGATCTCTATGGCATTGATGGCGCTGACGTCCTGGCTGGTGATTGGCATCATGTGGCAGCAGTATTTAATAATAACGCCCCCCTAAAGAATCAGCTCTATATTGATGGAATATTGCAACCGATTGCGGTTCTTACCGGCACACCGGTCAACCGGACCGTGAATCCCGCATTCTATATCAGCGGCTGGGACACGGGCACGGGCTATAAGTACGACGGTCTGATTGATGAGTTGCGGATTTACACAAGGGGTCTGTCAGCCAGCGAGGTGATAAAAGACAAGAGTTTGACACATGGGTGTCCCGGCGGGCCTTGATTCGAGCAATACAGAATCGGAACCAGATTTGTATGTTGGGATGAGGAACGACACGAAGTGTAATGTTTTCAAGCCGTCAGGCGCAACCCTGCGCTAAACCCAACAATAAAACCGTAAAGGACTTTTTCCGGCAACACGGCCCGCCCTGATGCGACAGAAGCCCAAAGGTGCCCCAGAGAGAAAAACCCGGCCTGGGCCAGGGTTGCCTCGCTCCAAATTGCGGTTAATATGGACCATGGCAACCGTGTTGCCGGATGCGGGGGGTACAGAGTTGTAGGGTGGGCATTGCCCACCGAATATACTGAGGAGGCGAAAATGGATATTAAAGAAACCTTGCGTTCGCTTTTGCAGGAAATGATTCTTCCTGAATTTGAGGGAATAAAAACCGAACAGGTAAAGTTGGGAGAAAGGCTCAACTCGGTCGACAAGCGGCTTGCGGACATCAATGCCCATATTGTCGACCAGAGCAGGCGGATCGACGAGACGAACAACCGGATCGATTCAGTCCGTGATGAACTATTTGCAGTGCTGAGTGAGACCAACAAGCGGCTTGACAGGCTTTATGAAATCACTCTATCTTCCGCTTACCTTGGTGACAAGGTCGTAAATCGGCAGGAAAAGGGCGATGATAATGATGGCAAACATGGTGCCTGCAATCACCAGTACCACGGGCTCGATTGTCTTGCCAATAGTCGCTACAATCAGAGAAAGCCTGTTTCGGTAATCTTCCGCAATGCGAGAAAGCTGTTCGGGAAGTGTGCCGCTTTGCTCGCCCACATGAACCATCCTGACGACAAAAGGTGGAAAGACAAGGGCTCCCTTGAATGCCTCCGCAATCCCTTCACCTCTGGTCAAGCCGTCCCTTACCACGCCTAATTTATCGCGATAGACTTCGTTTTTGATAGTATCTTTAAGGAGTTGCAAAGATTGCAGGATATCTATGCCCACATTTAACAGAAGGCTAAAGTACTCCGTAATAAACGCCATGGTGGAGGCAGATATAATGGTGCCGCAAATCGGCAGCTTCAGCAGCAAAGCATCGATTGTTTTTCTTAACTTCTGATTCCCCTTGTAGCCAAGCACGACGGAAACAACAGCCACTATTAACCCAAGTATGATGTCGAGAAAGTTGGCTTGAACAAATGCGGAAACCTTCAGAACGAAAATTGTTATGCCCGGCAGCGATACATCCATTTCCGTGAACAGACCAATAATCTTAGGCACTACATAGTAAAGCCAGAATAATAGCCCGGCTCCCATCGAAACAAGCACAAAAGTTGGGTATAGAAGCGCCTGCTTTGTATCGCTGATAATGTGATCTATCCTCCTCAGGTGTTCGGAGGCATCCATGAGCATCCTCTCAAGCTTGCCCGTTGCTTCACCCAGCCGTATAAGGTAACTGACTGTTCTTGGAAAGATGTACGGGTATTTTTCTGCTGCCGCCGAAAAACTCGCGCCCCCCTGGATATTTACGATCATATCCTTTATGTCAGTTTCAAAGCCAGGCTTATCAGAGCTGGCTGCTGCCTCCTCGAGGGCTGTCGTCAGAGTCATTCCAGCGCTGAGCATCAGTGAGACATTCCTGAGAAACTCGGCCTGAAAAGTCCTTGTGACCCTCTTTCGCACCCTCAGAGTGATCAATCGAAAAACAAAGGATGCGATGGGATTTAGCTTTCTTACATAGATTACAGTGTTATCTTCTCTTTCCAGGTAGGAAATGGTAGAAAGCACATCCTTGTAAGGAAGCTTGATAACACCCGAGGCAATCTTTCCGGTAGGTTCCATCAGTTTGTATCTGAAGTAATTCACTCTTTAAACATACCTCACATGCCCCAGAACGCGCACTGCTTCCTCTGCTGTGGTTATCCCCTCTTTCACCTTAGCGACAGTTACGGCAAAAATATCTACAAATCCTCTTTCCTTTGCCCTCTTGCTTATTATGTTTAGTTCAGCCTCCTGATCAATCAACTGCGAAAGCTCTTTATCCACAACAAGGAGTTCATAAACCAGGGTTCTACCGAAGTATCCAGATCCGTCGCATACCTCACAGCCCCTCCCTCTATATAGCTTTTGAATAGAACGATCTTTCAAATAAATCAGTTCCTGTTCAGAGGGACGATACTCTTCCTTGCAGTTATTGCATATCCGCCGAACCAGCCTCTGGCTCACAACACCGATAAGGGAGTCGGCAACCAGAAATGGCCTTATGCCTAAGTCTCTCAGCCGGGGGATCGCACCGATCGCATTATTGGTATGCAGGGTGGAAAGGACCAGATGCCCGGTGGTCGATGCCGTTACGGCCGTTGCGGCAGTCTCTAAGTCACGAATCTCGCCAACCAGGATGACATCAGGATCGTGTCTGAGAAAGTAACGAATTGCATTGGCAAAGGTGTAACCCGCTTTTTCATTGACCTGCGTCTGGCGCAACAAAGGTATGCTATATTCAATCGGCTCTTCAACGGTGAGCACATTCTTTTTCAGCAGATCGAGGCTTCTGATACCGGCGTAAAGGGTAGTCGATTTACCTGAACCAGTGGGACCGGTAAGGAGCACAATACCAAAAGGTTCATTAAACATTTCCTCCACTTTTTCGATATCTTCCGCAAAGAACCCGAGCTGGCCCATCCCCATAAGGGCGCTTTCCATTGGCAGAATTCTGAGGACCATGTTTTCCCCGTACGGAGAAACAATAGTAGAAGCCCTGAAGTCATAACCGCTGTTCAAGATAGTGGCAGAAAAGCGCCCATCCTGGGGAAGTCTCTGTTCGGCAATATCCATATCGGCTTTCATCTTGAAGCTGGAAATAATCCTGTTAAAATCCGCCGGCAGGGATAATACTGAGGTCATGACCCCGTCAATGCGGAATGAAATATTTGTGGATTTCTCCATGGGCCGGATATGGATATCTGTTGCCCGCATTTTGACCGCTAAGTGAAGGAGATATCGGATCAGGGTATCCATGCCTCTTGCCATCTCCACATCCTGAGACAGCAACCTGATTTCAGTCTCAATCAGTTTCTCAATCGGATTTTCAACGAAGTAGTACAGCTTATTTACGGCATTGAGGACCTTCATCTTTTCGGCAAAATAAAACTTAGGCCTCAGCCCTGTGTGCCGGGATATCAAGTGGCCCAGTCTTTCATCCGCTGCAAATGGCGAAGCAACCTCAATCGATCCATTTGTGAGACGAAGTGGAAGGAAAACATTATTTAGACAAAGACCCTTATTGAACAACTTGAGCACATCCTTCTGGGGCAGGACCTGGTCTACATCAAGATATGGAATCCCTTCTTGTTCAGCAAGGGTGCTTACAACGTCATATTCCGTTATGAAGCATAACCGGACAAGAATCTCACCCATCTTTTCCTTTGTGATCTTCTGCTCCTGGATGGCAAATTTTATATGCTCATTCTTGATAATGTCTTTTTCTTTTAATAGTTCACCTAAAGGCTTTCTTTTTATTTTATTGCCCATTTTCAACCGTCACCTGTTTCTGTTATCCGTTGTCCGTTATCCGTTCTCCGTTGACCGTTGTCCGTTGTCCCGTTTCGGTCGGTTAACGGTTACTTCTCAATAAGTTCGGGTTCTTGTCATTGCGAGCGGAGCGAAGCAATCCCTGGCCCAGACCAGGATCATAAGCTTGGCAGATTAATTCAAGCACGTCGCGCCAGGGCGGGCTCCAGCCCATGAGATTGCCACGTCGCTCCGCTCCTCGCAATGACAGTAAATATAAGCAACAAGGAATTACCCGAAGTTATTGAGAAGTTACGGTTAACGGTGAACGGACAACGGTTAGCATCTCACCTCCCTGCTCCCTGCTCCCCGCTCCTTACTCCCTACACCCTACTGCCTACTGCCCCCGCCGCGTGACACAACAGAAAGATCGTTGTCTCATCCGGAAAACCGGTTATTGTAAGACCACTCATCTCTTGAAAATGAATAACTGCCCTCATCACCCCTCTTCCAACAACCCCGTCCGGCTTGTGATGATACAAATCGATCCCGGCCAGGAGTCTTTCCAGGCTCATAATCTCTTTTCCTCGATAGCCCAGGTAAAATTTTGTCACCCTGACTTGAGGTTTCCAGAAAAGTACATACCTTTCATTTCCATCATCACCTGAAGAAAGACTCAAAATGGCATACCGGGCTCGTATATCGTCCGGCACTTGATCTAATTGGACCATTTGATAGCCTGTCTGTTCAAGTATAGTCCCGGCCACCTCGCCGAGCCGGTTCTTCTCAAGGGCATCAAAAAAGGCTTTCTCAAAATCAGCTAAATTATACGCTGCCAGAAAATAGGCAACCGCGTGCGGAATGGGGTTTGGGGCAACGGCAGTCCCTTTTTTGTCAATTGCCCTGACTTTATCTGACAACACGCCTTCGTTGTATATCTTATCCTTGAAGACAGGTATACTCACGTGAGCTTCCTCTCTTCGCCACGGAAATTTGTAGAATATTCCCGGGTAAAGGACGCCGGCAACAAGATAGAGCGCCAGTGTGGCAAGCAGCCCCCACAATAATCCCCGTCTGAGACTCGCAGTTTCCTCTGGGGACAGATCTCTTTGGGCCTCATTTGCGATCTGACGGGTGATATTTGTGCTGTCGTGGAGGAATGCCACGTAAAGGCATCTTTCCATTAGTGTGTTGACCTGCCTGAAGTTGCCTCCGGTAAGCTTATATATTCTCTTTATAGCATTTTTTGTGATGGTGGTTATTCCAGTGTTGCCGGCTACATTCAGTTTGAACAGTACGTAGCTTCTCAGCTCCTCTTCATTCAGAGGCATTGCCTCTTCCCTGATCATAATTCTGCTTTTGAGTTGCCGCAGTTTGGGTGCGTTAAGCTTATCCATAAATTCTGGCTGCCCAATAAGTAAAATCTGCACCAGCTTTTCCCTATCCGCTTCTAAGTTTGAAAGCATTCGGATAAGTTCAAGACTCTTATGGTCCAGGTTTTGTGCGTCATCAATAATGATTGCGCAGTTTCCGCCCTTGCGGTTTTCACTTAGCAAAAAATTGTTGAGAATCTTCATCTGATCGCTAAGGACAAGGCTGTCTACATGCAAGCCAAAATCCCGGTTTATCTCTCTTAACAGTTCCGCTTCCTGATAAAACGTATGAAAGACAAGAGATGTCTCGATCCTTTTTTCCTCAAGAATACTCATCAACTTTCGACTGATCGTTGTCTTTCCGAGCCCTATCTCACCTGTAAAGACCATGAAACCCTTTCGGGTAAGCACTCCGTGGACGATCTCTGCCAATATGCGGTTTACATTTTCAGTCAGGTAAAAACCATATGTATCAGGAGCCACGGGGAATGGATTGTATTTTAAACCAAAATAGTCCAGCCATTTCGATTCTTCATTTAATTGTTCCGTTTTCATAACCGCAATACCCCTATGTAAGTCGTGCCGTCTTTGCTCGGCGTGCCGGTAAAGAGTCCTTTTTCACAGTCTAATTCACGATCAATAAGCTTGTCCATCCGTATAAACGTCTTATCAGACATGCCATAAAGAACTATTCGGTCAGGAAAACAGAGAAGGAAGATGTATTCTGCGGGAAATCTCAATCGCTTCAGATGATAGACATAGCTATGCCCTGTATTAGAAAGAGGAGGTGGGGTGCCTTTTTCTTGCATCAACCGGACAAGGCTATTCATGTACTGGACGTGGTTGCCCCCCGAGAAGTGAGGCCAGTTGGCTGCCTTGCTGTTGTACTGACGCAAACCAATCTTCCATCCTACAATGTAACCTTCATAAAACCTTGTCACAAGAACGTAATTGATGAGCTTCATGCCCACCCACAATACCAAAAGAGAGAATCCTGTGTAGATTACAATAGACGCTATCCTGTCCGCTGTCCTCCCTGATATCCGTTCACCATTCACCATTCACCATCAACATCTCTCATTCTTTGAAGCAGGTCTCGCACCAATGTATTTTCCTGATAGATGTCTCTGAGTCTCGCCAACCTCTTTCTGGCTTTGGCTGTTTCATTGGTTCTGTTTTCGATGATCGCGATGTTAATACCTGCTTCAAGATCATCTTCGTTTTTTTTCAGGACCCTGCCCAAAAGTTCTGCAGCTTTATCGTAGTCTTCCTGCCGCATGAACCAGTACGCTCTCAACTTCAGTACGTAATGATTATCCTCCCCTTTCAGCAAGGATAACTCATCAATCAGGGCATCTGCCCGCTTACGGTCGCCGGTGATTAGCGATCTTTCCAGCCTGGAAACCAAATGCCCGATCTTCGCTCCCTTTTCTACATTGTTGCGAAAAATTTCTTCACCCTTTGTCATCGCCGACTTCTTGCGTTTCAAAACACGTTCCGCCTTTTCCTCGGGGGGCCGAACCACCGGCAACTCCTCTGGCGCTAATACTAATGGCACAGATGTCGGTTTTTTAGCCAGCTTTTTTGCCTTTAACGCTTCCCTTATGTCCTCGTCTCGCTCTTCAACTGTAACACTTGGACCGGCAGCCAGCACGGGCCCACGTTGTGAAGGCGCAGCAACCGGAGAAAGAGCCGAAGGTGCTGCAGTGGCTATTTCTTTTTTCGATGGCCTTCCAATTTTCCTTTCAGATCCAGGTGGTAAATACCGCGGTCTCAAGGGTTGCTCAGGACGAGAGGGGCTAAGTTTAGAAGGGGGAGGTTTTCTCGCCGGCGGGGGGTATGTGAGAATCCGTCCAGGCCTGACCGCTTTGACAGGAGTGTAGGCCGGGGGGGCTGGCGGTACAGGCTGTTGGATGACAGCTTCTTTTTTTGCGACAATCACTTTTCCTTTTTTGACAGGCACCTTGATAGGCACCTTGATAGGCTTTGGAGGCCTTTCCCTTTGTCCGGCTACCATGACGGTCTTTTTGGCCCTCTGGGCAAAATAGGTCTGAAGATAGCGAACACCGTAGAGGGCACCCATACCAGAAAGAAAGAAAAAAAACGCGAGCAGAATAACACCAGCAGGCGAAAACAGCATTCTACGAAATGAGTAAATATTGTAAGGTCTTTTCGCCTTTGCTTTCTTCTGTTCCAGTTCACTCGAAGATCTTCGTAGCTTTTTTAGTGTCTTGAATATAACGCTCATGCTTCACGAAGCGTGGGTTGACCGTTGACTGTCCGTGAACGGTGAACGGTCAACGGTTGACGTCTTCTCATATCACCGTGACAGTCAGAACAACAACGAGTTCCCGGGTTTCGTCTATCATGGAGTCATACTTGAACAAATATCCGAGCAGGGGAATGGCGGAAAAAAAGGGGACGCCACTTTTTTTCCCTTGTCGACGCTTATCAATCAATCCGCCGAGGATAACTACGTCTCCATTGTTAATGTCAATTGTAGTGTTCATTTCCTTTACGTTGACCCTGGGAAGAGAAATCTTATCCCCGCCGCCGACATCTTCCGGTATAATACTCGATCTATCCACATCGCTCTTTATCGGATTGATAAGAAGCGTAATTTTCCCATCTTCTTGAATGAAAGGAATCACTCCAAGAATAACTCCATCGAACACAGAACTTGTTTCTATGTCTACCTCGATCCCTGTAGTTCTGCCATAAATGTCTGTTGCCTCCCCGGATGTTGTTTTTTCTTCCATGTACTTGATAGAAGTTCCAACACTTATAATAGCAGGCTGGCCGTGCTTGCAACGTATGTTCGGGTTGGAAATTATCCTTGTATCTCCGAAAGTGTTCAGGGCGTTGACCACGCTGTTAATCGTGAAGGCTCTGTGAACACCCGTTAGAACCAGACCCTCTCCAACTGTCCACGAGGCAGAAGTGACCTTTGTTGCCGTCTTGGTTTCCTTCCTCAACACATCCCAGTCAATGCCATATGAGTGCTCATCTGAAAGGATGACCTCAATAATTCTCGCCTCAATCCGTATCTGCCTTGAGAGCATATCCTTGAGATGGTTTATGAGTTTTGAAACTGATCGAATAACGGCAGGAGTATCTTTCACATATAGACTCCCGGATAACCTGTTGAGCGAATATTTTCCTCTCTTGGAAAGCACCTTTCTTATCATATCATCTACCACATCGTAAGCATTCCCCTTTTGGGCTCCGGTGCCAGTAACCTGGAATGTACCGGCAAGCCCGCTGATAGAAGATTCTTCTCCAGCTCCCAGCACATCACCACCTACGTCAAATTTCGTATTCACCTTTATGTCTAAGAAATTCAACTTGAAGATCCGTTCCTGAAAGGGCTTTATGCGGATAACATTGCCATCAACTTCATAATGGAGGTCAAAAGTATTGCCAATTTCTTCAAGGACTGTTGCCGCAGAAACCTTGTCGAAATTAAGGGTCACCATCCGTTTTTCCTCACGGAGGCTGGGGTCGATGATGATGTTCATCCCCACTGCCTGTGCCAGCGAATAAAGAACCAGTCTGAGGTCTTCATCGATCATCGAAAATGAAACAATCTGATCCTCTAAGGGGTTATATTTAGGCATCACTGGTTTGATACCAACTTGCCTGCCACCTTTTTTTTCCAGCCGTGTTTTCATCTCTTTCTGGACCGCCTTCAATGCATCCGATTCAGCCTCTATTTTTTCAGGAATGGAATGGGGAGGCGCCTGTTTGGGTTCCAGAAGAGACGCCGGGCCAACCGCACAGCCTGAAATATAAATGACTCCTGTCAATAACAGCAATATTATTAAGTTATTATGCTTCATGATCCTGGCTTTCGTTGAGCGTTGTCCGTTGAACTTGATCTTCTCTTGTTTTCTTCCCAACAGGCACCCAGCACTTGAATCTGTCTTTTCTGATCAAGACCCTCCTCGGTTCTATCTTCACGATCTTGCCGCCGTCCGGAAGTGCAGCGCCTTCCTGGTAAAAATTGCCGTCAATAACACAAAAACGCTTTGTTTTGGCGGAAAATGCAAGGCTTACGGAATAGCGCATCTGTGGAGGTAAGATTAGCCTTTTTTCCACCCGGCGATATGTCCTCTCTTTGACCGGCTGGTAACCAAACAGAGAAAGGTTGACGGCAGAGATTTCCGAACCCGACGGATAAGCGACCACTGGCATTTCATGCTCTAACTTTCGTATTTCCCGCATCTCGTCCTGGCTTGGAACAGAAAGAGTAACAGGGGGCGGTCTGAATTTCAATGTGCGACGCTTACCCGCCATTTTTTCAAAGCCCTTGAAGGCATAGACAGCCACCCCTGCCACACAGGCCATAATTAGCATAAGTCCCAGGAATCCATAATATTTTCTTTTCATAGAATCTTTGTAACTGCCTAAATCTTTTTCCTCAACTTAATAAGAAATTTTGATTGCTGTATTTTCGTATCAAACTGACTTTTGACCACAGTGTAGCCTCTTCGTCTCAATCCATTCTCAAACCTTTGATACCCCCTGTAAGCCACCTCAAATGCGGCTTTCACATTTCCAAAGATTTCGATATTGACCGCATCTTTTGCATAATCTACCTTCAAAACGTCTACAACCATATCCTCCTGAAGGTTTTCCGATATCTCGTTAATTAGCCTCTCGTAAGATGGAGCTTCCCGATAACAGGCGAGCTCTTTTGCAAAGGCTAAGGTTTCTTTATACGGCACCTCCCGCAATGGAGCCTCTTGTTGCACCCTCGTAATCTCAGCGTTTACTGCCTTAATCTCTGTTTCAAGCAGATTTGCCCTGCCATCGAACCAGAAGTGTCCTGCTACAAACAAAAGCATTGCTACAAATAAAAGGGTGTTCAGGTAAGGGAGTGCTTTCCGACTGTAATAAAATATTTTCTCCATACGGGGAGAGATTGCCCTGGTGCCAGAAAGCATCTGCACTGCATTTAAAAACGAAACGTCATGACTTTCACCATTAAACGATATCCTTTCTTCCTCCATGCAATAGAATTCACCTCCCGCCTCCTCCGGCCAAACAGGCGCCGGTGCGCTGTTTATCCAGGTAAGAAGGAAGACTTTATCCACCTTAATCCGGTTTTCCGTCTCATTGTTCTTAATATCTGCCCTGACCATATTCCAGAGCCGGGCAATTTGTTCTTCGCTGCTATCGAATGCCACACAGCGGGTTGCGTAGAAGATTCTTTTTGCCGTGCCAATAATCAAATCCGCAAAACGGTTGTGCTGGAATACGATAGCTACTGGTGTTTTTGTCCGCATGTGTCTAAGGAGGCCGAAAAGCACGGAAAAAAGGGGAAAGAGCAAGATAACGTCTTCATCTTCTTTGATTTGATCCAGATACTGGAAATACAGGCGTGTGGGAAGGGCGGTAAAAAAAATATCTGTCGTATTTTTACCCTTCTTTTTCTTCCAGTGGCTAACAACAGCAACAGGTTCGTCAAATTCACCAGACTCCTGCAATCTTTTTCGCACCATGACGTCCGCATATTTGCCAGGGGCCTCGACGGTCATAGTCCTGGAAATAGCTTGCTGCATGTCAGAAACGAGCCACTTATTCCCCTTGACGTCTTTGAAATCTCTAACGAGTTTAAGCCTGTTATCTGAAAAGGCGTAAGTTGTTCCGTCAAGTTCAATGACAATTTGTTTTGAAGGCATATTATTGCTTAACCACAAATGCCCCTCTGAGGGTTAAAAGGATATCACCCTTTTTCGTCTCCGGAGAGCTCGCAGAGATGGTGCGGGGCTGCTTTGCCGCTGCGCCCGAACCGGGTTCAAGAGCCCTTTTGGCGTAAAATGCGACGGACTTGAAATAATATGATGATGTATTAACGGTCTGGGTCAGTATCCCGTCAAGTTCTGGAAACGAAACCGCTTCCTGAATGTTCACGTTATAGTAAGCCCATCTATTTTTTTCGATGCCAAAAGCTTTCGCACGGATGACAAAAGTGTCTACCTGTGCAAGAATACGTTCCTTGCGTTTCATCTCCTGCTGATACTCCTTTACCAGCCGTGCCTCCCTGTTAGTTACCCTTAATCTCTCCTGATTCAGGGCATACCTGTGGTATGTGTTCAGGAAAAAATAAGATGAAACAGAAAAGAAGATTATTAGCACTCCTGAAATAAGATATTTTTTCATGCTATTCAGTCTCTTCTGTTGAACACAGGTAAGTTCTCAGTAACTCCGGGTAAGGCACCTGGATTCCCGCTCCCCGATCGGAGTCGAGCACAAGCTTCGCGGGAATGACCAATGTACCTAATTCCCCGTCATGCCCGCGTAGGCGGGCATCCAGATCATAGGTGGAGTTGAAAAACGCAACATAAATGTGACATTGTACAATCTTCTCGTTGTTGGGTTTAGCGCAGGGTTGCGCCTGCTGGCTTGACACGTAGTGTAATGTTTTCAAGCCGTCAGGCGCAACCTTGCGCCAAAACATTACACTTCGAGTCGTCCCTCAACCCCACCTACGAAGCTGGATTCCTGCCTGCGCAGGAATGACAAGAGGGGAGGTATTTCGCTGCCGTTTCCGTCATTCCCGCACCCCTTTCCGTCATTCCTGCGCAGGCGGGAATCCACTTGTCAGGTTTAGTCCCTTAACGCACCCAATACGTGAACACTGAGAACTCGTAGGATGGGCATTGCTCACCAAAAAGCCTGCCTACTGCTTATCCTAATCAGAATTGCATCTTCCAGCGGCCCCTGTTAGTTGCAATAGCACAAGGTGAAGTTCCCCAATAAGTTGTCCCGTCGCCATGCAAGAAATCGCCACTTTGCCCATCGGCCTCGCCGTCAATTATTGTATCAAGAGCCATCGCGAGTTCATTTGGTATGTATGTGATATCCATGTAATTGTATTCATCAGTATCATCATAGTCAAACGTTACGGTAACCTTATGAACCCCGCCACAGCTGTCTGTGTACCTATACTTGCAGTTTTTGTCAGGTGTATAAGCGTTTGTATTCGGAGGTGCAAGACCTACCTGAGTCAAACCGTAAAACTCAGGAGGTGAGGCGGGGCTACCATCGACCAGTTCCGAGCATGTGGCACCATCCGCTTCGCCGTCCTGCCCCGGCCCCCCTGACGCATCGTCAGTATCCCCTAAGATCTTTCCCGTTCGATCGTAAAAGCTCAAATAACTGGTTCGCCAACTATTGATAAACTTACTGTATATCTTCTTCTGTTCCGCACCCCTAATCAGGTCTTTGCCTTTCACCACCGCCCCAAGGATGATGCCGATGATGATTAAGACGATCGCCATCTCGATCAGGGTGAAGCCTTTGTTGTTCCGAGCAATCCCCATTCCATTTCCAAGCCTTGCTCTCAAGTTCATAGCTTTCTGCCTCCTTTCAATTGACATGAACCGGTAAAAAATCCGATTCGCACAATGTGTCATTCCCGCCTGCCGACGTCTGATGGGTCCAAAGACGCCGCTCAGTGAAATGACGACCTTCGCTCGAAATGACACCCTTCGATCGAAATCACATGAAGACACACTCTCGGATAGCCTCCTACTGGTGAAGCAATTCCTGTGCCACAAAAAATGAGACAAGCATCAGAACAAAAAACCCAAAGAAAATGTATAGCGCTCCAGTGAGCAACTAATTGCTTAAATTCTACACAGATTACACCAATATTATTTGTCAATATAATTAGTGCCTGAACGAAAATCCCTCTTTTTGTCATTTCGACCGCAGGGAGAAATCTTTAACACCTGTATTTTCAGTAGGATAAGATTTCTCGCTTTGCTCGAAATGACAGGTTTGGGTAGTTTTCGTTCAGGCACTAATTATGTAATCAAGAAGGAAATGGTGTCAAATCTCAAGTCCTGACACCCAAAACTGAAACTGTGTTGTCCCAATCGGCATGACTTAGAAATGACACATAAAGAGGGTGTCAAAGAAATGACACATAAAGAGGGGTCATTATGTTGTCAGTTTAGTTATGTTGTCAGTTTTAGGCTTTAAAGATCCTTTTAATTCCTCTTATTCCATTTAGTTCTTTTAATTCCTTTAGTCATGGTGTATTTTTTAATTATTGGAGTACTACAAGTATCTCAAAGTTTTGTTTATCAACCTTCAGAGCCTTTACATAAGAGGATTTTATGAAAAAGCCATGGTGGCCCTTGCATTCAAACGTACGCAAATTTCGAGGATTTGCCGTTGGTGGATACGTTTAAGATAACTACATTATTATGTTACGAGTCATTTTAAGTTATGTTGCGGGCTTTCCGTAACTCTTTGTTATTATAGCAAATCTCGACGCATCAGTTTTTGGTTAGTATCCATTTGTTTTTTCAATGGGTTAGAAAAACTCACAACATAAGGGACATCCTATAATGGCGATGTAAAGAAAAAAATGAATAAATTTTTATTAATGTAAAAACAGATGGTTATGAGGCATGGGTTATTTTGGATACAAAACTACTAATCCCATTTATGGGCTTTTTCTCGGCGAATCTCTCACTTTGAGCGAATTTTCTACCTAATCGTTACATTTATCCGGTATATCACACGAAGGTGATCACCAATCATCCCTTATCCAGGTTAAAAATTCAGTGAGAGGCCCAGGATTGTCCCTCTCGAGGTCCGGTGCCTCAACGTCGTTAATCGGGCTCTTTCGCCGAAGCTTTCAAATTTATTCATTTTTTTCTTAGCACGAATATAATTTGTTTAAAAGCCAATTATTTTTTATTATATAACGTCCTTAAATAATCAAATAATGA
>JAGMBW010000196.1 GCA_023129535.1 Desulfobacterales bacterium
TTATGAAAAATGTCTCGTAAATCGGCCTTTCTATGTGCCGATTTTACGAGGTCTGTCTTCTGTCTTGCTGGAGCAAACCTGAAGTTGTCAGCCATTCCGGCTTTGGGAAGTCTCGGAGTAGTTTACATACTGGGGCGATCAGCGGGAAAAATCGGAGGCGTTCGTCTTGGGGGTTTATTTGGTCCCGTCGAGGAGAAGGTTAAGAAATACTTGAGTATGGGAATTCTTTCCCAAGCAGGGGTGGCGATCGGTCTGTCGCTGATTGCCAAACACGAGTTTGCTCAGCTCGATGCCCAGTACAACCTGCCCCACGCCTCTACAATCGGGGCTGCAGTACTGACTACGATCACTACGACCTGTATTTTTTTGAGATCGTCGGCCCGGTTCTTACAAAGTTCGCTTTGAAAAAGGCAGGCGAAATACCCCATGAGGAATCAAAGTGACCAGAACTCTCCGGCAGCAAGAACGCGATGCGGACTGGCGCTGGTTATGGTTACCTTGCTCCAAAAGGTTTTATGGATCGAGGCAACCGTGTTGCCGGAGCAACGAGGGACGAGACAAACACACATTATTGAGAATTTACGATAAGAGGAGACAACATGGCAGGGACACAGGAGAAAAGAGGCCTTGGCAAAATTGCCGATCTATTGGAGGAACTCAAACAGCGCAAGCCCCCGGTGGTATCCAGGCAAGCTACTGTCAGTGAAATCGTCGATGCTTTTGTTCAGTCGCATCACTCCCATATCCTTTATGTCGTCGATTCCGAGGGGAAACTTAGAGGCGTCATTTCCTTGGGAAATCTGGTCAGGCACGTATTTTTCCTGTACCATGATCCATCAATCGATGCTCGAAGTCTCGTAAGCATGGCTATCTCAGAAACAGCCGGGGATTTCATGCAGAGAGAACCGATGTTTACCGTGGTGTCCGAGGACGTGGAAGACGTGCTCCAGCGCATGATCAACAACAACGTCAAGGAGATCCCCATCCTCGACGACGAGAAAAGGATTGTAGCTGACCTCACCATCGTTGATCTGCTCAAGCATTATAAGTGGATCAAAGGGCCGGATTTATCGTAGAGAGACAATCTTGACGAGCTCGATTTCTCAAATCGCAATAGCGTTCACAGCAGGCATTGGACTGGGGGTATTTTACTTTGGTGGCTTGTGGTTGACGGTGCGGCGGCTTCCCACGGCGCGACGGCCTGCTCTTTTGAGCCTGTTGAGTTTCTTCGGGCGCTTAGGGGTGGTTCTGTTCGGGTTTTATCTCGTCATGGGCCCCCGCTGGGAACGACTGTTGGTTTGCCTTTTGGCCTTTTTAGGGACCCGGGTCGTCCTTGTCCGTCTCTGGGGACCTGGTAAAACAAGGGCATAGCGCATGGAGCATGGGGCATGGAGCACTGAGCATGGAGCATGGAGCATGGAGCACGGAGCATGATCAAGTATTACTGGAGTTTGGGCTATGCGCTATGCGCTCTGCCCTCTGCGCTCTGCGCTTTTGAGGTACAAAAATGCGTATAAGTCCTGACACAATGATTTTCTTTCAATGGGGGCCTGTTTCCCTGAATGCAACGATTCTTTTTACCTGGGGCGTGATGGCCCTCATGGTTCTTGGCTCCTATCTGGTCACTCGACGGCTTTCGGCGGAAACGCGGCTGTCTCGCTGGCAGAACTTCATTGAGATTCTGGTAAATGGTATGAGACATGAGATCGGCGAGATCAGTGGTCAGGTTCCGGGCCGATACCTCCCTTTTGTGGGTACGCTCTTTTTGTTTATTGCGGTATCGAACCTTTTGAGCATCGTTCCTGGCTATCACCCGCCAACCGGCTCTCTTTCCACAACAGGTGCACTCGCCATCTGTGTATTCGTCGCGATTCCGTTATACGGGATTACCCAACAGGGCTTCACCAGTTATTTTAAGCAGTACATCAAGCCTTCGGTGTTCATGTTGCCATTCAATATCATGGGGGAGTTGTCGCGCACCCTCGCACTGGCAGTTCGGCTTTTTGGAAACGTGATGAGCGGCACCATGATCGCCGCCATCCTGCTTGCCATTGCACCTCTTATTTTTCCCCTAATTATGCAGGCCTTGGGACTCTTGATCGGGTTGATCCAGGCGTATATCTTTGCAATCCTGGCCATGGTATATATCACTGCCGCAACTCGCGCCCATCGCCGGGAAGGACAGGCCAACCAGCAACGTGAGAAAGGAGCTTGGAAAGATGGATAACGTGGGTCTCATCGGAATGATGTCGGTTATTGCTTCGGGACTGACCATTGCTATAGGTTCGGTCGCTCCCGCACTGGGGGAAGGGCGGGCATTGGCCCAGGCATTGAGCTCCATTGCCCAACAGCCGGATGAAGCGAATACCATTACACGAACCCTGTTTGTGGGGTTGGCTATGGTGGAGTCTACGGCCATTTACTGCTTCGTGGTGGCCATGATTCTGATTTTTGCCAATCCGTTCTGGGAACACGTGGTGTCAAAAGCTGGAGGATAACCCGTGCTTATTGATTGGTTTACAGTGACCGCCCAGGTCATCAATTTCCTGGTGCTTGTCTACCTGCTCAAGCGTTTTCTTTACGGTCCAATTATCAGAGCCATGGACCAACGAGAAAAGAGGATCGCTCTCCGGCTGGAAGAGGGCCAGAAGAAGAAAGATGAAGCTCAGCAGGAGATGGCACTCTATCAGAAAAAAAATAGGGACCTTGATAACCAGCGTGAAGAGAAGCTCTCTCGGATCAAGGAAGAAGCAGAAGCTCGCCGAAAAGAGTTCATAAACGAGGCACGCAACGAGGTTGATGCCATCCGGGCCAGGTGGCACGAGGCAATCCAGCGGGAAAAAGCGGCGTTTCTTCAGAACCTTCGCCAGCGCGCCGGCAAGCAGACTTGCGCCATTGCCCGCAGGGTCCTCAAGGACTTGGCAAACGTGGATTTAGAGCGTCACATCATCCGTGTGTTCATCGAACGTCTTCGGAATCTGGACGATCAGGAACGTACAGCACTTAAGGAATCGATTCGGAAATCGGGGCGAAAAATCAACCTGCGGAGCGCTTTTGAAATCCCACAGGATATGGCCAGAGAAATTGCAGCGGTTTTGCAGAATCAGGGGACCGATCCTGTTGATTTGCAGCTTGAGATTTCATCGGACCTTATCTGTGGCATTGAATTGAAGGTGCATGGACGCAAGATTGCGTGGAGCCTGGAGGACTATGTGGACACTTTGGAAGAGGCGGTGGTCGAAGCGCTTGAGGGAAAGAGAATTGAATCGACGGATTGACGGATTGAGGAATTGAGGGATTGAGGAATTAAGGAATTGAGGGATTGAGGAATTAAGGAATTGAGGGATTGAGGGATTAAGGAATTGAGGGATTAAGGAATTAGGGAATTAGGGAATGGAAGAAAATGCAGCACTGAAATCTTTTCTGGATGATACCTTCACGGCGTTTGATGCCGTGTTAGAGGGCCACAGAGCTGAGCCGAAGGGCCGGGAGGTCGGCACGGTGAACTATATTGGTCAAGGAATCGCACGGCTAAGAGGCTTGCCTGGCGTGAAATCGGAGGAGCTTGTCCGTTTTCCCGGAGACGTTTTGGGCATGGTTGTCAATGTGGATCCTTCGGAGGTAGGTGTCATTCTGCTTGGCGAAAGTCCGATGCTCAAGGCTGGCTCCGAAGTACGACGAACGGGACGGGTCCTGGAAGTGCCGGTGGGTGATGGCCTGATCGGCCGTGTCTTAGACCCTATGGGGCGTCCCCTGGACAACCTTGGTCCGGTGAGCACTTCAGAGCGACGTCCTGTCGAACGGGAAGCGCCTGAAATCATGGATCGCGACCCTGTGACAGTGCCCCTTCAGACGGGGCTCAAGGTGGTGGACGCCCTGATTCCCATCGGTCGGGGCCAGCGGGAACTCATCCTCGGCGACCGACAAACCGGCAAGACCGCCATCGCGCTCGATACGATCATCAACCAGCAAGATAAAGATGTGCTTTGTGTCTATTGTGCCATCGGGCAGCGAAGTTCGTCTGTGGCAAAGCTCATTGACGATCTGCGGAAATACGGTGCGATGGCCTACTGTATCGTCGTGGTGGCTCAAGGGGAACAGCCCCCCGGATTGCAGTTCATAGCACCGTATGCGGCGACCACCATGGCAGAGTATTTCATGGAACAGGGACTGGACGTGTTGATCGTGTACGACGATTTGACGCGCCACGCCCAGGCATATCGGGAACTTTCACTTCTGCTGCGTCGCCCGCCCGGCAGGGAAGCCTTTCCGGGCGACATATTCTATATCCATTCCCGACTCCTTGAACGCGCCACCCATCTCCGAGAAGAGCACGGGGGTGGCTCTTTGAGCGCAATGCCTATTGTGGAGACACAGGCTCAAAACATATCAGCATACATTCCCACAAACATCATCTCCATCACTGACGGCCAGATCTATCTTTCCCCTGATCTGTTTCAAAAAGGAGTGCTCCCCGCCGTGGACGTTGGGAAGTCGGTGTCTCGTGTGGGTGGAAAAACACAACTTGCCGCATATCGCACCGTTGCTGGCGATCTGCGCCTTTCGTACTCGCAGTTCGAGGAACTGGAAACTTTTTCGCGTTTTGGGACGCGCCTTGATGAGGAAACACGCAAAACTCTGGAACACGGCCGCCGCGTCCGAGAAATTCTCAAACAGCCACAATATCAACCCATATCGGTTCCCGAGCAGATTGCTGTTCTTTTAACTGTGACAGAGGGCATTCTTGATCAGCTTCCCCTGGATGAGATCGCTGGAGCCGAGCAGGTCATACGCAAGGCGGTTAGCGAAGAACTGCCCGATTTTTGCACGCGTATCCAATCTGGAGATACGCTCAACGGTGAGGATCGCGAGGCTCTTGTCGGCACTGCGCGGAAAGCCATTGAGAAAGAAAAGCAAGTGAACTAAAGTGCCTAAAGTGAGCTAAAGTGAGCTAAAGTTGAATGCGAGCATTGGCAATTGAGGAATTAAGGGATTGAGGGATTGAGGGATTGGAGTCAATCAAACCCTCTTTAGTTCGCAATTCCTAAGTCCCTAACTGTCTTTAACTTTAGGCACTTTAGCTCACTTTAGTTCACTTTAGCTCACTTTCCCCAACGGATCATGCAAACGATTGAGTCGCTGAAACGGAAGATTAAAAGTGCAGAAGATTTGCACTCTGTCGTGAAGACAATGAAGGCCCTTGCTGCTGTGAGTATCCGGCAGTACGAGAAGGCGGTAGAATCGCTTGGCGAATATAACCGAACGGTTGAGATGGGTCTACAGATCATTCTAAAACGCAGACCCAGGGGGCTCGGAATTGCCAAACCTGTGTTAAAGGGACGCCTTGGCGCCATTGTCTTTGGTTCGGACCAGGGCATGGTGGGACAATTTAATGAAGTGATTACCCAATATGCGGCCAATGCAATGGATAAACTCCGGGTCAGGCCAGAAAACCGTACACTGTTGGCCGTGGGCCTGCGAGTTCTTGCACGCCTTGAAGAGGCCGGACAGCCGGCTCAAGATCACGTTTTTCTGCCAGGCTCTGTGGCTGCCATTACACCGATCGTGCAGGACATGGTACTGAAAATAGAGGCGTGGCGCTCTCAGCAGGAAATCGATCAGATCGTCCTTTTTTATAACAAACCGCTCTCGGGCGCCTCCTATCGTCCACACAGTCTCCATCTTCTGCCGGTGGACCTGAGGTGGTTTGAGGACCTGGAACACAAACCGTGGCCCTCTCGCTCTCTCCCTTTTTTTACCATGGATTGGAACAAACTTTTTTCCTCATTGATTCGAGAATATCTCTT
>JAGMBW010000197.1 GCA_023129535.1 Desulfobacterales bacterium
TCTAATACATAGCTGAACTGTTACGCAGAATCATGCAAAGGGGTGAGGGGATGGTTGTCTCGGACTCTTGCGTGTGTTAAGATTTAACGTGAAATCGTAAGCTAGGGAGAATCTGACTCATGCAAACAAGACGATTTGACATAAAAAAACTCGGGATTGAGACAAAGGGAAAGATTTTTGCTGATTTAGATATTGGCAGCCTTGTCACCCACGCGGTCAGAAAAGGCGAGGGGGAACTGGGTCGCAGGGGCACGCTGGTCATCAAGACCAGGGAGGACCACCCGAAGTATGGTCGTGCCAGGTATACGGGCAGGTCCCCCCAGGATCGATTTATCGTGGACCATCCTGAAATCCATGATGATATTGATTGG
Organism: Desulfobacterales bacterium; assembly: GCA_023129535.1. Classification (GTDB taxonomy): domain Bacteria; phylum Desulfobacterota; class Desulfobacteria; order Desulfobacterales. Next base: position 372 of record JAGMBW010000197.1, read on the forward strand.
GAAGTCCAGGATGGCAAGTCAAAAAAGCCCATCAATCTGCCGATCAAACCAGAGGTCGCACGTCAGTTGTATAAGCAAATCACTAAGTACCTGAGCGCACAACCTGTTTTGTACCTGCAAAACCGCCTGGTCTGTGCTGACCGCATGTACGGATTTCCGTTATACTTTGTGACTGAATCCCCTGCGTATGCCCTCTTTGCCAACAACATATTCAGGGACCTTCCGGCCACCACCAAAGATATCCCAAACAAACCGATCCATGTCCTTTTTGCGCCAGAATTCAAGATTAGAGATCCCCAAAAATATGGTCTCAATTCAAATGGATTCGCTATCATTGATTCGTTGAATCAAATAGTCTTCGCAGGCGGCCTACGTTACTGTGGTGAGGCCAAAAAGGCCGTTTTTGCCCTCCTCAACTGCCTGCTCCCCTTCATGGATGTGCTTCCCATGCACTGTGGCGCAAACAAGGGGGAGGATGGGGCTGTGGCTCTCTTCTTTGGGCTGTCCGGCACAGGCAAGACGTCCCTTTCGGCTGACCCTCACCGCAAGCTCATTGGCGATGATGAACATGGCTGGTCCCGGTACGGTATCTTTAACTTCGAAGGAGGCTGTTATGCAAAACTGATCAGACTTGACCGGGTCAAAGAGCGCGATATCTGGAGTGCCGTGAGGAAATTCGGTGCCTTAGCTGAAAATGTGGTGGTGAAAGACGGCGACATGGACCTTGAAGACGCCTCAATCACAGAAAATACCAGGGCTGCCTATCCGTGCAAGTATATAGAGAATGTGAGTTTCACAGGCGGGGGAGAACATCCAAAAGGCATATTCTTCCTGACGGCTGATGCCACCGGTGTGATGCCGCCCATCTCCAGGCTCACCCGGGAGCAGGCCATGTATCATTTTCTGTCCGGTTACACGAGCAAGCTGGCAGGAACCGAGGTGGGAATCAAAGAACCAATAGCGACCTTTTCCCCATGTTTTGGCCTCCCCTTCATGCCCCTGAAGCTCTTGACCTATGCTGAACTTTTAGGAAAGCGCCTCAGAGAGCATAAGACCAGGGTTTATCTCGTGAACACCGGCTGGACAGAAGGCCCCTTTGGTAAAGGTCACAGAATCAATATCGTTCACAGTCGGGAGATGATCGCTGCAGCCATCCGGGGGGAACTGGAGCACGCCCAGACAGAACGACATGAAGACCTTGGCCTTGAAATGATCACAAGTTGCTCCGGCATACCGGACCCGATCATGCTCAGACCATGGAAGACCTGGGGAAACGTGGCTGAATACCGGGACAGATCCAAAGAACTGGCGGCTCATTTCATCAAGAACTTCCAGCAAAATTTCCCGGACGCCCCAGCCGAAATCGCAGGGGCCGGACCCACATTGAAGATTTAATCGCACAAAGACAGGCCAAATCTTTCACGATCATGTAAAACAGAGGAAGAGAAAAGGGGAGAGGCAAAGCCGGTCGGTTCTGTCAATCGTCAAGGATCTTTCTTATACCTTGAGAGAGCTGTCTCATATGGAAGGGCTTCTGAATAAAGCCATCACAACCCCGCTCCAGTATCTCGGTCGCCTCGCCGCTTATGCTGTATCCGCTTGAGAGGAGCACCTTTATCTCTGGGTTGGTCTCCTTGAGTGTGTCATAGACATCACCGCCACCCATGTTCGGCATGACCATGTCCAGGATGACCATATCAATCTTGTCCTTGTTTTTCTTATAGACCTCTATGGCTTCTTTGCCGCTTTTAGCCAACAAGACCTTATAGCCCATTGCTGTTAGCATCTCCTGGCCCACATCAATAACCATATCCTCATCATCTATAAAAAGAATGGTCTCGCGTCCTTGCTGGATCTCTTTCTCTCTCTTTTCCGGACGTTGCTCACTGATCAATGCTTCTGCCGCAGGCAGGTAAATGTTAAAGGTGGCCCCCTCACCCTTTTTACTGTAAATATTTATGATGCCACCGTGATTTTTGATGATACCGTAAGCAGAAGCCAGTCCCAGGCCGGTCCCGCGGCCCATCTGCCTGGTGGTAAAGAAGGGCTCAAAGATGCGCTGTTGCGTCTCTTCGTCCAGGCCAACGCCGGTGTCGGTCACAGATACCTTCACGTAATTCCCAGGCTTTGCTCCAAAAGGGCCAACATCCCTTTCATCAAGCGCGACATTTTCCGTTTGAATGTACAGGTCCCCGCCTCCCGGCATGGCCTGCCAGGCATTCAAATAAAGGTTTAACAGCACCTGCTCGATTTGCCCCCGGTCTACTTTTACCGGCCAGACGTCTTGCTGATATTTCCTGTGTATGCTGATCTCCTTTTTGGTGCGACCAAACATCTCGGAACTCTTCTGGATGAGCTGGTTTAGATCGGTTACTCTGATCTCGTACTTGCCGCCCCTGGCAAAACCCAAAAGCTGTCTGGTCAGATCTGCTCCCCTTTTAACCATATCCTCTGTGCCCTTGAGGTGTTCAAAATGGGGATGGTCACCATCAATATCCAGAAACATCAAAGAGGTATGCCCCTGGATACCCATAAGCAGGTTGTTGAAGTCATGGGCAATGCCGCCAGCAAGGGTTCCAATCGCCTCCATCTTCTGGGCTTGCAGCAATTGGGCTTCAAGGCGCTTGCGATCCGTTACATCTCTTGCCACCCCATAAGTCCCTAAAAACTCTTTGTCTTTCTGGTCCACAGGTTTATCATACATTCCCATGGCCTTTAATTCCACCGTGAAACATCTCTCGTGGGTATTTCCGTTCCCAGAAGATTTTAGTCTTAATTCCACACCCGAAGTGGCACGTGCGCCTGTTCTCCTCTCGTTGAAATGATATCTGGCTTTGTCTACGTCGTCTTCAAAGAGAATGGAGACATAATGTTTACCAATCAACTGGTCAGCTCTGTAGCCAAGTAGAGACTCGACAGCACCATTTATGAATGTAAATTTTCCCTCGTGACCGAGGGTATAAATTATGTCTGGTGAGGCATTGACCAGATACCGGTATCTCCTTTCTGTTAGCTCCAGCTTTCCGCTGACAAGTTCATGTTCCTTCTTCAACTTGGTCTGATTAAGGGCATTTCTCACCCTTTGTAAGAGTTGCTCAAAATCAAAGGGTTTTCTAAGATAATCGTAGGCCCCCTTCCTCAAGGATTCTATGGCTGAGTCCACAGAAGCGTGCCCTGTCATAACAATGACCAAGGTCTCCGGAGTTTGGCTATTCATATAGTCCATAATCTGGTGACCATCCATGTCCGGCATGACAATGTCCAGAAGAACAAGATCAAAGTTATCCCTGCCGAGACATTCTATCGCCTCTTTCCCACTGTAGCTTTTTTGCGTCTCATAGCCCTGGTTCCTTAACAAGACCTCCAGGCTATCGCACATGCGGGACTCGTCATCAACTATCAAGACCCTTGGCACATAAGACATTGCGACCTCCACATACTAAAAGGGCTGCCTTTTCCCTATCGGCAAAAGTATTCTAAAAGTTGTTCCCCTTGTCTCGCTACTTTCACAGGTCATAGTTCCATTCAGTTCCCTGATAATGCTATAGGCGATAGACAAACCCAATCCAGCATGTCCCTCACCCTTTGAACTAACGAACGGCTCAAACAGCCTCGACTTTACACTATCAGGGATTCCCGGTCCGTCGTCCCTTATGGTGACCTCCACATATTCCCGATCCCCCTTTGCGTCCCTTTTTAATTTATTCCCCGGGCCATTGGAGGCGTGTCGAGTATTGATATAAAGATTCCCTCCCTCGGGCATTGCCTCAACCGCATTCTTAATAAGGTTGATGAAGACCTGTTTTAGACCGTTTTTGTCCGTCATAACGGATGGCAAGGAAGGTTCCAGGTTAAGGTGGGCCTTGATACCGGACTGTAACAGGAGAGACTCATGGGTAATTTTGATAAGGTCCGATATCAGGGTATTTATATCAACAAGTTCCTTTTGCTGCACTCCGGGTTCGGAAAAATCAGATAGCACACGAACAATAGTGGAAACACGATCGATTTCTTCATTGATTATTCCTATTTCTTCTTGAGCAGGGCTATCCTCACCCAGTTTAAGCCCAAGGATCTTGAGATAATTCTTTATGATACCCAGGGGATTGCTCACTTCGTGGGCCACTTTTCTGGCTACGGCTGATGAAGCTATCAGGCGCTCAGACTGAATTGACCTTGCCTGAGTCTGTCTGACATTCTCAGCATCCACGGCTAAAGCTACCTGGCTAATAAACATGGTCAAGAAATTTATCTCATTAGACAAATTAGAAACTTGCACTTCATCCATACCGAGGGCTATCACACCGACAAACTGCTTGTGGGCCACCATGGGAAGGCACAGCATACCTTCTTTTCCCATCAAGCGAATGATCTGGTCGTCTATAATGCTAAGAGCGACTTCTGTCAAATGGCCAAAAGAGTCCAGAGGTGTTCTCTGAGAAAGAGACCTTGCCAGAAGAGACCTTTTTCCTTGGACAGGAATGACCAATTCCTTAATCAGGAGATATTGACCGGATCCCTCAGCACCTTTCCCAACCAGGACATCTCTTTCCTGGTCATACAGGAAAAAGAGCACACTGTGAACATCAAACAAGACCCGAAGACCTTGCATGACAACCTTGAGTATAGACTCTTCACCATGGGCTTCTAACAAATTTTGAACTGTACCATGAAGCAGCGAAATATCTCTGACTGCACGGACCAGATCTTTTTCCTTTTCAGCATCTTTTCCGGAAACTAATCTGTTAGAGGCATCCCGGGGCTCAATCTCTATCTCCAGTGATTCTGCTACGTGCTTCACCTCTTCCTCGGCCAGCGATATCAGTTCCTCCACTTCAGGCCGACGAAACCCAAAAACCTCTTCTGCTGTCTTAAACCTGGCATTAGTGTCTTCAACAGCCCCTGAGCAGAGGGCATTGGCTACAAATACGATCTTTACCAGGGGAAGCGCATCCAAAATTCTACTTAGTGGTTCATGGTGATAACGTACCGCGTCCGCAATAAACGATTGGAGGTTCCATTGATTGATCATCCAGGCCCCCACCTCGGAGTGGGTAGCCTCCAAACCTGTTTCGTCTGCCAAAAGCAAATCCGGCTTGTTCCTGTATGGCTCCGGACTCTCACCGTATTCCTCTGGAAAATTTACCCACAAGACTAACTTTCCAATATCATGAAGAAGCCCCGATAAAAATGCCTCGTCAGGGGCCCCGTAAGAGGTCTTTGTGGCAATCAGCTTCGCCAGGGTGGCACACATAAGGGAGTGCCACCAAAACAGCTTCAACCCTGGGACACTAAAACTATCCTTAGCCTGGTCAAAAGCCTGGTTTATTGCCGCGCTAATAGCAATATTCCTGACCGCATTAGTGCCTAAAAGTAACAGGGCCTGGTCAATACTGGCCACCCTATTCGGCAGGTCATAATAAACGGAATTGACCAGCATCATAAGCCGTGCGCTTAAGGAGGCGTCTTTATTGATAATTTGAGATATCTCCTTAATCGTGTCTGGTTCCCTATTGCAGGCCTGGATCAACTTCAGAAGGATATGCGGAAGGGTAGGCAGGTTTCTGGAAGTCTCTATTCTATCGAAGAATTCTGGGGAAGGTGTTTTCATAATTTCGGAGACCATAAACAAATCGTTGCTTAGTGTCAAGAGACTGTTGTCCAAAGTAACGTCGCATTCTGGGCATTTGTACTTTTGTTCTGGCATGGAAAATGCTGTGATTCAAATGAATGTAGGCATTCACAGGTTCAGCCCGCCCTGGCGCTTCAGCTTGTTGTAAGCTATCAAGCCTATAATCCCGGTCTGGGCCAGGGACTGGGCCAGGGACTTCACCCTGTTAAATTTGGCGCATGGAAACCTATCTCGTTCCACCCGGAGAATTCAAAGCAACAACTGCGGGGTCGGCTGTGCTTGAAGCATATCTGGGTTCGTGTGTTGCTGTCTCCCTCTTTGACCGGCATGCTCTTGTCGGGGGCCTGGTCCACATAGTTCTTCCTCAAGCCACCAGAGAAAAAGAAACTCTTTTCCCTGCCAGATATGCAAGTACGGGGATACCAGTGCTCATCTCAGAAATGCTGAAACTCGGGGCCTCTAAGGAAAATATTGTTGCTGAAATTGCCGGAGGAGCGCTCATTTTGACAGATCAAAAACTGAGCGTGGATATGAACATAGGGAGAAGAAACTCTGCTATGGCCGAGGAAATACTAATAAAGCAAGGAATACCTCTTATAAGCAAGGCCACCGGAGGGCGCCTTGGAAGGGTGGTCACACTCGAGCCAGGGACCGGAAAAACAGATATCAGGTATATGGGAAAGAAGCTAAGCAGGATTGGCCTTCCTCTTAGACTAAAAAAAATCGAGTTGGAGGACTTCAAGACGAGAATCGAAAGCTTAAAGCCTGTACCGGACAGGGCCCGTAGGGTGATATCAATGCTCGAGTTTTCTGAATATGGCCCTGTGGACCTGGAGAATTATGTCTTGAAGGACCAGGCAATTTGCGCAAATGTATTGAAGATGTGTAACTCTGCCAAACATGGCTTCAGGCACAAGATTAAAAGCATATCGAGAGCGGCCGCCCTTTTAGGGCTAAATACACTAAAGGATATTGTGCTTGCCGCCTCTAAGTACAAACTTTATGACAAGGCCCCACCCGGTTATTCCACACAAGAAGGTGACCTGTCGAGACACTCAATTTGCTGTGCAATGGTGGCTGAGCTTATCGCCCACCAAAAGAGACTCAGAGACCCCAGAGTCTTTTACACGGCAGGCCTGCTTCACGACATCGGCAAGTCAATCCTGGACCAGTATGCCTTTGAGAATTTCAATCTGGTCATGGACAGGGTTGTCAATGAGGCAAAAACCTTTCTTGAGGCAGAAAATGAGATCCTGGGTTATGATCACACACAGATCGGAGGGATTGCAGCTATGGAGTGGGGGCTGCCGCAGGTCCTTGTCGAGGCAATCTCATTCCACCATATGCCTGAACAGGCGGCAGAGAATTCGGAAGTTGTCTCGGTTGTACACGTTGCAGACATGATCTGCTCTATGTTTGGGGCGGGATCAAGCCCATCTGTTGGGGCAGCCCAGCCTCAACAGCACGCCCTCTCAACTATTGATTTAAGAGCAGAGGATGTTGACAACATTATTGAACAGTTGCCGCATGTTATGAAAAGGATTGAGGGATTAGGGAATTGAGGGATTGAGGGATTAAGGGATTGAGGGATTAAGGGATTGAGGGATTAAGGGATTGAGGGATTAGTAATGTAGGGTGGGCATTGCCCACCGAAAAGGTTGAATGGCTTATTTTTGGTGTGCGGTGCCCACCCTACAACTACACGTTCCCACGCAGAGCATGGGAACGAGAAATATTTTGTTTTTCGTGCTTTCGTAGTTTGCGGCTTGTGCCTTGAGAACAGTACGTGCTTTCGTGATAAGTTTTTACTTTTTCTGTTTCGGCTTCTCCGGGTTAGGCGCTTTAGTTGAATGAATAACGAAGAGAAATATTTTAGACTGATCCTGGAAAAATTATCCAAAATGCATGGTGTTAACTTTTCCGAATACAGGGAAAGCACTATTAAGCGGCGGCTGGCAAGGAGGATGGGCTTCACGGGAGCAGGTAATTACCGGGATTATCTGGATGTGCTTAAAGAAACGCCTCAAGAATACAGTCGCTTGCTCAATGACCTCACAATAAAGTTAAGCCGTTTTTTTAGAAACCAATATGTATTCGAAATATTGCAGCATGAAATATTCCCCGATATCTTCAAACTAAAAAAGGAACAAGATCAAAATGTGCGCAGGATATGGTGCGCAGGATGTGCCTTTGGAGAAGAGACGTATTCTGTGGCTATAACACTTGTAGAACATTTAAAGAGAAAAAAACAAAAGACAACTGATTACGATGTCACCATATTTGGCACAGACATAGACGAAAAAGCCCTGGTAAAAGCAAGGCTTGGGATCTATGATAAGGCGGCTGTAAAGGAGGTAAAAAGGGGGATTTTAGATAAATATTTTCATATCCGCGGAGATTCCTACGAGGTAGTTGATTCGATAAAAAATCTGGTAAATTTTACAAGCCATGACCTCACATCTGAAAAGCATATATGCCCGCCTGCCGGTATTGTTACCAACTACGACCTCATACTTTGCCGCAACATTCTTATATACTTTTCTGTACCACTCCAGGAAAGGGTATTCTTAAATCTCTTCAGATCATTGAACCCGGGTGGGTATCTCATCTTAGGCAAATCTGAGTTAATCCCAAAGGACCTCGAGGATTCTTTTATTTTGAAGAATCCAAAAGAGAAGATCTATCAAATCAGAAGTCAGAAGTCAGACCTCCGATCTCTGACCTCCGACCTCTGACCTCTACTCTTTTAACTGACCCGTGAACGGTTACGAGAATAGAACCGCCGGAAACAAAGAACTTGACAAAAACGATTAAAATGAACAAAATCGCCAAAAATCGATAATTGTCGCTTTAACGACAAAAATAGTGCCTAAAGTGATCGGCTCCAGGTTCACGGTTCAAATGACTTTAGACAGGATTTACAAGCCCGCCCTGGCAATTGGCTGGGCCAGGGATAAACAGGATATTTATTTGCCCCGCCGTTGGCGGGGCAGAAAAATCATGTAAATCCTGTTCATCCTGTCAAAATATCTTTTTAAGGTTATGCCGTGAACGCTGAACCGCTCAACCCAGGTAGAGGACAAGATGGTCTATATTTCCACATCTCAGGCAAGTGACATCTGCGGGGTGGCCCGTACAACCATAACAAAATGGATAGATCAGGGACTCCTGAAAGCGTTTGTTACTCCTGGCGGACACCGCAAGATAAGAAAAGAGTATCTGAGAGATTTTATGAAAACATATAATATTAATTCGCACAAAAGAGAAAGGCAAAAAAAATGTATATTGGTAGTGGATGATAATTCCGACGACGTCAGGGTAATTGAGGCCGCCTTTTTGCCGGCCTCGGACAAATACGAGGTTCATTCGGCCAGCGGGGGCTTTCAGGCAATATATAAGATCGGGGATATTAAGCCTGACATCGTCATACTCGATCTGGTTATGCCGGATATGGACGGCTTCAAGGTATGCGAGAGAATCAAGAACGATCCCAATACAAAACATATAAAGATAATTGCAGTAACAGCCTATTACGACAAAGAGAAAGAAACAAAGGCGTATGAGTGCGGTGCTGATGCCGTTTTTCAAAAACCTCTTGATTTAAAAAATCTGGTGAAAAAGATCCTGGAATTTAGTCGAGTGGGAAATTGGTCGAGTGGTCGAGTCGTTAAGAACTCGGTAGTTGACCGATAACAATGTAGCCTGGGCCGTTGTACACCAAGACATCCTGAACGAATTTGCGATTTGACCAATTTACGAGTAAACCACTAAACCACTGAACGACTCGACCACTCGACGACTTGACGACTCGACCACTCGACCATTTCTCCACTCGACCATTACTAAAGGACAAATTTGATGACAACAAGAAAAAAAATGAGATTCAGGACGAAGTTAGCCCTTCTTTTCTTGACAATAGGGCTGCTGCCTATCGCACTCCTCGGCTACCTTAACTTTCACTATGCCTATGAAATATTAAAAACGCAGACCATCAATCAACTGGTCTCCCTTAAAGAGGACCGGAAGGCCCAGCTTCGCGATTTTTTTAGACATCTCAGATTGGATGTGGAAGTGCTGAGCGACCACCGCCTCTTAAAAGATATTTTTAGGAAATATATCACGGCTTACAACAAGGAAGGCCTTGACGGTGAGGCATTTAAAGTTGTTGATAAAAGATGCCACATAAGATGTGTAGAACTTAATCAAAAGTATGGATACGAGGACATGCTTTTTGTCAATAACAGGGGTGAGGTAGTGATAACGATAAAGAAAATGGCGGATTGGGGCACAAACCTGATAAGCGGCACCTATTCCGATACCAACCTGGCCCAGTGTTTCAAGAATGCGTTGAGCGGCACAACGATTGTTGATTTCAGGGAATATCCACCTGTGGGGAAGCCTGCTGCTTTTATCGGGGCACCCATGTATAGTCGTATAGCAAGGCCGGGATTTAAGGCAGGCGAGAGGCTGGGTGTGCTGATAGTTCGCATTCCTGTTAAGCATATTAATGCCGTCATGCAAAAAGAGCAGGGTCTGGGCGAAACAGGTGAAACATATTTGGTAGGAAGAGACATGATAATGCGGTCAGACTCGAGGTTTTTAGAGGAGAGCGCAATTCTAAAGGTCAAGGCAGACACAGTGGCGGTCAGGGAGGCATTTAAGGAGGTGGCAGGATATGAGAAAGAGGTAATTGATTACAAAAGAGAGGCGGTTTCAACTGCCTATGGGCCAGCCGAAATAGAAGACCTGGACTGGGTTATTGTGGCCCAAAAAAATGTTAATGAGATTGTGAAGCCTCTGCGGAAACTAAGAAATCAGAGCCTGACGATTGGACTATTAGTGGCCATGGGCGTGGCGCTGGCAGACTTTCTATTTGTTTTTGGCATTAGAAGACCTATCAGGAGAATAAGTGAGGTCGCAGACAGAATAGCTGCGGGGGACCTCTCAGCCCGCCTTCCAGTTGACTACAAGGGTTCAATCGGCCAGTTAGCTGATTCCCTGAACCATATGGCACAAAGCCTGATGGAATCGAGGGCAAAAATTGAGGAGTACAGCCGCTCCTTAGAGAGAAAGGTAGAGCTAAGGACAGAGGCGATAAGAAAGAAAAACCGCCAACTGGAAGAAAGCAATCATACCCAGAGAGCGCACAATGAGATAGTTGCAGCGCTAAATACCGAGCTTGAGATCGAACCGCTTTCGAAGAGCATAATAGGCAAAATAGCAAACCATACCGATTCCCAGCTCGGAGTGATCTACCTATATGAAGAGGAGGCAAAGAACCTGCGTCCGGTCTCATCTTATGCCATTGATAGGGTCCTGCTGGGAGACGGTTTCAAGCTCGGCCACGGCCTGCCGGGTGAAGCAGCATCGGAAAGAAGAGCGATATTGGTTACAGATGTGCCGGAAGATTATTTCCGCATCTCATCAGGGGCTGTAGAGGGAATACCGAAGAATGTCGTTTGTATACCGATCACCATCAAGGATCAACTTTTGGGTGTCCTGGAACTGGGCAGCGTTCATGATTATACGGACAGGAGTCTCGAGTTTTTGAATGTGGTGGCCTATCAGCTCGGCATAGGTATGAATAATGCGCTCACCTATCTGCGCCTGGAGGAGATGGCTGAAGACTTACAAGAAAAGAACGAGCTTCTGGCAGCCCAGAATGAGGAGCTTCAGGCCCAGTCAGAGGAGCTTCAGGCCCAGTCGGAAGAGCTTCAGGCCCAATCGGAAGAGTTGATGTCCCAAAAAAAAGTTCTGGAAAACAAAACGAAACAGGTAGCGGAGGCCGACCGGCTCAAGTCGGAATTTGTATCCAACATGTCGCATGAATTACGCACACCCCTTAATTCGATGCTTGGCCTGACAAGCCTCATGGTTGACGGAACTGCCGGGCTGATTAACGAAAAACAGAAGGAGTATCTCGAAATTGTTGCAAGAAACGGCAAAAACCTGCTGCAACTGATAAACGATGTTCTGGACCTCTCACGAATCGAGTCTGGCAAGGTGGAATTAGCCATAAGCAAGATTCAGCTCAAGGAATTTGTGAAGGGCGTTTCCCGGTCTATCATGCCCCTTGTTAACGAGAAAGGCCTCTCTCTGAACCTAAATGTTGACGATAATATTTTGATATACAGTGATGTCGATAAGTTAAGGCAGATTTTAGTGAATTTTCTTGGGAATGCGGCCAAGTTTACTGACAGTGGTGAGATCGGTATAACGGCCCTGGTTGAGGAGGGCGAGCTTCATGACTGGGTCATCATAAAGATTAGTGATACCGGCATAGGGATTCCACGGGAGGCGCTGAAACATATCTTTGATCCCTTCCGCCAGGTGGATGGGTCGATCACAAGGAAACACGCCGGCACAGGCCTTGGCCTCAATATTTGCTATAAGCTGGTCCATTTAATGGGCGGCAACATTGAGGTAGAGAGCGAGCCTGGAAAGGGTTCTACCTTTACGGTGACATTGATGAAAGATAGAAGAAGCAAATTAAGACCATCAGAAGAAGACTGGCGGAAAAGGATAAAGGCCACTCTCCTTCAACGGGCCGAGGTTCCTGAAAAGGAGCCCTGTGCTGAAGATAAGGAGACTAAGAGAATCCTGATAATAGACGACGATCCAATAGTTGCAAGGGAACTTAAGATAATCTTCAAAGAAGAAAATTACCACCTGACATTAGCCTTAACCGGCTCAGAAGGGCTTCAGCGCATCAAGACGGAGAGCCCCGACCTGATTCTCTTAGACCTTCATATGCCGGAGATGGACGGGTTTCAGTTTCTTGAAGAGCTCCAAAAGAGCGAGGACTTGAAAGACCTGCCGGTAATGATCATTACGGCGCTTGATCTCACGGAGGATGAAAGAAGATCTTTTAGTAAAAACGTAAAGGGAGTGATCGTAAAGGGGCAGATAGATAAGGATACCCTTGTTGCTGCGGTGAATGAGATTCTGTATGGCCCAGGGGTTGGTCGAGTGGTCGAGTGGTCGAGTGGTCGAGTAGTAGAGAAGAGGAGGAAAAAGCTAGAATGGAGAAAAGGGGATGCGAAGATCCTCATAGCCGAAGACAGGCCGGATAACATGGTTGTAATCAAGGAGACTTTAAGGTCAACAGGTTATACGATCTATACCGCAAGCAACGGACAGGAGGCCCTTGACATAGCCAAGAAAGAAAGGCCCGATCTGATCCTGATGGATATGCAGATGCCGGTCATGAGTGGATTTGAGGCAACGAAGCATATAAGAGAAACAGAAAGTGTGAAAGAGATTCCGATCATTGCCCTGACAGCCAGGGCCATGAAGGGAGACGAGGAGAAGGTGCTTGCAGCCGGTTGCAGCGACTATCTTTCAAAGCCGGTAATGCCAAAGGATCTGATTAAGAAGGTCGAAGAATGGTTGGGGAAGGGGAACATTTAACATTTAGCATTTAGCATTGGTCATTTAGCATTTAGCATTGGTCATTTAGCATTGGTCATTTAGCATTTATCATTGGTCATTGGTCATTGGTCATTTATCATTTATCATCGATTATTGACCATCGATCATTTATCATTGATCATTTATCATTGATCATTGACCCTTGACCATCGGTTGTTTGACATTTTTTAATGATAAATGATCCCGAATTTCGCAAGGGTCTCAACATGTCATTGCGAGGAGCGAAGCGAGGAAGCAATCCCCTCACTAAGAGTCCGCCCTGCCCGCCCTGGCGCTTCAGCTTACTATAACCTACCAAGCCAGTAATCCAGGTCTGGGCCAGGGGCGCTACGCGTCTTGGAATGAGCGAAGCAGCCTTATACTCTTGCGAAATTCGAGATGATAAGTCCGTTTTCCATTTTTCGATGATAAATGACCAATGATAAATGACCAATGATAAGGATCATGAGTAAACGCAAAGACGAAGAGTTGGCGGATCGTTTCTTGAGTTTTACTGTACGGATTATCAAATTGGTTGATGCATTACCAAAAACTGTTACAGGCAAGCATGTTGGGAACCAATTGCTGCGTAGCGGGACTTCGCCAGGAGCCAATTACGAGGAAGCGCGAGGGGCCGAATCGAAAGCAGACTTTATACACAAAATGAGCATCGTACTCAAGGAGTTAAAAGAATCGCGCTACTGGCTCAAGGTTGTCATCAGCGTACCTCTCGTTAAGACAAAACGTTTAGGAACACTGCTGGAGGAGTGCGAACAACTAATTGCCATCATTGCTAAAAGCATCTCCACGGCACGCAAACCTAAACCGAAATGACCATTTAACATCTAACATTTATCATTTATCATTTATCATTGTCCATCGGTTGCTTAACATTTTTTTTAATGATAAATGAGCAATGATAAATGACTAATGATAAATGAACTTGATCATTGTCCATCGGTTGGTTAACATTTTCTTAATGATAAATGACCAATGATAAATGACTAATGATAAATGAACTTGATCATTGTCCATCGGTTGGTTAACATTTTTTCAATGATAAATGACCATTGGCAAATGATAAGTCGATTTTTCCGTTTTGCAATGATAAATGACCAATGATAAATGACTAATGATAAATGAACTTGATCATTGTCCATCGGTTGGTTAACATTTTCTTAATGATAAATGATAAATGTTAAGTCCACAATACTAGTCGTTGAAGACAATAAAGACGTATCTTTTACGATATCAGAGACACTGAAATACAATATTGGGTGTCAGGTAATAGCAGCCATGGATGGCAAAGAATGTCTGAGGATGGCCAAAGAAGAAGCGCCTGATGTGATCCTGCTTGATATCAACATGCCCGGCATGGACGGTTTTGAGGTCTGCCGAATCCTGAAAGAGGACGAACAGACAAAACAGATCCCCATCATTTTCTTAACCGCAACCGCTGATGATGTAAAAAGCGAGGCCAGGGGCCTGGAAATAGGGGCGGACGATTATTTGGTACAGCCTGTTGATAACCTTAAGCTGATAACACGGGTTAAGGTCATGCTGAGGAAAAAAGGGCTTATTGACGCCATGGGAGAAACGGGTGGTTCCGGGCTTCGGTTGCCGGCCAGAAGTGCACACAAACTCCGTGCGCCATTGAACAGCATCATTGGTATGGCTGAGCTGATTCAAAAGCCATTTTACGGAACCCTGACCGAAAAGCAGAAGGAGTTCGCCCAAACAATCTCAAAGAGCGGCCACGAGCTTCTGAAGGTGATCAATGAGCTTGCAGAGAGGTGATTTGTCATTTAACATTTAACATTTATCATTTATCATTTATCAATGAACAACCAATGACTCATCGTTCGCTTAATAAATTCGTACTTAGTGCTTGAACGAAAACCCTCCA
>JAGMBW010000198.1 GCA_023129535.1 Desulfobacterales bacterium
GAACAGATAAATATTATCATGATGGGAAGCATCTCACTTATTCCAAACCACAGCATCAAAATGGGCAACCAGCCCAGGGCAGGAATAGGATAAAGCAGGCTAAATATCGGATGAAGTGTTTTGTTTATAATTTCCTTATAACCCATCAAAATTCCTATTGACAGACCAGCAACAGACCCGGTGGTAAAACCGATCAAGACCCTGGCCAGGCTCCTCAAAAAGTTGGCCGGTAGCACTCCGCTGGCCGTCAGACTATAGAATTCCTGCACCACCGTAGTAAAAGGCGGGAAAAAGAAATAACCGGGAATTAATTCCAGCCGGGTTACCATCTCCCAGATTAATAAAAAAACTAATACAGGAATTAAGCTATAACCGGCTTTTATCTTTTTCATTTGGCAAACTCGTTTCGTTATGTGCGACGATATAAGTGTCCGAACCTTTCGTAGGGGCGGGGTTTATCCCCGCCCGAAAAGGCCGATTCATACAGCCATGCGGGCAGGCATAAACCCCGCCCCTACATTTCCGATTCTCTTCCATGGTCAATCATGCGGCAAAATCACGCGGAACAATTAATGACGCTATCTATAGATGCTTGCTATCTGAAGTGATAAACCTAGAATCGACAAAACCCTCTGCTTTAAATGACCCTTTTATGTATTCTAATTCCACGCAGGTATCTATCGCTTTCTGGATTTCTTCCGGGTTAATATCAGTGGTGTTAACCAATCTTACCGTCAAAGATTTTAATATCGGCGACGGAGTAATCACAAGCTTGGATGCTACATCAATAGCTTTAACAGGGAATATCTTTTTCCCGGCAACCTGTAATCCTCCGGCAACAATCTCTGCTGCTTCTTCAGGATGGCTATTGATAAATTGTGTCGCTCGCTCAGTAACCTTTACCAATTTTTTCACTATGTCAGGATACTCCTTTATGAGTTTTTCCCTTACCACCAAAACACTGCCCTGCATATTGGGCCAGAGGTCTTCTGCGGTTAAAAATACTCTAAGCCCTAATTCTTCTGCCATAGTGGGAAATTGTTCACAAATAAAGGCCGCATCCAATTGACCCATTTTGAGGGCAAGAAGCAGTTTGGGCGGATTCATCCTTCTGACTTTGTTTAATATTTGTTTTTTATCCAAGTGATATTTTTCTATCATTTTATGCAGAAGCGCATCAAGGGGACTGCCTTCTCGAGTGCATCCAATACGAATTCCTTCCTTTTTCAGATCGTGGATAGTTTCGACTTTTACGGGGTTAACCACAAAACCATAGCCGTATTTATGGATTCCGGCTACAATCTTTATTGGCACCTTAGCATTAGCTTTAGCATTTATAGCCGGAATTAAACAGATATAGGCGGTATCAATATCGCCTTTTGCCAGAGCAACGGCAAGAGCCATACCGGTTATAAAATTTTCATAACTGCTAACAGTCAATCCCTCTTCCTTATACCAGCCTTTTTGATTAGCTATATGCGCACAAGCAGAATGAGTAGTAAATTCCACGGCTATCTTAATGGGCTTTGTTTTTGTTCTGGTTGTGCCTTTTGCATATACAGCATTATATTTGAAATTTTCTTTTCCTTCCGCATTCAAACTCAAGCCAAAAAGAGATAGGACAAATATCAAAGTTGAGAACAAGGAAACTTTTTTAAATTTTTTCATTTTCTTTCTTCCTTAGTCTTTTCGTAGTATTTCAAGTATTATGAGGAATCTTAATGCAATAACTCAATAAGTCGAGGTATTGACTTCTGGATTCCCGCCTTCGCGGGAATGACAACTGTATATATCTAATTGCCCGTCATTCCCGCGAAGGCGGGAATCCAGAAAATTGGCCTACCAAAACATTTACCAGATTTATTGAGAAGATACATCAACCTACAAGACCTTCTTGGAAAATTTGTAGTGAAGCTGGAAAAAACACCAGTTGGCCTCCACATCATCGGCCATCTTTTTGACAAATTCTCCGGGCCAGAAATGACCATAGCCGAATTGGACTTCCAGGCCCTTGAGGGGTATGATGTATTTCCCGATAATGTCAAATTCCACCCCAAGTTCGTTACCTGATTTGCCGGTCTTGTCCCTATAAGCCCTTTGGTTCTGGTACCAGGCGTCTTTGTCTTCTGCGAGCCAGAACTTGTGCAGCTCTGCCTTGAAACCCAGGTTTTTGAAGGGTTTGAATTCCAGGTTGGCCTGGGCATCCTGTAGATTCTTCCAGTCCATAAGGTTCATCCTGCCGTACATCTTGTCCCTTGCCCCGAACACCCCGTCAAAAGTGCCGCGATCTCCGTCTTTCGGGTCGTCGTCTCCGGGTGCACAGGAAAATTCAGCGCTAACCCGTGGGGTCCACGGAACTGTCTTGAATTTATATCCGGCAAGCAGATGGTAACCATAGGCCTCTATGTCGTCATTTCCCCACTCGCCGGCCTGCCAGACAAAGGTAAAATCGTAATCAAAACACGGCAAGATTTCGGCATAGCTCCGTATGCCGTAATAGTTTGAATTAAAATCGTCAAAGGTGTTGTCTTCGCTCTTGAAATTGTCGTGCGTATCCCATTTTCTTACAAAAAATGGCTCCAAATAGAACTTCCTGTCCTGCATTGGAATAAGGAAATGGCTGTAAACAGCACAACCTTCAAAGAAATGGCGGTGATCGAGTGAGAACCTGCCAGGTTCATGAATAATGTTTCTGCCGTAGAATGTATCTACAAAGTTTTCTCCAAATCTGTATGACAGTTTCACTGCATCCCATATATATCGGCCAGTGTTACCCCATTCACCAGGACCAAAAACCCTTTTGTCACCGTAGGCTATGATCTGCCTGCCCCCTTTGAAGCTGAGTTCTTGATCAAAAAGATTTTTAAGCTCAAGATAGGTGTCAAAGGGTTCCCAAGCATCTACGTTTGGATTGTGCTCAAGTCCCAACCTTGAATTATAAAAGGCGTCATCGGGAAGGGCCACATCATAAGCTCTTGAATCCTGTACGCCCGCAGAAATGTGCACATTCTTATGCGGGTTGAAATCGAATGTTAGCCGAATCCTCTGAAGCAAAAAGCTGTCATCCGATTCGCCTTTCGAGGGATTTTCCCCGTAAAACTTCTGATTGAAGTTGTCCTCGTATTCCCATCGGTACCTTATATCAGCGTTAAGCCTCAACAACTCATCCGCTGCCATCACTAAAGAGGCATTCATGATAAGCAGCAATGCGGCCACAAATAATTTCTTCCACATGGCGATCTCCTTTCCTGACTTTAAGAGGATTGAAAACATAGCCTTTCCAAGCCCAAAATCTTGCTGGCTCCGGCAACTGTTGTGCCGTAAAGATATAGTGGCCGATGGTATTTGTCTGAGAGAGAAATCAACTGAGACAGGCTGTCATTTACTACTGTTGAGCCTGTCGCCAAAATAACATCACAGGTTTTAAAAAGCTCTTCCGCCATTTTCCTTCCGTCCCAGATAAACACCCCATATTTTATGGTGTTAATATTGTCTTTATCCAGGTCTGTTACCTTGATATTTTGAATCGGCAAGTTTTTAGAAAAATTATCTATTATGGCGGGCTGGAATCCAACAATTCCAATGTTGACATCAGCGCCGTATTTATCAATGATTGTCCTGACTATCTCCCTGGCGCATAATTCAGGGTCTTTGTTTTTGCAGTGAATAGTCTTGTCTGCTGCACCCGTGTATCGCATTACAGCATTCAGAGTAGCAATAAAAAGGGCTCGATCACTGTTATCTGTTAATTTTAGCTCCAGTATTTCTTTGACCTTGCCTTTGAAGTTTCTTGGGGCATCTGTAAAGGCCTGCCCCAGGGCATTCTTGAAATCCGCCTGGATTAGAAACTCCTTACCTTGAAGTAAAGGAAAATCCTTTCTTTCTGTTTCACCTATGGCTTCTTTTGCGGTCAGAATCTTAGCTGTAATGTTGACCTCACTTTCCAAGAGACCATTTTCTCCAGCTAAATCAATTAGCGCTGTTTTCAGTTTTGTATACATCTTCCTTTCGCCTTTTTTTACGTTAGTCCCACTCCTTATATGCGGCGCACAAAATACCGACCAGCGTCCGAATCTTCCGTAGGCTTTTCGGGCGGGTCCCCACCCGAAAAGCCGTGCGGGCGGGCGTAAAGCCTGCCCCTACAGATCCTCAATCACGTGGCAAAATCACGCAGAACAATTAATGACGCCATGTATAGTCATGAGAATTTAGTCTAAGCATTCACCATCTTTCTATTTACAATGAAGAATGCTGGGTCCTCCGCGTCCTTTGCGCACTCTGCGGTGAACTATTATGGATTTAGTTTCGCGAACTTCCACACTGGGGCATAAACGGCATTATGAACACTACTGGCGAAATTCAAAAAGCCCTGGAAGCCCACATATGGACCGGCACATTTGAGCTGTGGAAAGAGACAAAAACCAATACCGAATTTATGAGAAAGAGATTGCTCTTTTATCCCGCCCATAAAGACATCGGGGCTCAATTCATCAAGCAGGTGCTCGAGATCGTGTTCTGACGCATCGTCTATGATGTAGGTGCCCGGGTTGACGGTCTGCCAGGTCTCCTTATAAGTAGCCAAATCGCCAAATTGAGAGCCTGTAAATACTACATCCATTCCCATGTCATCCAGGGCCTTGATGAGAGAGGCCATGCGTGCAGCTCCAAAAAAAAGGGCTGCTCTCTTGCCTTTGAGTCTGGGTAAAATACGGTCAAGCCCAGGTTTTATGGCCTTATATTCTGTGGCAATGATCTTTTCCGCCTGTGTTTCCAAACCAAAGTATTGTCCAATTTTGCGTAGGCTGGCAATAGTTTGGGAAGATCCCAGAAAAGTGACCTTTAAATAGGGTATTCCATACTTTTTCTGAAGGGCCTCTGCCAGAAAACGACCTGAACTCTGGCAGATAAGCAGGTTGAGTTTTACCCTGTGGGCAGTAATGATTCCCTCATAATCCGCATGACCTGTAAAGATGCAGCGAACTCTTATGCCCATCTTTTCCAACAGAGATTTTAAGACCTTGCTCTCGTTGTTGATATTGTAGTCACCTATGATGTTTACATCATAATCCCCTATTTCCGTTCGTTCCCCCTGGCCAATGAGGCGATTTAGAATGGATTCAAAGGCTATCCTGTGACCGCTCGCCTGACTGTCTCCTATGAATCCAGGGCAATTGACAAAGATGACAGGATAGCCCAGGTCCTTTTCCATGTCTTTGCAGATGAAGTCCATATCGTCACCGATAATGGCTGTACTGCATGTGGCATAAACAAAGATATATCTTGCATGAGGCATGATGGCCTTTGCATCTTTAATTGTCTCTATGAGTTTTTTCCTACCGCCGAAGACTATGTCTTTTTCTTCCAGGGCAGTGGAAAACAGGCGAAAGGATCTGCCTCTCACAGTGCTGCCATAAGAGGCGCAGCCCACAGGTCCGTGTATTACATGAATAGCGTCTTCTAAAGGGGCAAGCATCCAGCGTGCCCCGTAAAATGCACAACTCCGCTGCGTGATTTCTCCAGGGGTAGATGGACGGCTACAGAAAGGGAGATTGATATCCCCATGTTTCTTTTGGACCAGATGTCCCCTTTTTGACATATTGAAATTCAGACAATTTTTCATTTGACTTGTACCAACCACTGGTTATTGCTGTATACGATCATCTGGAAACTTGCTGTCCAGGAGCGTATTCACTATAAGGTCAAGCAGATATTCACCACCGCGATAGCCCACATAGGCCCGGCGCTGGTAGCCCACACGGTCGTATATTGGGAATCCAATACGCACCAACGGCACATCGCCCTCTTTAGAGACATTCGCAGCTTTGGAGTTGCCAAGGATCAGATCGATCTTATCCTTTTTGAGATAATCCTCCCATTCAAACATATCACTTCCGTTTAAGATGACCGGCTTGAAATCATACTCATAGGCCGTTGCCCACACTTCCTTTACAAACGTCTTGCTTTCTGTCCCGCTCCCAACGATTGCTGGCTCCATACCCAGTTCACAGCAAAATCTTGTAGCAGCAGCGGCTATATCAGGGTCTCCATATATGGCGACCCGCATCCCCATTGTATAGTGAAAGGTATCAGCCATGGCATCAATAAAGATTCCCCGTTCGTCCTTTATCTCATCCGCAATCGGTTTCCCTGTCGCTTCAGCCAGGCTCTTTATAAACAAATCAGTATTGTGTATACCCAAAGGCAGAGGACCGATTACTGCCGGCATCTTAAACCGCTTTTCAAGATATTTGGCCCCTGCGCCCCCCTCATCCGGGCACAGGGCAAATGTCATCAGGGAATTGCCCATATTCACAATCTCCTCTGTCCTTGTCCCGCCCTTGGGATAATAGGGCATGGGCTGGGGCAGACGCAGAGGGCAATCAAGGGTCCCGGATATGTCAAACAGGATCGTACCCTCTATATCCATCAGCTTCAGGATGTGTTTTATCTCCCTGATATCTCCAGGGGTAATCATGCCCGGGATGATATTTACCTTATTGTTCGGGGTGCTCC
>JAGMBW010000199.1 GCA_023129535.1 Desulfobacterales bacterium
CATCCTGAGAGATGAGCATAAGAATGAACCTGCAAGAATCTAACAATCACGCAAGTCTTTAGGACCTTTTTCGTGTTTTCGTCTTTTCGTGCTTTCGTGATAGTTCTTTTGAGCGCTTTTGCTTAGAATTCAATATCTAACCGCACAGGTCACAATTTTTCAGGAGTTTTTCTTCAATCGTCAATCGAGAAAGCCTTGACAGGAAATGAGGGCTCTGTTATGAGTCATATCAATGGGTTGAACCCTTGCCTTCTGATAAGGGTTTTTCTATAATTAAAATATATAGGCCAAACGAGAGGAAAGTGGCGTGAAGTTTTACCTTAAGGCAACTGTTTTGATCCTTATAGCTTATACGGCTGCCGGATGCTTGAAAATCCCACAAGTCATCTCGTCTCATAGAGCAGAGCCTGAATCAACCTCAGTCGTGCCGTCTGCAAACACCGCTGAACACACAACAGCCCCTGTCCCCCCTGCCGCCCCGGTTCAGGCCCACATTTGTAAACAGACTCAACAAATCCTGGAAAACGAAACCAAAACAGAGATAGAAATTTCTATCGGGTCATCGCAGCCTATTAACAAGTCTGAACCGCAAAACCGTGCGCATTCACAGTCCAAAAATACCCAGCAAATCCTGGATGAGTCGCTAGAATTTTGTCAGACCTCGCAGGATTTTTGGGAACAGGGGGACTTTGAAAATGGGGTTGCTGCTCTGGATCAGGCCTATAACATGCTCTTAGAAGCAGATACCAATGAGGACCCCAAATTGATACAGCAAAAAGAAGACATTCGCTTCATGATCTGCAAGCGGATGCTGGAGATTTATACCTCTCGACATACCGTGGCCACGGGCAACCATAATGCCATTCCAATGGTCATGAATCGATATGTGGAAAAGGAAATCAAGCTGTTTAAAGGCCCGGAGCGTAAATTTTTTGTGAGCTCTTACAAGCGTTCGGGAAAATATCGGCCCGAGATTGTCACTGCCCTGGAAGAAGCCGGGCTTCCAAAGGAGCTCTCCTGGCTTCCGCTTATTGAAAGCGGGTTTAAGGTCAAGGCCCTCTCCCGTGCTCGAGCCCTGGGGTTGTGGCAATTCATACCCTCGACAGGCTACAAGTTCGGTCTCAAGAGGGATCAATGGATCGATGAGAGAATGGATGTCACCAAGTCCACCTGTGCTGCCATTGCCTATCTGAAAGAACTCCATAACATATTTGGTGACTGGACGACTGTGATGGCAGCATACAACTGCGGAGAGGGAAAGGTTCTTCGGGTTATACGAAATCAGAATATCAACTACCTGGACAACTTCTGGGACCTTTTTGAAAAGCTTCCCTGGGAGACAGCGCGTTATGTGCCGCGCTTCTTAGCGGCCCTTTATATCATCAATGACCCGGAGCAATTTGGATTCGACCTGAAAGGTCTCGAGCCATCCCAATCCTATGAGAAGGTAACCGTTTCAAAGCAAATGCACCTTAAAAATATAGCAAAGGCTACGGGCATCTCTCACAGAGACCTTGAAGGATTCAACCCTGAACTGCGCCATAAAGTAACACCCCCTGATACATATGAGTTAAAGGTGCCGAAGGACAAAGATGTGCTTCTTGTCGCAAACCTGGCCAAAATCCCGGTCTGGACTCCACCCGAAAGGCTGGATTCCTATCACCAGGTCCGGCAGGGCGAGACGCTGTCGCACTTAGCCAAACGCTACCGGACAACTGTACGCGCCATTGTAGCCGCTAATCACATCCGAAGGCAGAGTTTTATTAAGGTAGGGCAGAAGCTAAAGATACCCTCGAGAGGCACAGCAACACTCTATGCAAAGGCGAGGGAAACCGTGGATTCTGGCCAGTCAAGGCCGGTTCGCCACCGCGTAAAAAGAGGGGACTCTCTCTGGCTACTGGCCCGGCGCTACAACACAAACATCAAGGAGATCATGCGTCTGAACAACCTGAGGACAACCCGTCTGCACATTGGGCAGCGACTGGTTATCCGCAAAGGAACAGAGGCGGTTAAAACCGGCACGGCTACCAGGACATACCGGGTCAGGCGTGGTGACAGCCCTTATAGGATTGCCCGTAACCACAACATGAAACTGGAACGATTTCTCCGCATCAATCAACTCACCCCCCGGAGCAAGATATACCCGGGGCAGCAGCTTGCGGTGGAATAAAGATAGAGATAGCCCCCGTAGCTCAGTGGATAGAGCAAAGGATTCCTAATCCTTGCGCCGCGTGTTCGATTCACGCCGGGGGCACCAAATATTTCAATAAGTTAGCCATCCGGGTTATGTATTCTTTCTGTCTTGGTCAACGGTTTGGTCAACACTTGCGGAAGCATCTGCAAGTTGTTTGTCCAGCCACTCAGTAAATCGGTCCATTGCCTGTGTCAGGCTATTCTCATTAGGAGCCAAATAATGAGCGTCCATTCCTTGGAGACTATGCCCTAAAATCATATCCCTGTGGGCCTTGTCTATCCCCGCATTTAACATATTGGTTTTGACTGTTCGCCGGATGTCGTGAAAAATCATTTTCAACAACCCCTATTCCCAACCAGAATTGTTCTTGCTGACTTTTGATATCCGACTACAAGGTGCAGCGCGTGGTGAGGGTATGTTGAAACACTTGCCATGAATGATTTTGACTCAAGTTGTTGATCGCCATTTTTTGACCATGAACAGCGGTCCCCTTAATTGATCTGGCGTTCAATTCGTCATCGGAAAGGCTTTGTGTGTCTACGAGGCAAGTTGGATTGGGAGACATAATCGGAGAGAACTTTCTTGTGAAATAGATTATTATAAGGAAAGAAGAGATGTCCGACTATGGAGCAAGGGGAAGCTCAGTATGGCATATTCCCAGAGAAAATGAGAATGATTGCCAGATTATTCACACAGATGCGAACCACGTGTGCATTATGAAGCTTTGCCCGGCCGCAGATGCTGATCCTTCTATACCGGTCGATGACCATCGGAGATTTCACATAAGATATTATATACCAAGATTCGTCTTAGACACAAAGAATAGCAATGTAGAGAACTTAGTTCGCTTCGCTCACAATTGGAATATCGGAATGATGGAATGATGGACACGTAGTGTAATGTTCTCACGCCGTCAGGCGCAATCTTTGCGCTATATTGGGTTTAAGAGGATTTTGCTCTTTTTTTCTTTTACATCATAGCGCATAGCTTCACTTCGTGTCCAATATTCCATTATTCCTGATTGAGTTTGCAACAGAGCCAATAAATAGCTATACTTTCAATAAGTTGTAGAAATTCCGAGACGTAAAATTATCAGACGTTTCCTCACAGTGTCAAGCAAAAGGAGATCTGCGATTCCATGAGTTTGCCCGGAAAAGGGACGGTGAAATACCAGTTCCCGTCCCTACGATTCCTTAACAACGGCTCCACCATCGGCTGAGAGATCCTGTCACCATTACTGCGTTTTTGAAAAGATCCTTGCTATTCTACAGGAAGTGGAAGGCCACAAGGAAACAAAAATACTTTCACAATCTGTAGAATTCAAAAAATTGGTCAAAAAGGGATTAGAGGACATCAAAAAAGACAGAATCAAGCCCTGGAAGGAAGTCTGGAATGAGCTATGAGGCTTATTTGACTGAGACCTTCCAGAAGTCCGTAAAAATCCTGAGAAAGAAATACCGTAGCGTCAAAGACGACCTGTCACATACGATCCAAATCTTGGAGCAAGAGCCGACTATGGGAGATCCGATTCCTGGGTGGAACCGTCTTGGAATGCGAGCTTTTGGGGACATCGGGCGACTTTCTTCGGAATCTGGTTGACCATGCTCACTTACTCATGTTTCCCCCTGAAAGAACGTTGAAAAGCTGAACGGGTAATCGACCCGAATGCATGTCCCCGACCATTACTGATTACCCTTTGGCCAGCATCCTGATATGACGTATGCCTGCCTATTTGATGGCCTGCCTTAGAGTCTTGCCGACCTTGAATCTCACTGCATTGGATGCCTTGATCTTTATGGTGTCACCCGTCCTGGGGTTCCTTCCTTTCCTTGCCTTGCGCCGGATCTTTGAAAATGTTCCGAAACCGATCAGGGTTATTTTCCCATTTTTCTTCTTCAACGCACTCGTAATGCTCCCTGTCAGGGAAGCAAGGGCTTTACCGGCGGGCATCTTGGAAATACCCACATCCTTTGCCATTTTGTCCACTAACTCGACTTTTGTCATCTTGACTACCTCCTTTTTCTGCTGTGATCCT
>JAGMBW010000002.1 GCA_023129535.1 Desulfobacterales bacterium
GACGAAGGTCTGACAAGGTGCTTTACGGAAAGCATGCAAGGCCGGAAAACCCTATCGGCTTGCCGTCCACAGTTGGATAGACCGGTTGTCCACAGATCTCACGTTCGTGATTTTTACATGTTAATGAAATGCAGTGTTTGTCTGAAAGATACTTCATTTCTTGAGCAAGGAGAAATTAGAACTTATAAGAAGATCAAAATCAAAGATATTCTTGGCGAGATTGAGGAAATCAAAAGGACATGTAAACTGTTCAATACCGATTTTGTAATATTAGACCACACCCATCCGGCACTCGATTTTCCAGTGGTAAGAGTAATTATCCCACGAGTTTCTGATTTTTTGCCTTTTTTAAGACAAGACATTCTCGTATCCGAAGCAACACGACCTTCCACTGCGTGGCCTGGAGAAGAATTTAGTAAGATAATGCAGAGTTTTTTTGCATAGGTCCTCCTGGGTGTCATTTTTCTGTACGGCAAGCTAATAAAATCCCCCTATATCCCCCTTTGGAAAAGGGGGATTCCAAGATGTTCCCCCCTTTTCTAAAGGGGGGCTAGGGGGGATTTTTCAGGGCTGTCCTGGTTTGCGTAAAACAAAACAGACCCATTCTCGGTCTGTTTCTTCCTGGATCAATCTAAGGCCTTGTTGTGTATAGGTTTTTCCAAGATCTTTTGATGCGGGCTCCTTGAAACCCGAAAGAATCAGAACGCCATCCTGTTCCATCTTTTCTGATAGAAGGGGTGATAGTCTCCTTAGCGTTGGGTAAGCCAGATTGGCCACAATTAGAGAAAAATATGTGGTTAACTCCTCCAGGGGGCTGTTCTTGACGGTGATTTGTTCAGCAAGTCCGTTTAACGAAATATTATGGGTGGCCTCGGATACGGCACACGGGTCGATGTCAATGGCAACGACCTTTTTTACGCCCAGCTTTGCCAACGCAATGGCGAGGATACCTGACCCAGTCCCAAGATCCAACCCCTTTAGAGAGGCCTTTCGCCCTATGTAGCGATTGTCACCAAAAACAGAATCTAACGCTCTCAGGGCCAGGGAGGTAGTTGGGTGTGCCCCGTTTCCGAAGGCGGCTCCGGCAGCTATTTCGACCACTATCTCCCCGGGCTTTGCCCCGTAGGCTTTATTAGAAGGCTTAATTACAATCCTTTTGGAAAGCTTCACCGGCCTATCAAAGGACTTTTCTAAAAAGCTGGCGCCGTAGAGATATGTGTATGTCAGCTCTCCCTGGCTAACCAGATCCTTAATGGCCATTTTGACGGTTTTTCTGTCAACGGCGGCAGCGCTGGCAACACCCTTTTCGACCTCGCCGGGCGTCAGTTTTCTGGTGGCCTCAACAACTGTCTTGTAAATTATATATTCTAATTCTTGGATCATAAGCTACTGCCCATTTAGAAATGTGATGAATCCCCCTAAATCCCCCTTTACAAAAGGGGGACTTTCCCAACCTTTCCCAGCAGGGGAGGGGAGATGTGGGTGTTGAGCTGACAATGCTTGCGTATGTTTACGTAAGGGTTTATAGTTGTTTCATTGGAATGAAGTCCATATTGTTTCCACCCTATAGAGAATCAGAAAGGCCACGCTGCCCTTTTTGCGGGCAACCCTTTGGTAGACCGCCAGAGGTAAACCCCAAACGTGAAGGGGACTTCTACAAGTGGACATGCCCATGCGGGGCTGTTGGCGCCTATGATGCAACTGGAAACAATCTGGGGGCCGCCTTAATGGAGGCGATCGCCTTTGCCTATGACGACGATTGGGAAAAGGCATTGTCCATGGACTCCGATAAGGACTATGAAATAAGATACCTCGACGGCTATCGCGCCGGAGAACACAGGGTTTTAGAGGGCGGCAAGACTTACAAATCCGGCCTGGGCGCCTTTGTCTTTGTCAAGGTCAATGCCTCCAAGGTTATCCACTGACCAACAACACGTCATTTAAAGCATGGCCCGTGTCTTGGCCTCGAGCAGCGCCTCTTCCCTTTTAAGATAAGTTTCCACGGGAAGGGGCAGCTCGGCGGCAAGCTTTACCCGGAGGTCCGCAAGCTGGATATTATCCGGCGGCTTCATATCCTTCACGGTTGCCTCGGCGTCTTCCAGCCTATTCATATCAAAGAGGGCTTGTGCCCGGATCAAGCGCTCCCCTGTCCCTTCTTTCCCAGGCCCATCCAGAAGCTTCAGCGCCTTCCCGGGTTGACCATTCACACGAAATATGTGGGCCACTTGGGAAAGGATCGTAGAATTCTGCGGAAGCTTCCGTATGAAAGCGGTCGCCCGATTTACAAACCCCAACTTAAGGTAAAGATTCAAAAGCATCAGAAAGTCGCCCATGTCCGGCACGAGCCCCCTCGTTGTAGCCGCGTGAAGCACCCTGTAATAGAGATTGATGTTGTGCTGCCGCATGCCTTCCGTATCCCACAACTCGTAGTCGTTGCGCAATGCCACCTCATCCAGGTCTTTGTACGTTTCCACGATCACCGGCTTCATGGTGTGGTGCACGTGAAGGCGAAACGTGACCTCCCTCCCGGCCAGGCCACCATGCCCATATTCGGGAGGAAAACTTATGTCAAATCTGGAGTAGTCTCCTGGGCGTATCGCCTCAAGGTGCCGCTCGAATTCCGGTAAATGCGTCCCCTTGCCCAGAATCACCTCCTGAAACCGGCCGCATGTTGCAGGCACCACCTTTCCATCAACAGAACCCTGGCAATCATAGATCAACTTAAATCCGGGACGTGCCGTATCACGACTGACCTTAAAGCACAAAAAAGGGCCTTGGAGAAACCCCCGCACTGCCGGGTCTCCGGGAAACTTTTTGCCCAACAGCTTCATGCAATCCACAGCCGCCCCATATTCTTCAAGGGCAAGATATATACGTGCGAGCATGCACGTTGTTTCAGGCCGGCCATTCAGGGCAGCGCGGTTTTGTGTGATGAATGCAGCCGTGCGGAAGAGGTTTTTGCCAGAGTCCACATCTTCTGCAAAGTCGCTACGGTTTAGCCTCCAGATCAAACTTATACGTCGGATCTCTTCAGCGGACATGGCATCGGTCTCGTAATCCCTGCATATACTCAGATAAGCAGGCCGGGTGCGCCGCAGAGGCTGAATACCATAAGATGCCGGATCTTCATTCATGGGGGTGCCAAAAAAAAGATGGGCTTGCTGCGATATGGAGTTACCTTCTATGGCAACTCTGTTTTTTTTCACAAATGCCAACGTAGCAAGGGCCTGGTCAAAGGTTTCTCCTGGGAGGCCAAACATGCTGAACAGCTCCATATTGATGCGCGCCTCCTGAGTCAAACGGATTACCTCCGAAAGTTGCTTTAGATCTATTGGTTTGTTGATCCTTTTGAGTACTGCAGGGTTTGCCGACTCAAGCCCGTAAGCTATGTGGTCGCCACCCGCCCGCCTGAGCAAAGATAGGAGTTCCCGGCTCACCAGGTCATAACGTGTCTGGCACCAGAAGGTAATACCTGGCACCTCTTTGATAATGGCATCAAGAAGGGTAACCAGTCGATCCTGGGAAAATGAAAAATTGGGATCAGCAAACCAGAATGCGTTTATACCCTTGGACTTGAGATATTTCATCTCATCAATTATCCGTTCTGTGGAGTAAAATCGCACCCTCCCCTGGCTCGCCCTTGGGGTGTAACAAAAGGCACAATGGAAAGAACAGCCCCTGGAGGTCAGCATGACTACCCGCTCTTTTTGGCTCAAATCGATCACATCCATAAGATATGGCGAGGCATACGTGTCGAGATCATTGGCGCCATATGCGGGACCGGTTTCTATAATTACATCTTCCTGTAAGAAAGAGATCCCTGGCACACGGGCAATGTCCGTCCCTTGGCTCAGGGCTTGCGCAAGACCCAACATGACCTCTTCGCCTTCGCCCCTACAAAGAAAATCGACCTCTGGCATGTGTCTCAAGGCCTCACCAGGCATGAAGGTCACCTGGGGTCCTCCAAGAATAATTTTGACTGCCGGAGAGATCTTCTTGGCAAACCGTGCCCACAGTCTTATCTGTTCAATGTTTTCCTGATATGCAGTGAAGCCGATAGCGAGCGGTTGCTGAATCTGGAGGGCCTTAGCCAGAACATGGGGTTTCAGGGGGCTATTGGCAAAATCCCCCAGGATTTCGCCGGAGAACCCGTGGTTTTTCAAATGGGCAAGGATTGTGGCTTCAGATATAGGGATGGTGTCCGGAGACGTAACGGGAGCTAACAGGTTGATATGGATGAAGAGGAAATGAGAGGACATATACGATTTCGGATTTTGGAATTCGGATTGCGGATTTGACTAAAACCGTTCGACCACTCAACTACTCAACTCTATCCGGACCTTCTTTCTTAAGAAAGTCCCGATACCAGCAAGCGAATTCGTACATCCCTTTATACTGCTCATCATTATTAACAAGCCCTATACACATTTCCCAGGCCCCTTGACCAAAGGCGTTGCTATACTCTTGTGCGTTACAGCCGGCAAGGAATTCTCTGGCCAATTCAAGGGCTGTGCGCCTCGATTTATCTTGTCGCATGTCAATGGGGTCTTTTGGCTCTATAAACGGGTCCCATTGGTCATATCCATGTTTATTAAGGATATGCTTTTGCCGCCTGGGGGACATGCCATCAAAAATAGCTTTCTTTCTCTCTTCGTCTTCAGGCGATAGTTTGCGCATATGGGTACCTCCTAAATCAAACCCCAAAGTAGTTTTCGTTATAGTCAGTCATCAAGGCCACTGAAACAGGCACAAGCCCCATATGCATCTTTGACTTCTTCGATCCAATCTCATCAAGGAGCTCTTTGGACAGCTCAAAGAGGCGGTCATTCATATTGTCGAGATTTACCGTGGGATATGCGGTTCCCTCCTTGAAGCCAGAGGTTCCGCAGATGTGGGTCTTCCCCCCAATCGATGTGGGGATTCCATAGACCCTGCAGGTGATGGGCCTACGGGCATACAGATCGCACAGCTTCTCATCGTTCAAAAGGGGACAGGCCACTCTTTCATGGGCCAACTGGAACAGCACTTCCTCAGGGGATTTCCCTTTGTCTATGTACATTTTCTGAAGTCTTTGTTTGATCTGATAATACTTGCGATCAGCCTTTTCCGCCCGTCTGAGGATCGGACGACGCTCTTTCCTGATAAGCGATTTGTTGAAATTATGGTTCATATAGACCGCTTCGACAAGCGTGACATCAAATACAGCGTAACAGCAGTCACAGCAGTAGATCTTACAGCGAACACAATCCGGGTGCGCCTCCTGCACAGCGTTGAAGATCTTGTCAACTTCAGAAACCAGGGCCTCGTATTTTTTAAAGGTCCTTGAAAAGTCTAACATAAGGTCGGCCTCCGCCAGTCGGTTCGGGGTAACCGAAACTTCCGTTCAGATGTTTGATGATCGACTATTACCAGATGGGAACAATCGCTGTCAACGACCAATCAGTCAATTTCTGTTTGGACCGTATTGAAGAAAACACCTTGACAAATCCCAGAAAAATCGCTTGACAATTAAATGTCAAGTTTCTATATTATGTTTTAAGCATATGCTTATAAAGGAAAAGATATGGTACGCCCTCAAAAAAGCCGCCTGGTAAAAATTGACCCGCAGATTAGCTATTTCAAACCCCGCGGAGTCCCTATGCTCGACCTGGCACAAGCCCAGTTGACAGTGGATGAGCTGGAAGCGCTGAGGCTTGCTGATTTTTTGGCAATGTCTCATGAGGAAGCGGGCAAGCAGATGGGAGTGTCCAGGGCGACCTTTGGGCGTATCGTTGAACAGGCACGCAAAACCGTGGCAGATGCGTTGATCCACGGCAAGGCTATTTCTGTGGGGGGAGGAAATTATAAGAGGGTGGGCGCCGCGACCAACCGAATATTCCTGTGTGATCACTGCGGATGGCGCTGGGAAGAGCCTCCAGGCACAGGGCGACCACAAAAATGTCCCTCGTGCGAATGCCAGGAGCTCCACCGAAAAGGGGAGAAGGGATAATGGCAAAAAACAGCAAAAAGGTTATTAAAAAACGTAAACCATCAACAAAAAAGGAGGCAAAAATGGCAAAATTAACGCAGGACATGAAGGATGTCATGGAAAAAACCAGAGGTTATGCCGTAGCTACCTGTACCAAAGATGGCATCCCCAACGTGGTTCCGATTCACCACGTTAAAATCGTTTCGGATGATGAGCTCGTGATGGCCGATATCTTTATGAAAAAGACCCTTGAAAACATTAAGGAAAACCCGGTCGTGGCCATCTCTGCATGGGATTGGGATGTCACACCCCGAAAAGGGTATCAATTTAAAGGGACACCCAGAATCGAAACATCTGGCAGCAACTACGATATGGCCGTTGAGTGGGTCAAGGCAGAAAAACCTGATCTCACGGCTAAGTCGGCCATTGTCGTAAAGATTACAGACATCTTTGTCACCAGTCCAGGGCCAAATGCCGGCAAGAATGTCGAAGAAATCGAATAAGAGATTAAAGGAGAAAGGTCAACTATGAAAATAGCCATTTCATCAACCGGGCCTGACCTCGACTCACAGGTCGATCCCCGGTTCGGCAGATGTCAATACTTTATGATTGTAGAATTGGATGACATGAGCTTTGAGGCCGTGCCCAATGCAGGCCTCGCTCAAGGAGGCGGTGTGGGGATACAATCGGCTACGGTAGTTGCCAACAAGGGGGCCAAGTGTGTGCTTACCGGAAATGTGGGCCCCAACGCATACCAGACCCTTTCGGCCGCAGGGCTTGATGTGATTACCGGCGTATCCGGCACCGTGGGTGAGGCGGCCCGGCAATACAAGGAAAGTAGATTAAAGCCTGCTGAACAGCCGACTGTGGGAGCTTACTTTGGCGCCGGAGAGGCCAAAGGTGCACCTCAACCGGGGATGCCGCCTCAAGCCCCGAGGCCCGGCTTCGGCATGGGCATGGGTCGCGGCATGGGCATGGGTCGTGGCATGGGCATGGGTCGCGGCATGGGTATGGGTCGCGGCGTATGGCCTGCTATGGCGCCTTCCGGTGAGGCTACAAGGGAAGACGAGCTTGTCCATTTGAAGGAAGATGCGCGGATGTTAGCCGAGCAAATGGATAATATCCAGAAGCGAATCAAGGAACTTGAGAATAAGAAACCGTAACACGTAAGGAGATTATAATGCCACGAGGAGACGGAACAGGCCCAAGAGGCATGGGTCCTGGAACAGGTAGAGGTGGAGGCATCGGGCGAGGCGGAGGTGGCCGAGGGCGAGGCGGTGGGTTTGCCGCGGGTCCTGGTGGAAACTGCATCTGCCCGAAGTGCGGTGAAAGAGCCCCCCACCAACTGGGATCTCCCTGCTATGAGCAAAGATGTCCCAAGTGCGGGGGCGCTATGACACGGGAATAGGTGGTTAACAAAGTTCTGGCCGACGGTAATGATGAGTGAGTATTTTGTTTACGGGCCCGTGCCCTCAAGAAGGTTAGGCCGGTCCCTGGGCCTCGATCTGGTGCCATACAAGGTCTGTTCATATGACTGTATTTACTGCCAGCTCGGGCGTACCAAAGAAAAAACAATCGAGCGAAAGCCTTACATACCCGTGGGAAAAATCCTGGACCAGTTGTATAAGAAGCTGGAAGAAGGAGTCTGTGCGGACTACGTTACAGTGGCCGGTTCGGGAGAACCTACGTTAAACAGTGACATAGGATCGTTGATTCATGATATCAAGAAACACACTGAGATTCCGGTGGCTTTGTTGACCAACGGTTCTCTCCTGGGAGACAGCCAGGTCCGTGAATCGATCATGGAGTCTGATGTAGTGCTCCCTTCTCTGGACGCCTACGATCAAGAAGGATTTGAAACCATCAATCGTCCCCATCGTGACATCAGCTTTGAAGCCATGGTGCAGGGCCTGATCGATTTCCGGAGGGAATATCCAGGTGAAATATGGCTTGAGGTCTTTATGCTGGACGGCATCAATTCAACTGAAACTGACGCCAGACAGTTCAAACACTGGATTGAAAGGGTGAACCCTCAGAAGGTTCATCTCAACACAGCCGTGCGCCCTTCAGCAGAGACCTATGCACGCCGGGTTTCGCCAGAGCAGATGGCCAGGTTTTGTAAAATCGTGGGTGAGAAGGCCGAAGTAATTGCACCATTCAGGGATTCCGAGAAACATGAGAGAAGGCTCGCCATTGAGGCAGACCTCCTGAATCTCCTTGCAAGGCGTCCGTGTACCCTGGATGACATTTCTTCCGGGTTGAGTGTACATAAGAATGAAATTTTGAAATACATTGAGCCCTTGCTCAAAAAACATAAGATTGATGTGGTGAAAAAGGACTCTCTTGTGTATTATAGTTTTTCAAATGTCTAATGACCCTTAAAGAAAAAGTAGAAGAGGCTTTAAGTGAGGTCATCGACCCCGGCACCAAGCTCGACATCATGCGTATGAAACTGGTCAGAGACCTTTCCATTGACGAGCATGGCAGGGTCAGCCTGACATTTCGCCCTTCTTCTCCGGTGTGTCCCCTGGCATTCAAATTGGCTTACGACATTAAGACTGCTGTGCAACAGACAGGAGGTGTTAAGGAGGTCGAGGTCAAGGTGGCCGGATACAATCGGGCCGATGAGCTCATGGAGGTATTGAAACAGGCCGAGAAGAATTGAGGGGCTTCGCCTTTGTTTTTTGGGGGGCAAGGCATTCCGGGGTTGCAATCAAGCCGATGAATGTATATTGTAAGTTGAGCGGTTCAACGTTCACGGCATAACCTTAAAAAGATATTTTGACAGGATGAACAGGATTTACATGATTTTTCTGCCCCGCCAATGGCGGGGCAAATAAATATCCTGTTTATCTTGTAAATCCTGTCTAAAGTCATTTGAACCCTGAACCTTGAACCGATCACTTTAGGTAAAAATGAAGGAGGTTTTTAGATGAGTGACACGACTAAGGGTAGCCATGAAGCATCCCAACAGGACGCAGCATCGGCTGTACAAGATCAGCTAATCCAAGGAACCCTGAGCATTATCAAACATAAATTCCTTGTCATGAGCGGAAAAGGGGGCGTGGGCAAAACAAGCGTTGCTGTCAACCTGGCCATCGCCCTTTCAGAAAATGGAGCCAAGGTTGGCCTGATGGATGTCGATCTTCACGGTCCTGATATTCCCAGAATGCTCGGGCTCAAGGGCCTTCTCGAGGTGAGTGGAGATAGTCGATTGGTGCCCAAGGCGTACTCAGATAACCTGAAGGTTGTTTCCATAGAATCGTTGACTCAGGATCAAGACGAAGCCGTTATCTGGCGAGGGCCCTTGAAGATGCATGTCATACGCCAGTTTCTGTCGGACGTCCATTGGGAAAGACTTGATTATCTGATTATGGATTGCCCCCCTGGTACGGGGGACGAACCGCTCTCTATTGCTCAGACAATCCCTGGTACCAGGGCGATTATCGTAACGATGCCTCAGGAGGTATCTTTAGGCGATGTCAGGAAATCGATCAGTTTTTGCAGGACCGTCAAGATGCCAATTTTTGGATTGATAGAAAATATGAGCGGTTTTGTTTGCCCACATTGCGGCAAGTCCGTGGAGCTATTTGGTAGCGGGGGCGGTTTCAGGACAGCCATGGCCATGAATGTCCCCTTCCTCGGGCGGATCCCATTTGATCCCAAGATGGTGCAGTGCGGTGATGCAGGGGAATCGTATATGGAAAAATATCCGGACTCAGAGATAACGAAAGCCTATAACCAAATTGTCGCGAAAATTATTGAAGACGACCAGACAAAAACCTCCGTGGTTGAATCGAGACCCACGGAACATAAAGATGAAAAGGAAGCAACGGCTATGAAGATTGCGGTCCCTGTGGCCGAGGGACGGTTGACAGCCCATTTTGGCCATGCAGCGGAATTTGCCATTGTGCATGTGGAAAATCAGGAAATAAAGGGTAAGGAAATCCTCCCCTCGCCGGCCCACGAGCCAGGCGTGCTCCCCGGATGGCTTCATGAACTGGGCGTTGAAGTTATCATTACGGGGGGCATGGGACAAAGGGCCTTGAGCCTTTTTGGAGAAAACGGCATCAAGGTCATCATGGGCGCCCCGGGCCTGGCCCCTGAGGAGCTGGTTCATCAGTACCTCACGAATACCCTGGTCGCGGGAGAAAATATATGTGACCATTAAAGGCGCCATATTTATTTCTGCCTGAGCCCCAAAAGGGCACCACAAGCGCGGTGCCCTTTTTTTAGGGATGAACAGAAATTTGGAAACTGGAAAAATCCCCCCTATCCCCCCTTTGCCAAAGGGGGGAAACCAAGTAAAAGTCCCCCTTTTGTAAAGGGGGATTTAGGGGGATTTTGTAGGGCGAAAACTTCGAGATAGAGAATTTCCAAATTTCTGGATCAACAACAAAAATGGCTATAAGAACAATACTCACATATCCTGATACGGTTCTGCGTGAGCGGGCTGAGCCCGTTACCAATATCGATGGAAAGATCCAGCAGCTCATTGATGATATGGCCGACACGATGTACCACGGCCCTAATGCCATTGGGCTGGCAAGCAACCAGGTGGGGGAACCGTGTCGCATCATTATGTTCGACATTTCGGCCAAGGATGAACCGAGTGACCTTGTCGTGGTCATTAACCCAGAAATCATTGAGGCCAATGGACAGATCGTCAACGAAGAAGGGTGTCTCAGCGTTATTGATTATAGGGCCGACGTTAAACGCGCTGAATATGTGACAGTGAAGGGTATAGATAGAGAGGAGAATCCGGTCACGCTCAAGAAGGAAGGACTTGGCGCCATAGTACTACAGCACGAGATTGATCACCTGAACGGCATTCTCTTTATTGACCACATTAGCAAGCTCAAGCGAGAGCTTTACAAAATGAGGTTGAAAAAACTACTAAAGAGAAAAGGGGGAGCGCCTGTCATGTAGATTCATTCTTGAACCTTGTCCACTTCTCTTTCTTTTTTGTAGGCGTTCACAGGTTCACCGTTGACCGTTCACCGTTCAAAGGTTGTAACCGTGAACCGTGAACCTTATTTGAGAGGCGTTGTGTCAGGCAAAAACCTTTTTGAAAATATCTTAGAGACGCACGGGATAAGCCCAGCGCCGGGGCCGGGTGAGCCCATGGATCTTCCGATTGACCAGACCCTTACCCAGGATGCCACAGGCACCATGGCATGTCTCCAATTTGAGGCACTTGAGATGCGGCGGGTTGCCACTAAATGTTCAGTCAGTTATGTGGACCACAATACCTTCCAGGCCGGCTTTCAAAATAGTGATGACCACCGTTTCCTGCAGTCCTTTGCAGCCAAGTACGGCCTTGTCTTTTCCGGGCCTGGCAACGGGATCTGTCACCAGGTTCACCTGGAACGATTTGGGGTTCCGGGTGACACGCTGCTTGGCTCTGACAGCCACACGTCAACAGGAGGGGGCCTTGGAATGCTGGCTATCGGGGCTGGGGGCCTTGACGTTGCCATGGCCATGGCAGGGCACCCCTTCCGCCTGACCTCTCCGGAGGTGGTCCTGGTGCTGTTGGAGGGGATACTCTCTCCATGGGTTACAGCCAAGGACATTATCCTTACACTGCTCCAGCGTGTCTCGGTAAAAGGCGGCGCTGGAAAGCTGTTTGAATATGGTGGACCCGGGGTGGCCACCCTATCAGTACCCGAGCGGGCTACGATTACCAATATGGGCGCAGAAACTGGCGCCACGAGTTCCGTCTTTCCAAGTGATGAAATCACCCTTCGCTTTTTGAAATCGCAGGGAAGAGAAAAGGACTTTCGGCCCCTTTCCGCAGACCCTGATGCATCATATGCTGAGGTCCTGACAATAGACCTCAGCGAACTGGAACCCATGGTAGCTCAACCCCACATGCCGGACCGCGTCTGTGCCGTAAGAAAGATTGCCGGGCTGAAACTGGATCAGGTAATCATAGGGAGTTGCACCAATTCCTCCTACATGGACATAGCGAGTGTGGCAGCTATCCTAAAAGGAAGATCTCTCCATCCAGAAACAAGCCTTGTCATAGCGCCAGGCTCCAGGCAGGTCCTGGCCGCGTTGGTCGAAAGCGGGGTTTTGGGCGACATCGTAAAGGCCGGGGCACGCATCCTTGAGTGTGCCTGCGGTCCATGCATTGGTATCGGGCAATCTCCGCCTACCGATGGTGTAAGCCTCAGGACGTTTAATCGGAATTACAAAGGGCGAAGCGGAACCCAGAGCGCGAAGCTCTATCTGTGCAGCCCGCAAGTGGCGGCAGTCTCCGCCCTCAAAGGTGAACTGACAGATCCGAGGTCGTTTGGTCGACCGCCCAAGGTTGACATGCCTGAAGCCTTTCCGGTGATTGACCATCTCTTTGTGCCCCCTTCGGATGATCCTGATGCTGTGGAAGTATTGCGGGGCCCTAACATCAAGCCCTTGCCCAGGGGCCAGGCCGTGCCCGAAACCATTAAGGGGGAGGTGTTGATTCGACTGGGAGACGACATTACCACAGACGACATTATGCCAGCAGGTGCGCACATCATGTCCCTCCGGTCCAACATACCGGCCATCTCCGAATACGTGTTTTCACATCAGGATCCTGGTTTTGCCAAAAGAGCCAGGGACAGGGGCGGTGGGTTCATCGTAGCTGGCAGGAACTACGGCCAGGGTTCCAGCCGGGAGCACGCGGCCCTGGCACCTATGTTTTTAGGCATCAAAGGAGTCATGGCGCGCTCTTTTGCCCGGATTCACAAGGCCAATCTCATCAATTTTGGCATTCTTCCCATGACCTTTATGACAGGTGACGAGTTTGAGCAAATACAGCCTGGTGACCAGCTCGTCATTGAACGTGTAGTAAGGTCATTAAAAAACGGCAGCACCCTTTGTGTCCTGAATACAACCCGGAGCAGCGTCTTTGAGGTGCGCATAGATTTGAACGGGAGAGAAAAGGAGGTAGTCATGGCAGGCGGCCTTCTGGAGTATCTTAGACTGAAATCCGCAATCCAAAATCCGCAATCATAATGTGGGGTCATCATGCTTCATTTGATGAGAAAACACGCCCAGTCCTGGCTGATTAAATTAGCGTTGGGAGCTATTGTAATCGTTTTTATTTTCTGGGGCGTCGGAAGCTACAGGGCCCAGAAAGGGAACCGGATTGCGGTTGTGAACGGCGCACCTATTGTTATTGGGGAATTCCGGAATGCTTACGATCAGTTGCTGGAGGCATACCGAAGACAGTTCGGCGATGCCCTGAATGAAAAAATGATCCGGTACCTTAACCTCAGGGGACAGGCATTGGATCAACTCATCAACAGCCGGCTTCTTCTCCAGGAGGCAACCCGGCTCAACTTCCGCGTAACCAAGGAGGAATTACTCAGGGCAATCCAACAGGTGCCAGCCTTTCAAAGGAATGGTCGCTTTCATCCACAGCTATACCAGCGAGTCTTGATGCGTAATCGGATGACACCCGAGATATATGAGGAAAACAAGAAAAACGAGCTTCTCATTGACAGACTTCAAAGCTTTATCCTTGGGAGTGTCAAGGTGTCAGACGCCGAGGCCCTGGAGGTCTACAAGTGGCTCAGAGAGGAAGTGAGCCTTGACTACGTGGTCTTCAAGCCTTCGGCCTACGATAACGTCGAGGTAACCGCAGAAGAGATCGAAACCTATTTTTCAAAGCACAAGAACGCCTATGAGATTCCTCCTGAGGTCAAGGTGGGGTATCTGTTTCTTGATTTTAAGGGATTTGAAGCCCAGGTCAGGGTTTCAGAAGAAGAAATCCGCATGTATTTCGATCTCAACAAGGAAGACTATGTCACCCCGAAAGTCAAAGAGCCAGTTCTAGCCGAAGTAGCTGACCAGATTCGCAGCAAACTTGCGAAAGAGGCAGCCAGAACACTTGCGTTTGATCGTGCCGATCAGATCTTTGAGGCCTGTTACGCGGCCGGCAACATATCTGATGTGGCCAAAATCAATCAGCTCAAGGTGCATGAAACCGGGTTTTTCCTCCGCAACGGGCCTGTAAAGGGGATCAAAGATGAGGAAAAATTTGCCGAAGCAGCCTTTGCTCTCGGGGAGAACGATGTTAGTGAGCCCCTTGAGCTGTCAGACGGATACTACATACTTCAACTGATTGCTAAGAAACCAGCTATGCTCCCAGACCTCAAGACAGTGGAAAAAAAGGTCCGCCAGGACGTGATCCAGGCCAAAGCAAACGATCTGGCCAAAAAGGATGCCGAGGAATTTCTGAAGGCCCTAAAAAGCGGGACCGGGTTTCAAAACGCGGCCGCGACCCGAAAGCTGAACGCCAAAAGCACTGGTTTTTTCAAGCGCTCCGGGGCCATCCGTGAGATCGGTGTGGAGCCGGATATACAGGAGACGGCCTATCTGTTAAGCCCATCACAACCTTTTCCGGATGCGGTAATCAGAGGGAAGCAAGGATACTATGTATTGCAGTTCAAAGCTCGTCAGGAGGCTGATCCAAAGGAATTTGAGGCTATGAAATCGGAGATCACCTCTGGCCTCTTGAATGAGAAGCGTCGCAGGGTCAGGGGAGAATTGCTGCACTGGCTGCGCGAAAAGAGTGAGATCACTGTTGAGGAGGGCTTCCTGGATTAATTTAATTTTTTAACTTTAGGCACTTTAGCGGGCTTTAGGCACTTTAGCTCACTTGCATTTAAGGTACTATGAAATATCCCAAGATTCGGCCTGTCACCGCAATCCCTGTCAAGTACTCAGGCAAAGAGATGATCTGTGTGAAGGATTCAAGCGGCCTTACTGAGAATATGATCGTCATTCCCAGGCAGGTCTTTTTCATCATATGCATGCTCAATGGAAAAAACTCTGTTCGGGACATCCAGGTGGCCTATATGCGCACGTTTGGAGACATGCTCTTTTCCGATCATATTCAAAAGATCATTGACGACCTGGACAAAAACCTCTTTTTAGAAGGAAGGCGATTTGAGGCCTATCGGGAAACTTTAAAAACCGAGTTCAAAAAGGCCCCAACCCGTCCGTTCCTGCACATAGGCCACGAACCTCACCATGGGCCCGCACGCCTCAAAAGGGAACTTGCTTCCTATTACAGTCACCCTGAAGGGCCGAGTGACAGGCTTCCGGAAATTTTTAGAGGGGACATCAAAGGTATCATGCTACCCCACATTGATTACATGAGGGGTGGCCCTTGTTATGCGTGGGGATACGGGGCTATTGAAACCCTTGAGGATGTGGACACTTTCATCATCTTAGGCATCAACCATATGGGCGGCGACCCCCTTTTCTCAGTTACCCCCAAGCCCTTTGAAACGCCACTCGGATTGATGGATACGGACAGAGACTTTGTTGAGGCACTGATTGAAAGTTGCCACCAGGACCTGCTTGAAGGGGAGTTCTACCATCGGGGCGAGCATTCCATCGAACTACAGACGGTATGGCTCAGATATGTATACGCGCATAAAGATGATGTCAAGATCGTGCCAGTGCTTTGCGGTAATTTTGACAGATTCGTAGCGCAAGGGATCTCTCCTGGTCAAGATCCCACGGTTTGTGATTTTGTTAAGGGTGTAAAGGAGGCCACAGGGGCTTTAGGTAGGAAGGTATGCCTCATGGCCAGCGTTGATCTTTCTCATATAGGTCCCCAGTTTGGTGATGAGCATCGGGTCTCCCAGGCAGATCTGGTCAACATACGGGGCGCTGACCTGGAGACTTTAAGGTGTGTTGAAGCCC
Organism: Desulfobacterales bacterium; assembly: GCA_023129535.1. Classification (GTDB taxonomy): domain Bacteria; phylum Desulfobacterota; class Desulfobacteria; order Desulfobacterales. The sequence continues at coordinate 15,671 of JAGMBW010000002.1, forward strand.
TGGACACGGAAGGTTTCTGGCAAAACGTTGCAAGGGATGCCAACCAGAGGCACATTTGCGGGCTTTCGGCGATTTATACCTTGCTCAGCATCATAGAAGCCAGGGAAGGGAAACTGTTGAAATATTCCCAGTGGTGGGATCAGCAGGGACGGGGTTGTGTCAGCTTCGCGAGCATGGTCTTTTGCCAGTAATGAGCAGATTCGGGCGGCAGATCCGGAGCCGGGGTCGGTGTTTCATCCTGTATGTAGGAATAGTTGCGGTGAAACACGTGTTGCCACCGGCCCCAGATTTCTCCCGCATACACCTATCATAAGCACAAAACGTGCCATGTCAAGAGAGAGACAGAAAACCCTCCGAAAGTAGAACAGGGAGCTATCCCTGATTTGTTCTATTCAATCAACAATCATCAATCAACAATCATCAATCGAAATTTACTCCACGTTCTGAACCTGTTCCCTGAGCTTTTCCAGTTCACTCTTGAGTTCGACGACAATATGTGACAACTGCACATCGCCCCCTTTTGAACCAATTGTGTTCACTTCCCGATTAAGTTCCTGGAGCAAAAAATCAAGAGCCCTCCCGGTCGGATCCTCTGATTCGATCATGCTTCGAAATTGTTTTAAATGGCTCTCAGCACGAACTATCTCCTCGGTAACGTCACTCCTGTCCGCCAAAAAAGCCGCCTCCTGAACCAGTCGGTTTGGATCTATTTCTACCGTGCCTTGCGTAAGCGTGATGATCCGTTCTTTCAGGCGATCGTGATACTGTGACAATATAGATGGGGCCATCGCTTTAATGCGAGACAAACTCTCCTCAACAGACTGCAGACGTTTCTGAAAATCCTGGTAAATGGCCATGCCCTCTGAGATTCGCATGGCATCTATATTCTCCAGGGCCTCACGGATACACGATGAAAGGACCGACCAGGTTTTTCCCAAATCCTCTTCTGGCTCTGTCGCTGTAATGATACCCCGCACGCCCAAGAGTGTTTGGAGCCCGATCTTTTCTTCCATTTGCAGCGTTTCGTTTAGTTCGCATAAGGCTCCGTGATAAGCTTTGGCCAGGGGAAGATCAATATGGATATCAGGAACCGCCTGTGAACCGTTCTTCACCTTAATTATCACCTCTACCCTGCCACGTGAAATCCTGGTCGCCACCAGCTTCTTGATCTGATCCTCGATGGGCAATAACTGTGAAGGTACGCGTACGATAATGTCTCCATAGCGGCTATTGACCGAACGTATTTCCGCGGTATAGATACGCCCTTCCGTTGTCTTTTCCGCCCGGCCGAAGGCGGTCATGCTTTTTATCACAGGATCACCGATACAAATATCTTAATCTCACGGTTCCAAGAAAAGTTCTGATCGCTTCTCCGGCATAGTCTGGATAGGTCCAGTCCAATGGGCGGAAACGTCCCTTATGGTAAATCAAGGTTAAGTCCGCGTAAATCCCTTCTTTCAAATAAATACGGTGGGCATAATTTTTTCCGGTTGCCAGAACAAACCGCTCTGGCAGTAAGTATCCGGGGTCGATGTTAACAAGTCGCTTCCCCTGCGTTGAAAACTGACCTTCCAAATCGTTGGTGAAATGCTTAATGTCAGCCAGCGCGTCCTGCTGAATCAATTCATGAAAGGCCATCAGCCGCCTGAAAAGGGGTGAACCCATCTCAGAGGTATAGTAGTCCGTGTGTTCAAAGGCAAGCCATGGGCTAACCATATCCACTGGACCAAGGGCTTCAGACAGCTTCCGGGCCACGTCAGCCAGAATCTCATTGTCCCTGGTAAAGCAACCAATAACCAGATTGGCAGGTTTGGATTCGCATGGAATGCTCATAGCATTTATCGTTTATCATTTATCATCTATCATCTATCATCTATCATTGAAAAAACCTCTAATATCATTGAAAAAACCTCTAATAGGTGCAAGCCTGCAATGAAAAATGATCAATGAAAAATGAAAAATGATAGATGCTATGGCCGTCCTACACTGCTATAATGGAATCCCAGAGCCCGCATCCGTTGGGGATCATACATGTTTCGCAGGTCCACCACGATCAGCCGCTTCATAAGTTTTTTAACTCTTTCCCAGTCTATATTTCGAAACTGGTTCCATTCAGCGGCAAGAACCAGGGCGCCAGCCCCCTCAGCCACCGCATACAGATCTTTTTTGTAGTGGACATCCCGGAGGTGTTTTTCCGCCTGCTCCATGCCGGATGGATCAAATGCCTGGATCTTTGCTCCTCTCTCCTGCAAGCCGCTGATTATGGGAATGGTGGGAGATTCGCGCATATCGTCCGTGTTTGGCTTGAAGGTTAAGCCCAGAAGCCCAATAATTGCCCCCTTCAGATCCCCGCCCAAGGCCGCGACGATCTTTTCGATCATCATCTCCGGGCGCGCCTCGTTTACCTTGATCACCGCATCCACAATCTTGAATTCATACCCGTGTTGTTTAGCAATTTGACTAATGGCCCGGGTATCTTTGGGAAAGCAGGACCCGCCAAAACCCGGCCCCGGATGCAGGAACTTGGGACCAATCCGCCGATCGAGGCCCATGCCCTTAGCCACCTTGTGTACATCAGCCCCAACCCGCTCACATATGGCGGCCATCTCGTTGATAAAGGATATCTTTGTGGCTAAGAAGGCGTTGGATGCGTACTTGATCATCTCTGCTGTGGCTATGTCTGTGATCACCAAAGGGGTTTCAATCAGATAGAGGGGGTTGTAAAGGTCCTTGAGGATAGCGATAGCCTGGTCGCTCTCGGCGCCAATAACAATCCTGTTAGGCCGCATGAAATCCTCTATGGCTGACCCTTCCCTCAAGAACTCAGGATTGGAAGCCACATCAAAGGCACAGGGTACGGTCTGGTTTTCCTTGATGATCGCCTTAATCATCTGCCCCGTGCCCACCGGCACCGTACTCTTGGTCACCACCACTTTGTACCCGTTCATGGTTTGACCGATCGATCTGGCCACCTCCTCCACATACCTCAGGTCTGCGCCTCCCCCCCGGTCCGCTGGGGTGCCAACGGCAATAAGAATCACTAAGGCGTTTCGCACACCTTCCTTGATATCTGTCGAAAAGGAAAGGCGCCCTGCATTCACGTTTTTTTCTACCAGTTCCGCAAGCCCGGGCTCGTAGATCGGGACTTTGCCGTGATTCAGCATGCGAATTTTTGATTCCCCCCTATCCACACAGGTGACCCGGAGTCCGAACTCAGAGAAACAGGTTCCTGTGACAAGTCCCACATACCCTATGCCAACGACACAGATGTTCATTTATACCTTCCTTTTGGATGTTTTTTCGGAACTCGCCCAAACCATAAGTAAAATTTATTAGCTACTTTTGATTTTTTGTCAATCAGGAAACCACCCACACGGCGCGTTCAGAGATCTTGTCAAGCACGTGTCTCGAGACGCTTCCCATAAAAAAGGCCTTGCCGACGCCACGCCTGCCAATGACGACAGTCCCGTACTTCCCCTTTTTGGCCTCATCCAGGATGGCCTTGCCAACGTCCATAGTCCGTTTGACCACCTTGAGTTCTATCTGGTTTTCCTGGAGGCCCGCCTCCTCAAATTTGCGCCGGGCGTGGGAGTAGAAATGGTCAATGCACCGCCTGGCGCCTTGAGCAATGACCTGATCAACCTCACTCTCTTTTTCATCAAAATCGATGACGCAGTAATCTCTGAGCCTTGGCGTTACATGAAACAAAATGACTTTGATCTTCTCGTTTCCCTCAACCATGAAGCCAAGATGATCCACAGCGCGAAGTGAGGTCTCAGAGCCGTCCACAGCCAGCATGACCTTCATAGACTTGACATCTCCGTCCACGACCCACACGGGGACTACTCTGGAATGCTCCACCAACTTGGCAGCCGTGCTCCCCATAAAGGTCTTCTGGAGACGCGAAAGCCCCCTTCGTCCTACAAGGATCGCGTCATAAAGGCCCTGCTGGGCGTATTCCAAAATATCCCTGGCAATTCCCATCATTTTTTGTTGGGTGACCGTTTCAACGCGTTTCTCGCCGATCCCCATCCCTATCAACCGGGTTTTATGTTTTTTCAGAATAGTCTTGGCAAATTCAGCATTTTTTCGGATGATCCTTTTTAGCTCGGCCCTGGCCTTAAGGCTGGCTTCAGCTTCATCCAAAAGAAACTGGGAGACGGTCGGTTGCACATAGAACAGGGTATAGGTTAGCTCTTTTACAACCGACGATATTCTGGCGGCATATGTGACCGCACGGGTTGAATGGATCGATCCATCAACGACCAGCAGGATCTTCTTCTCCATAGTAAATTCTCCTAAGTCCTATTTGTTGAGGTGCTGATCTCAAAATCACAGATCAGCGGCATATGATCGGATAGTCTAACCGGGAGTGCCTGAAAACCTGTGGCCCTTATTCCCGGGCTGCAAAAAATGTAATCGAGTTGTCTTCGCGGAGACCGGCTGGGGTGGGAAGGTTCCCCTTGACCGTTGGCATTTTTCAACCCCGTGGCGGCAAGAAATAATTGCAGCTCACGATCGCCCCGTAATGCGTTGAAATCTCCGGCAACTATGAACGGTTTTTTGACATCCTTGACCATCAAATGAAGTTCTTGAAGCTGGTAATGACGATGGCGGAACTTAAGAGACAGGTGTACCAGGAAAATCGTGAATTCCTCTAATTCCAGCTCCATCACAAGACGCTTGACACCTTCCCGAAAATAATGAAATTTTCGGGATTTAATCTCACGGCCAGTCAGAATCGCATTGCCCTGCTTATTCATCACAGGAATTTTCTGTGCCATTGAAGTAGTGGAATATTTCGATTGATAGATATAATAGTATTTCATTTCCCGGGCGATGGCTTCAGCCTGGTTGCTCTTTTCAGAACGGAATGATCCGCTGTCCACCTCAATCAATCCGATAATGTCCGGATTCACCGATTTTATGAAATCCACTATTTTGTTCAAATTTCCGTTGGTGTGCTTCAAATAGCCGCTGTAAGGCACAGGCAGATGAAAACGCCTCCCAATCCCTGCTCCGTAGCGTATGTTGTACAATAGAAATCGCATACTATCACCTCATACCTAATGTTTCGATGTCTGGGGGGTCTCATTCGGACGACCTTCTCCAAGTGCCTCAAATATGTCATCGTCCAGCGCCCTGAGGGTCGATTCCAATAAACCTTCACAGAATTTCCGGCCAGCGATGAAAGACCTATCAAAAAAAGGTTACCAATATTTATGGGGATTGTAAAGGACGGTTTTTAGGGCATGAAGGCACACATTTACCCTTGACCCATAACGTTATCTATGTTTTTTCTGTCAAATGTGCAGGTTCTCAAGAAGCACGGGCAGACTTGAAGTTGTGGTGAGAGGCCCGCGGGCAAGGGAACCGTTATCCCAATTGTGAGCGTAGCGAACTGAGTTCAAGGATAAAGGAGGTTTCAGGGGAATGAGGAGGGAGCAATGGAAGAGCCAGCTTGGCTTTCTCCTTGCAGCCATTGGCTCTGCAATAGGGCTCGGCAATATATGGCGATTCAGTTATATGGCATATGATAATGGCGGAGGGGCATTTCTCATTCCTTATTTAGCTGCGCTTTTAACCGCTGGCATCCCCCTCCTCATACTTGAGTTTGCAGTAGGACATGAAAGAATAGGGTCAGCCCCGCTTGCCTATGCAAAGATCAAGAAGAACTGGGAGTGGCTTGGGTGGTGGGCCGTAACCTTTGTTATGTTCGGAATAGTCCTTTACTACACGGTTGTGATAGCATGGTGCCTTAACTTTTTTGTCCTCTCGTTCAATCTTGGCTGGGGTAATGACCCTGATTCCTATTTCTTCAAGGATTTCCTTTCAGTGAGCAAGGCACCCTTCGAGGTTGGGCAGATCAGAGGCCCAATATTTGCTGCTCTTGCAGTTATCTGGTTCCTGAACTGGGTTGTTCTTTATAGAGGTGTGCAAAAAGGTATAGAGCTTGCTAACAAGATATTCATGCCCCTGCTCTTTTTCCTTACCGCCGTACTCGTCTTCTGGTCTCTTACCCTTGACGGGGCAATGGACGGTGTCAGGGCATATCTTACGCCTGACTTTTCCAAACTCTCCAATCCAAAGGTATGGATTGATGCCTACAGCCAGATCTTTTTCACTCTCAGCCTTGGCTTTGGCATCATGATAGCCTATGCAAGCTACCTTCCGGAGAAGTCAAATATCTCAAGAAACGCAATACTGACGGGCTTCATAAACAGCGGATACTCCCTTTTTGCGGGGCTCGGAGTATTCTCAGTACTCGGCTTTATGGCCACATCTCATGGAAAGCCCATCTCTGAGGTTGTCTCTCAGAGCATAGGTCTTGCCTTTGTTGCATACCCCAAGGCAGTGAGCCTTATTCCCAGTGGAAACCTCTTTGGCGCTATATTCTTCCTCTGTCTGGTGATGGCCGGGTTGTCATCATCAATATCAATCATTGAGGCATTCACTGCTTCAATGGTGGATAAGTTTGGCCTGAGAAGAAAACTTTTCATAACCGCAGTCTCAATACTTGGATTTCTGGGCTCTATAATTTTCACCACCCAGGCAGGGCTGCTCTGGTTAGATATAGTGGACCATTTTCTGACCCACTATGGTCTGGTTATGGTCGGTATTTCTGAATGTATTCTCGTTGGGTGGTTCTTCAGGTTGAAGGTTCTAAGAAACCATATCAACAGGATATCCTCCCTGAAACTGGGCATCTGGTGGGATATACTCATAAAATATTTCATACCCCTGGTGCTTGGTATAATCCTTTTTGGAGACCTGTATAACGAGCTGAGCAAACCCTATGGAGGCTACTCCTGGACATCCCTTATTCTGATAGGCGCGGACTGGGTGTTGCTCACGCTGATTGCTGCCTTTGTTATTGCCTCAAGGCCGTGGAAGACAGAACATCGCAAAGCAGGTGGAAGAACTCATGGATAGTGCTTTCTTTATTATCTCTGAATATGTTTCGACGCTCTATTCCTCGGATTATGATGTGGTGCAAAACACCCGGAGCCTCCAGGCTCTCTCAGACTGTCCGCCTCTTCCTGACAAACAGGCACCCTCCCGATGCCACGATCAGAATCAAAAAGATAAACAGAACCTGTTGTATGGGTGTTGTGTGAAGCGCAATATAGCAGATTCCAATTAGCGGCATCAATAATGCCCGGGTCAACAACTTGAGCAATTCGGACTCTGCTATAATATCAGCCAGGGGAGGTGAGTGCCTGTAGTAGAATCTCACAAAGGCTCTGCCTGCCTCGTTTGTGAGCAGACAGCGGTCACGTAATTCCTGTAGTACTAAAACGTACGGCTCCATATATGAGTCGAAGGCCGCCGTGGCTATAAAGCATCTTCCGCCACCGCCCGGACCGCCGCGCTCATCGCCGCCGCCTGCCAGACTCATGAGAGACCATCCTGACAGGTGGTCCGATTCTATGGTTATAGTGTTATTTGAATAATCAACATTCAGAATGTTATCATTGGGAAATACTGTCCACGCCCCCCCTTCTTCCCTGTATAATATCGCATCCTGATAAGGAACCCATTTTGTAGGATCGAATTCAAAGGTCAGGAATATCTTCTTGACCTTGCTGCTGTCAATGACCAGGCCGCCGGAATCAACCAGATCCACCTGATAAACGGCGCCGGCGAGAGAATATGCCGTCGTGCCAGCGCTCTCTGATGTCCGTTCAATCCTTACCCAGAGAGGGTCATCGGTTTCGACTCCTCCCGGCGGCACCTCGAAGCCGGTATTGTCTTTATCGTCTTCTTCCACCTCCGACTGGATGAGGGTTCCGCTGCCGCCAAAGACAGGATCGACCTCTCCTTCGGTCACTGCCGTCTGCTCTGTATTGCTTGAGGCATCAAATCTGACGGTTATGGTTGCCTCGACGCCACCTGCCGGTTCTACCGTAAACTTAGCGGAAACAGTCTCGTCAAAAGTGTCAGCCGTGTATGGAATGTATATCGCCTTTGTGGCATCCTGGAATGAAGGATCGCCCATCCACCCGTAATTGGTTATTCCGGGACCTGCCACGTAGCTCCAGACGAGACTCGACTCATCACCATCGGCAAAGTCGGGGTCGGACGTAAGTTTAATGATCCATCTGCTGTTATTGGCAAAATCAGGATCCTTATGAACCGCCCAGATGAACCGCCCAGAAAATGACCGTTTTTCTTATTATTGCCAGATCTCCCAGCAAAGTTGCCTGACCTGCATTGAGTATAACACCTTCCTGAGAGGCTGATGTGTATCCCTGTTTTGTCGCGCTTACCTTCCACGGATTGGCTATGTCTTCCTCCGCCACATCTATGGAAAAATTACCATTACTGTCGGTAACGGTATAGAAATACCTGCCATCATTGTTACGCGCAACCACGGTCGCGCCTTCCAGGGCGTTGCCGTCCACCTTTACCGTTCCAGTGAATCCGGCGGAACTTGCCGTCAGGATTACATCATAGACATCATCCGAAGCGGAAAGATTACTCTCCTCCTTGGTCAGATAACCATCAGCGCTCACCCTGACTTTGTACTTGATATCGCTGCTATAGGGAAGGTCGGTAAATTCAACCGGGTTCACCCCGGACATGGTTCCGGATTTTCCAGCGCCCAATACTTCAACAAAGGCATTGTTGATCGGATTGCCGTCTGAATCAACGGCCCTGATCTTCAAAGTGCTGGTCAAAACCACGTTTATCCTGCTCGTTGTCACGTCGCACTTAGCGTCGAGGCTCTCATCGTGGGCCTTCACCTTTATCCAGGCCGTTGTCCTGCCGATGGCGCTGCTATCCACGTCCGTCTTCTTGATCGTATTGGTTATAGATTGGCCGCTCTTATCGGCAAGATCAAAGCCGGAGATCATGGCCTCTGAGTCAACGAGCGTCCATGTGACATTTCCTGATGCGTTGCCGACAGTAAGAACAAGGTCATTCCCGCCGACAGTCGCAAGGACAGAGAGATTATATGGATCAAGCTGAAGCGGGACTATGAGTGTAAGTGTCTTCGAGGTTCCCTGCCCGTCTGTAATGGTCAGATTATAGATCCCCGCGGCCTGCCCTTCGGGTACTTTTAGCTTTGTCTTTGCCGTATTCAACCATTCACTGGCCGAGCCGCTCCAGGTATAGTTTTCATCTCCGCCGCCGTAGTCAATATCCATCTCGTTTCCGGCTAAGATTGCCGGTGTTGTTTCGCCGCTTCCCCAGCTCAGGTCAATTTCGCCGATGCTCGCGATGCTCGGTTGACTTTCCGTCACGCTTACCGCCACCGTACATTCATCGAATTTCGACGGGTAAGTTCCATCCTTTACAGTTATGGCAGCCGTTCCCATGGCCCTGTAAGTTACAGTGCCGGCGACAACGGATGCCACATCGGGATCGCTGCTTTCCCAGGTGTACGTCCCTGTTGCGCCGTCTGCGGTCAATGTATCGCTTTCTCCCATCTTCTTGTCTTCAAGCACGGCCGGGTTTACGCTTAAATGATCGTACACCTTGGCCAGTTTGCTCTTTTTCCTGTTTTCACCATCCGTCACCGTTATCCATGACGTGCCGTAATTTTTCCCTTTGTCAGGCATATAAGCGATGGCCGTTACCGTGCCGTTTGCAGAAACGGTGGCCACATCTTCGCTGGAGCTTGTCCATGTGTATGTGCCTTCGCCTTCGGGATCGGATTTCAGCTTTGTGCCGTCCGCATCGCCGTGATATGCTGTTTTGCCCACTTCAAGTATGATCGGGTCCATGCTCGCGAATAAAGGCCCGGGGAATTCCCAGTTCAAATTGTTTTCCGAGTCTGTGGAATTGTAGGCAGTTAAGCTCTGACCGCCCGAGGCGTCGGAATCTTTTACATCGAGCCAGTTCAAGGTCTGATTCCCGTTTGTCTCAAGGGTGATTGTATACTGCCCTCCTTCTGAGGAGCTTCTCAGGGATAACCGGTTATTTTTTATGCCTTCCAGGATCAGGTTGTTTTCTATCGTCTGCGTCTTCCCCTCTTCAAAGGTAAGCGTACAGGCGCCTATCACCGTCTTTGTAAGGTTGTAGAAGTGTGTGCCTCCGAGAACGGATTGATTGATCCCATCCAGCAAAATGGTGGAGATGTTGCGTGTGAAATCACCTTTGTTCTCCCAGTTCCCCTCGGTTGATATCGTGCCGGAGCCACCCGTGAAGGTACCCTGGTTCGATATTCCGCTGGAACCAACATCAAGATTACAGCTTTCTCCGATTAGCAGTTCGGCGCCGGCGCCTATACCCAGACCATCCACGGCAGTGTGGCTGCTTATCATGAGAGTCGGAGCTGTTGCCTCCGCTAACAGGTGTTGGGGAAAGAAAAGACAAAACACAAGCAACAACCTTGCCAATCCTACTACCATGCCGAAACCAGTCTTATTTCTAAGAGGTCGCATCTTCATACACCTTTCATAACGCACAATCTATCCACCTGAGCAGGTACAGATATTTAACTCTCCTGCTAAAACGGGCGCATCCACAAGTTGGGGAGGCGATAAAATCCCCCCTAACCCCCCTTTAGAAAAGGGGGAATCAAAGGAAACACCTCAAAGTCTCCCTTTCTTAAAGGGGGATTTAGGGGGATTTTGGACATAAGCACCCAACCTGAATCATATACCCCCAAGTGGTGGATACGCCCTGCTGAAACAACAAGGCATACATATTTGTTCAGTCCTTATTTATTAGATGGCGGGCGGCGCCACTTTCACATGACCGAGATTCTGTGGACCGCCACTGCTATTGTCAGTTAAGGTTGTAGTGCCATCAAAAACAATGAAAGTATTGTCTGTGCCCGTGGTGATGCTACCAGCGCTCTGGATTTCGAAATCACCGGCAAAATGATGCTCCTTGTTTGCGCCAAAATTAAGATCCCCGTCCATGAGCAGCAGTTTACCGTCAACGTCCAGATTGTCGGCAAAAATATCATCAGCGCCTTCAGCAGCAATATTTTTAATTGTCAGGTTATAAAACGGACTTGATGTTCCACATGCTATTGTCTGGACAGCATCTGTTCCATCAAAGGTCACCGTTCCGTTGGCATGGCTAAAGGTTCCGCTGTTTAACCAGTTGCCTGCGATATTTATACTGTAAGCAGAATCCTCGACATTAAACGTGACATTTAAGTTCACCGTCAAATTTCCGTCAACATCAATGGACTCGCAGAGTTTTTTGGCGCCGCCGGTACTCAATTTCAGATGGTGGTAATTCTCAGAGCTGACCATCTGATCGCCATCAAATTTGTAGTCCACCCAGCAGCCGTCAAATTTGGTGAATGTGCCAAGTCCGCCGCAAGCAATCGCGCCCGCAAGATTCAATGTGCCTGTGCCGGTGAAGGTGACCGTGCCGCCGCTCGCATCGAAGCTGTCGTTGGCGGTGTAAGTCCCGGTGCTGATGGTAAGCGTTCCCGTGATAGTGCTCGCGCCGACCGCCGTGAGTGCGCCGATCCCCACATCGAGGGTGCCGCCAACAGTCACTGAACCGGCGACAGCGAGCGTATGCGCAGTCGACTCTTTAAATAATGATAACGTATTCGAGGTTACATTCAAACTATTCACTGTGGGGTCAGTATCAAGCGTGACATCGTGGGCAATCGTCACATCATCTTCGCTGCCAGGAACGTTACCGGAGGCCCAGGTTGCCGCGGTATTCCAGCTTCCACCTCCTGCGGCCGTTCCAGTGCCGAACTGCCAATTCACGCAGTTCTCACCCCATGAGCTCGATGCAACGATTGTCTTCCCGCTCACGCCGTCAACGCCATTCACATGCACATATTCCACGCTGCTGGTCCCGTCCTTCTGGAGCTTGGGCCTGTTGGTGCCGCCGGTTGACCTCACAATGTTGAGGATGTCGCTCCCCGAGACGCCGGTTAGGGTCAGGGTGCCGCCAAAGGTATAGGTCTTGTCGTCGTTAAAGGTCAGGGTCTCGGCTCCTGCCGGGTCTGAGGTGAAATGGTAGAATGCTATACAATTCCCCGCAAAGGTCGCCGAGCCGCTGCATTCGAACGTGCCCGTGCCCGCTGAGCTCCATGTTCCGTTATTGGTAACTGTCTGGTTATCTGCCAGCGTTATTGTATTCGAACCGCCGGTTACTGTTCCGTTTGCAGCCACGGTCATTCCGCCGTTAACGGCAAGGGTTTTGTCGCTCAGGGCAAAGGCGCCGTCCGTAACCGTGAGCGCGTTAACCGTGGCGTCAGCCCCCAGTGTGAATGTATAAGGAGTGCCCCCGCCGTCGTTAAACTCCACGTCATGAACCGTGGTAAACGGGCTTGTGAGGACATTGACATTATCCCCCGGAGAGAGGTAAACAAGCTTTCCCGAATCCGTATCCATTGTCAGCGCTACCGTCTCGGTTCCCTTTATTCTGAGCGACGCGCCATCCGGGCAACTGTAGGCCCCGGTTACCTCCATATCCTGCCCGCTCAAAGACCAGTATCCCGCAGTAAGGGTCAGGGCCCCACCGATCGCGATCGCGTTTGTGTCCAATGTAACGCTCGTGCCGTTCAGTACCACATTATTAAAGGCCTGGCCCGCGGCTGTCCCGCCGGTCGTAACAGTTGACGTGCCGTCGAAGGTCACGGTGCCAGAGCCGGCCGTGAATGTCCCCCCGTTTGTCCAGTCGCCGGAAACAGTTATGTTGCCGCCTGGAACCAGAAGACCGCTCGCTCCGATGCTGACGATGTTAAAATCCGAAGCGGCAAAGGGCGAAAATCAGCCGTGGGTGATGGAGAGCGTATTTGCCACGGTTACCGCCGCAGTTGTCTCAACATCGACATCGGCGCCCGGACTTGCGGCCCCGTTGTTTATTGTCAGGTTATGGAACGCCGTCGTGTTGGTTATGGCCTGGGCCTCCGCACCGTTAAACACCACAACGCCGTCTTCATGGGTAAATGTACCACTTAAAGTCCACCCACCCGCGTCATTGATCGTGCCGGCGCCTAACAACGTGCCACCGGATTTTATGTCTATGCCCCCGGTTCCCACGGTAAGTGTATGGGCGTTCACATGAACTGTAGCGCCATTTTCGACATCAAGCTTATCCATCTGAGTGTCGCTGTTGATCTTAAGCGTCGCCTCCGGAAGAAGAACCGCAAACGCTAACGTCGGAACACCCGCCAATGCTAACGTCAGTACCAGTAAAGATAGTAATCCGATTAAAACACGTTTTGTTTTCATTTTCCCTACCTCCCTTTTTTTAAAGTCATAGACCACCGGCATAGCCGGTGGCTTGAAAAATGTGAACCGCTCAAAGCGGTTGAAAACCATGGGCCACCTGAAGGTGGCGGGAATCTGCCTGAACAAGTGCTCTTGGTCGATCCTCCGATCTTCTTGTTGTTCTTTGATCTGTTTCAGGTGATCTCCTCGTCCCTGCCAACTGTGCACACGGAGTCACTCCTGGCCCATACATTTGGCCTGTGAAGTTCGTTTTGTGCCCAGAATCGCACTTGGCATGATCCGGCAGTTGCAATCCTGCGTTCTATGACTTGCTCTTTCAGCGTGGCATATTGAGAGGTCCATCTATTGTACAGTTGGAGACATTCACGTGGAGGAGGCTCTTCCATACTCCCGGAAATGTCAAACTCTGGGAGTCCCCCGGCATAGCCGGGGGTTTACCCGTGATTAATTACATAACCCGGACAAGCCGGAAAAGTTAAAAGTTAAAAGCTGAAAGCTGAAAGCTCGAAGCTGAAAGCTGAAAGGCTTTTGTTGGGTTGAGCGCAGGGTTGCGCCTGGCGGCTTGAGAACATTACACTTCGTGTCGCACCTCAACCCAACCTACAACCTTTTTTTGATTGAATATTGAATATTGATTATTGATGCCTGATCACCGACTTCTGACCTCTGACCTCTGACCTCCGACCTCTTTACCCCGTGAAATTTTTACCCCGTGAAACTGCTTTACTTATTTTGTTTAACTGGGGCACGCCAGTGACAGCTTGCCAAGTTAAATTCATTTCAATGACAGCGAAGCGTATTTAACAGTGGCGAAGCGCATTTCACTGGGGTGACCTCTGACCTCCTTACTCCATTGATCCTTTAATCCAGCTCCTGCCCTACCACTACATAACCGAGATCCTGCACGGGGCTGCTACTATCGGTGATTGTGCTGCCCGCGCCGGTGAAAGTGACCGTCTTCGCTTCGCTGCTCTTTGTCCAGCGGCCGTCAGCGCCTATGCTCAGCGCACCCCCGAGACTGAGATTTACATCACTTGTATCAAGATCAAACGTTCCTTTGGTTATGGTAAGTGCGTTTCCTGCTCTCAGGTTGGCGTCGGGTGAAAGCCTGGTTGTCGTTTCGCCGGCGCTCTTGTTCAAGGTTAAGCCATAAAAAGACGAGCCTCCCGGCGCCAGGGTTGAATCGCCTGAGCCTGTAAAGGTCACTGTCCCCGCCCGGCAGTTAAAGGTCCCGCTGTTGGTCCAGTTGCCGGCGATGTCTATACCGTAGTTGTTGGCGCTGGTCACATCGAGTGTTACGACGGATGCAATGGTCAGGTTACCGTCAATATCCGTATCACCGGTGAGATTGCCGCAGAGGGTTTTGGTGCCGCTGCCGCTCAGCTTCAGGTGATGGTAATCCACTGCGCTGACGTTCTGGGCGCCAGCCAGCTTGTAGTCCACCGTGCAGCCTGTCGCCTTCGTGAATGTGCCGAGACCGCCGCAAGCAATCGTGTCTGCAAGATTCAGCGTGCCTGCGCCGGTGAAGGTGACCGTGCCACCGCTCGCATCGAAGGTGTCATTGGCAGTATAGCTCCCAGCGCTGATGGCAAGTTCGCCACTAACAGCAGTCGTGCCGGTAGTGTTACATGTGCCGCCCGCGACATCCATCGTGCCGGTAATCGATGCATCGCCGGCTATCGTCAGTTGATTTGTCCCGCTGAAGGCAAGTGTTTTGTCGGCGGCTATTGACAGATCTTTGGCATTCCCCGCCATGTCGAGCGTCACATCGTGGGATATGGTAACGTCCAGGGAAGCACCGGGAATAATTCCGCCGTCCCAGGTTGAAGTGGAACTCCAGCTACCGCCCTCGACCGTTCCGATGCTCGTCGCAGCCTGCACGTAGTATTCAGGAGAGGCATTCTGAAAATGAATCCATCCCACGTTTTCGGCCCACGCATACCCGTCAAATTTGCCCGTGTCTGCGCTTATGGTTACCTGGCTATCAGACGGGTTGAAGTTGATCCAGCCCGCGTTCTCGCTCCAGGCATAGCCTGAAAGTTTGGAGCCGTCGCGGTTCACGCCCCAGTTGGTGCTGGTGGTGTTGGGATAGGTGCCGTCGGACGGAGTCGAACCTAATTTTACCCAGCCGATGTTCTCAGCCCATGCGTAGCCGGAGAGATACGTATCATGGACAGTGACTCCGCCGTGGGTGGGCCGGAAGTTTTCCCATCCGGAATTCTCCGACCATGCGTATTTGTATGTACTGTCGATGTTCCCCTCGCTCCCCCCGCTGGCTGCCGCCGGTTGCAGGCTGAAAAGACCAAGGCACATCAGGCAGATTACTCCCAATTGCATGATCCTCTTAATATTTCCTTTCATTTTAGATCTCCCCGCTTTTAATTGATGGTCTCGTAAAAAGTCGGAAAATAC
>JAGMBW010000020.1 GCA_023129535.1 Desulfobacterales bacterium
CGCTGGTTCGAGTCCAGCACGGCCCACCAGAGTCCCCATCGTCTAGCCAGGTCCAGGACACCGGCCTTTCACGCCGGCAGCACCGGTTCAAATCCGGTTGGGGACGCCATGCGATTTCAAGGGGTTACACTAATGAGTAGCCCCTTTTTCATTTGTGACCTGGCTTTTTTGCGCTGGCCTTAAATTTGAGCTTTGAACATTGCCTCTCGAATCTTGCGCCACTTCATAAGCCTTTCCTTGATGATCTTCTCATAGCCCCTGTCTGTAGGCTCGTAGTAAACCTGGCCCCTGAGCTTTTCGGGCAAATATTCCTGAGGCACATAGGCATTCTCAAAGTCATGGGCATACTTGTAATCTTTGGCGTAGCCAAGATCCTTCATCAATCTTGTTGGAGCGTTTCGAATATGAAGGGGCACTGGAAGGGTGCCGGTCTGGTTAATCGTTTGTTTCACCCTGCCGTGACCTGCATAAAGGGCATTGCTCTTCGGGGCCGTGGCAAGATAAACAGCGGCCTGGGCCAGGGCCAGATCACCTTCCGGAAGCCCAACAAATTGAAATGCCTGCACGGCAGACACAGCCACAGAGAGTGCTCTGGGATCGGCATTTCCCACGTCTTCAGAGGCAAACCTGACCATGCGCCGGGCAATATAAAGCGGATCTTCGCCGGCATCAAGCATGCGACCAAGCCAGTAAAGGGCGGCATCCGGGTTGCTTCCCCGCAGGCTCTTGTGAAAGGCCGAAATGAGGTTGTAGTGCTCTTCGCCGTGCTTGTCGTACTGAAGGGCTTTCATCTGGAAGGCTGTTTCAATCACGGCACGAGTGATCTTTCTTTCCTTCACATTCTTTTCCCGCACGAGGAATGCGGCCGCCTCCAGATTGTTCAGGGCTGTGCGGGCATCGCCGTTCGCTGACCAGATGATATGTTCCAGGGCATCTGGATGAACCTGCAATGAGAGTGCTCCCAGGCCCTTTTCCTTGTCGGTTATGGCCCGCCTTACGATGATCGATAATTCCTCATCAGAAAATGGTTGAAGTACCATGATGCGCGCCCTTGACAGGAGCGGGGAAATCACTTCAAAGGAGGGATTCTCGGTCGTTGCGCCAATTAGCGTGATCAGACCACTTTCCACGTGTGGCAGAAAGGCATCCTGCTGGGCCTTGTTAAAGCGATGGATCTCATCTACAAAAAGGAGTGTCTTTTTTTGATGGTAGTGTCGTTGCGCCCTCGCCTTATCAACGACAGCCCTGATCTCTTTTACCCCGGAAAGCACGGCAGAGAAGGTTTCAAAGTGAGAGTCTGTCTCGCCGGCCATGATACGGGCCAGGGTTGTCTTACCCGAACCCGGCGGTCCCCAGAAAATCACCGAAAATAGCCTGTCCTCTTCTATGGTCCGACGCAGCAAACTGTCCTTACCAAGGAGATGGGTTTGACCCACAAAGGCCTCGAGCGTCTTCGGTCGCATCCTGTCTGCCAGAGGACGTGACGCATCTTCTATTTCCTTTTCGGCTTGATCAAAGAGATCCATGTCTTGAACCGCAAAAGCGAGCGCTAACCCCGCAGGTTCTGCCTGACGGCAGTGCTTCGCGGGCTGCGGGGTTAGCGAGCGAATGTGCCTGTTTTTGATTTTTTTTGAGCAGGAGCGGTTTTTGGCTATGAGTCCATCTGAGATACGTTATGAAAACTTATGACTGTCGAGTAAAACACACCAAAGGAAAAAAGCGGTTGAAATTTTTATATTTATATCATATCATAACTTTATTGAAAAGTGCAGTGGCAAGCTTTTTGCACTTTGAGCCGACTTGGAATGATACTCCATGAAAATAGACCAGCCGTTTGTTTTTGAAGATTATCTGCCCAAAGCAGCAGACATGCCCCTCCTCTTTGATCCCTTATTGGACATTCTGGGCCATATCGAATCCCTTGCCTCAAACAATGGCAATCAGGGCTGCCTCATAGGAATCATGGGGGACTGGGGTGCGGGAAAGACCTCAATTCTCCGCGCGGTGGCGGACTATTTCGGAAAAGCTCGCGGGTGGCCCACCATCTTTTTTGAGGCCTGGAAATACCAGGATGACGAGCAGCCCATCCTTCCGCTCTTGTCCAGGCTGCAGGATGTGACAAGAGGCCAGGTGAAAAAGGGATTGAGGACCGTGCTTCGCTCCCTTGGCGCAGCCGCTTTGGTCACCAGCGATGCTATGCTCAAGATGGCCACCAGATCCTCAATGGGTCAAGAAATCGGAGTAAAAGAGATCAAACAGGCTTTCAAGGTCGTCGGGCAAGTCAATATTGAGTATTATTCGCGCTATGAAAATATTTTCACAAAGCTTGAAAAGCTGGCTGAAGACATTACTGCCAGCTATAGACCCCAGATCTCAGAACCATGGAAAGAATTCCTTAAATGGAAAAAAGACGCTTATCCACGTTCCCTCCCGTCTGAACCCCATCTTATTATCATCGTAGATGACCTGGATCGACTCCTCCCTGATCGTGCCATTGGCCTCCTTGAATCTATCCGATTTTTCCTCATGCTTCCCAGGACCATCGTCATTTTGGGGATCAACGATCACGTTCTGGGAAGGGCAATCGAAATAAGATATCGAGATCCTAAAAACGACAAACCTTATTTTTCAGGAACAGAATTCATGGAAAAGCTCTTTCAATGGAGTGTGGAGCTTCCAAGCATCTCGTATCAGGCCCATATGGCTGATATCCATTTTGCTGATGTGAAGACGTTGCTGGAAGGAGAACTACCCAAAAAGACAGATTCTCTCGTCGCCTCCCTTGATCCCCTGACCCACAGAAAGTGGATTCGCACTGCCAATCGCTGGGAATGCTATCTTCTTCAGCGGGAATCAAAAGACACAATGTCTCAGCTAGAATCCCTGTGGCTGGCTATCTTTCACGAATGCTTTCCAGAGGCAGAAGGCTTTTTGAGGAGATTCCCGGAAATCAATACCGATTTCATGAACCAGCACCTGAAATCAGAACACGAGGCACAAGAGACTGTCTCCAAGGCTACAGAGCTTGCTTGTAAGGACCGGACCTTTTTTCACTTTCCTGAAAGGAACTTTCGTGCCATCTCAGAGGCATGGAGGGGACTGGCAAGAGAGGAAGTTGAGCTATGATTAGAAGTTATATGGACTATGCACAAAAAGCGCATATCTATTTCCAGACTCCTCCTTTGCGCAGCGAGGCCTTCGATTTCCTGGAAGGACGTCTTCGCGAGCTCGTGCTGAAAAAAAAGGCCGACGGAGGAGCCTCTCTTCTAAGCAATCTTAAACGGTTCCTGGAAAATAGGCCAAGCCTGTCAATCAGGCGTGTGGACGAAGGCTTACGTCAGGAGGCGGAAGACTTTTTCATCCGGAATATAGACTCACTCTTGAAGCTCTCTGCCCTGGCCGGGGACCCTTGGGAGCGCTTCCATACCCTCTATCTCATTGCTCGTTTCCTGCCTCAACTGGAGGAGAAAAAGGTCGGCATCAAGAGCAGCCATCTGATCCAGGGGTACCTGCTTTTCATCCATACCCTTTCTCATCCGGAACTCTACCTGAAGGATGTGGATGGCAAGGAAGATAAGGCCTGTTTTGTGCTGGCTGCAAAAGGGCTATACCGCTGGGATGGCAAAGGGATTCTTCAAAAATGGAACACGGCCCCTGATCTCTTGAAGAGCATTACAGGAGGAATTGCTTCAGATGCAAAGAGACCTTATGAGCCTATTATGCATCATGCAAAAAGGATTTGTGAAACACTAATAGATGAGAAAAAGCAGAATGAAGAAGATCTCCTGTTCATGTTCTTCACGTCTGGAATCCTTTCAGCCGTTCGATTGAGACTTCTCAAGGAGAAGAAAAAAGACCTCCTGTATGAAATATGGACCAAAAAGCAAGAGGAAATACTTGAAAGCTTGAGAGGGTATCATATGCTGCTCTTTTCAGATGAGCCCTCTGTGCTGGGGGCATTGGAGGCCTTTGTTTCCAGCAGGCTGGGTGAGGCGTGGTTTTATGAAGATCCAGACTTTAGATCCGGTGTAAGGCGGACTGAGGCGGTAAGCTCCCATCAGGATTTTTTTCAAAGCTCTATGTCTTCTGGTAAGGAATCCTTTCCCGAGGAGGACCTGGCCATCATACGCAGGCTTTCAAGAACCGGACCCAGTTCCTCCTGATATTGCCGAATGATATTGCGGCAATTGTAAAACTCTTGTCCCTCCAATTCAGTTTTTAGCTTTTCTGCCAGTTCAAGGAGGCGAGATGCCTGAACCATCCAGAACCCCATGTTCGGGTCTGATCGGAGAAATTCAAGAAGCCTTACCCCTGCACACAGGTCCTTCGCTGCCTCAGCCCCACGCCCTGTCTTTGCGTACAGCTCAGAAAACCAAACGCAAAGGCGTAGTTCATCTCTCTTGCTTCCAAGTTCTCTCCAGAGATTTTGTGCCTTCTTGAGGTATGACATGGCCTGATCCAGTTCACCCTTGGCCTCATAGACCAATCCCAGATTGCTGTATGAGGTGGCAACATTCGGGTGCGTCTCACCAAATAGCTCCTTGACAAGCTCCAGGGCCTTCTTGAGGTATGCGATGGCCTGATCCAGTTCGCCCTTGGCCTGATAGACCGATCCCAGATTGTTGTATGATCTGGCAACATCCGGGTGCGTCTCACCAAATAGCTCCTTGACAAGTGACAGGGCCTTCTCGTGGTATGAAATGGCCTGATCCAGTTCGCCCTTGTGATGATAGACCCCTCCCAGATTGTTGTATGACGTGGCGACATGCGGGTGCCTCTCACCAGATAGCCCCTTCCAAAGCTCCAGGGCCTTCTTGAGGTATGCGATGGCCTGATCCAGTTCGCCCTTGTGATGATAGACCGATCCCAGATTGTTGTATGAGGCGGCAACATCCGGGTGCCTTTCACCAAACAGCCCCTTCCTCAGCTTCAGGGCCTTCTTGAGGTATGCGATGGCCTGATCCAGATCACCCTTGGCATGATAGACCGATCCCAGATTGTTGTATGAGGCGGCAACATCCGGGTGCCTTTCACCAAACAGCCCCTTCCTCAGCTTCAGGGCCTTCTCGTGGTATAAGATGGCCTGATCCAGATCACCCTTGTGATGATAGACCCCTCCCAGATTGTTGTATGACGTGGCGACATCCGGGTGCCTCTCACCAGATAGCCCCTTCCAAAGCTCCAGGGCCTTCTTGAGGTATGCGATGGCCTGATCCAGATCACCCCTGGCCTGATAGACCGATCCCAGATTGTTGTATGAGGCGGCAACATCCGGGTGCCTTTCACCAAACAGCCCCTTCCTCAGCTCCAGGGCCTTCTCGTGGTATAAGATGGCCTGATCCAGATCACCCTTGGTCTCATAGACCAATCCCAGATTGTTGTATGAGGCGGCAACATCCGGGTGCCTTTCACCAAACAGCCCCTTCCTCAGCTTCAGGGCCTTCTTGAGGTATAAGATGGCCTGATCCAGATCACCCTTGGCATGATAGACCCCTCCCAGATTGTTGTATGACGTGGCGACATCCGGGTGCCTCTCACCAGATAGCCCCTTCCAAAGCTCCAGGGCCTTCTTGAGGTATGCGATGGCCTGATCCAGATCACCCCTGGCCTGATAGACCGATCCCAGATTGTTGTATGACGTGGCGACATGCGGGTGCCTCTCACCAGATAGCCCCTTCCAAAGCTCCAGGGCCTTCTCGTGGTATAAGATGGCCTGATCCAGATCACCCTTGGTCTCATAGACCAATCCCAGATTGTTGTATGAGGCGGCAACATCCGGGTGCCTTTCACCAAACAGCCCCTTCCTCAGCTCCAGGGCCTTCTTGTGGTACGAGATGGACAGGTCAATTCCTCCTCGCTCCTTTAGAAAAACCCCAATGCGGGATGCGGCCCCGGCGATCTTTTCTTTTAGCTCCTTTCTCTGCTCATCACTAAACGAGGGTAAAGAAAGGGAATCTTGCAGAACTTCTATCCGGTTAAACTCATCAGCCAGTCCTTGAGGTTCAAAGGGCAAAAGGTCTCCTGCCATGTCGAGCCGGTCTTTTTCTAAAAGTGGGCAAGTCTGGCCGAAAACGAAACGGAAAATGGGATGCAGCCTCATAAGGGAACCCCATTGTGAAATGAGCCTGAGCCTTCTCACCAGGAGGTCGATCATGTCGGCATCTTTTACAATGAGGTCCAAAAGCTCGCGGGACATGGGGTGCTTCAGGGCAAAGAGACGGCCAAAGGCCAAGGGAGACTCCTCCAGATAGGGCTTGTAAAAGTCTAAGACCTCCTTGAGGGACCGCTGGTCCACAGCAGACTCGGGCTGTGCTGATGGATTTTTGAGGAGCAAATCTGTGGCCAAAGGGTGCCATCCCAGAGCATTCTCTATAAAAGCATCTTGCTCCTTCAACTGTTTTTGCTCTTTCTCGGTCAATTGGCCAAGAAAGAATCGCTTTTCTGCCATATCATAAGTACCAATTTCCACCACAGGTTCGAGGGAGCGCCGGGTATCCAGATAGGGAATGAGCCTGCTGGTGATGATGAGCCGGCCTACCCAGTCCGGCCCACTCAAGACCCGCAACATCTCTCGTATTTCCTGGTCCTTCACGAGGCCCCATTCATCCTGAAAAACCTCAAAATTGTCCAGGATCAGCAACCAGGAAATACCGCCCAGGGCCTGGTTGAGGCGCTTCCAGAAGAGAGAGAATGCCTTGCTCGTTTTGATTTTCTCAGCCTTTTCACCGTCAATAATCTCGTGGTCTTCAAATATGGACAGAATCCGGTCTCGAATTCCCTGGATGCTTGCATCTCCGGTTTCCTTTAGGGCCTTCATATCCAGGGCCACCACATGGGCAAACTCCGGACGGAGAAATCGGGCCAGGTAATCGGCCATAAAGCTCTTGCCTGCCCCGCCAATACCGTGAAGGACAATGACCTTTCGATCCTCGGCCAGGTGCTGGGTAATCTCCCTTAAGGGCCGGTACCGATACACATACACCCTGGTTGTTTCAAGGGTGCTCAGGTCCCGGAAGACCTTTTCTCCTTCCACTGGTTTTGGGATTTCAGTGGGAGGGAGGAATAGGTCTTCACCCTTTAAATCAGCTCGAGTAAAGAGGACCGGCTTCCACCATTCTCTTACCTTTAGCCGGGCCATATCCAGAAGAGGGGAGAGGGATCGGCCTTTAAACAGAAATTCATAGATAGATCGGGCCGCGTGAATGGCATCTTGATCGAGCACGCTCGCCTGGTTGGCAAGGACTACCGGTATCCCCGTCTTATAAATAAACATGGCAAGGGAAGGATGAAAGAAGGTTCCGCTCTGGGTGTGGCAGGCATTGAGGATCACGGCCTGGACCCCCAAGTCACCAAACAGAAACCTGATATCTTCATGGTTTGTCTCATGGCTGCGGCTAAAGTCAGCTTCATCTTCCAAGATCAAGAGCCCGCCCGGGCCACCGTGACCGATGAAATGGATTACATCGTACCGGGCCTTGATCATTCTGGCGCGGATCTCCGGCACTGAAGCCCTCAGGCAGACGTCTATTTTGACCAGCCCTTTCTGCACGAAGTCATCCAGTGCGCGGTAGAGATTTTCCAGCTCACGGAGGGGATCTAATGGGGCCTTCTCATAGGCTTCCACCGGCAGGGAAAGGATGACAAGGATACGGTATGGCGGCGAAGAGGGCCTGCCCCCTGGTCGATGGCCGGGGAGTGTCCTGGCAAAGGAGATGTTTCCCATACCCCCCAAAAAGCTCTGGCCGGGAGGCTTCATGAGCTCCCACGGGACCTCGTGGATGATCTCTTCCGATGATTTGATGGAAAAGGTCAGGTGCTTTTGTTTGAGGCCGGAGAGTATCTCACGGACCATCCCCTCCCGGCTAAGGGAGTTGAAGACCGAGCGGAAGATGGCCTCGCCAAAAGGGGCAAGGTGACCAGGAGGGAGCTCTTTTTTCTTCATGTGTTCGGACCAGAAGGGTTCGGGAAAGGCATAGTCAGCAGGAGTGTCCTCCTGAATGGAAGATCGAAATCTACCAGCCCCTTCTTTCCAGATATGTACGGTTACAATCTCCGGCATGTATTGTTCCTTCTTCTGGCCACGGTTTATTAAGACTTACATTTCTCAGTTGATCGTATTAATTTCTTTTTAATTATGATGAACTCGTAAAAAGTCCCAAAGTTCGTCACTCCGGCGAAAGCCGGAGTCCAGCCTGCCTGTCGGCAGACAGGAACCTATTGGAAAAACTGGATTCCGGCTTTCGCCGGAATGACGGCAAAAGGGAATTCTTGACTTTTTACGAGTTCATCAATCATGACATAAAAACATCTAAAATGGTGCAAAAAATCACCACTTCGCTTCAAATTATTTCTAGATCATTACTCCGAACATTTCTTTCTAAAATGCTTCGTACTATGGAATTAGAACGGAAAGCCCTCTCTGGTAAGTGCAAACCAACGGTTCCTTTTGCTTGATCTCATTGTCCCTTTGTAATAATAGAAAGTTTCTCTGCGTACTTTGCGTCTCTGCGGTGAACTATTACCTCCCTTTTTGTTAGGGAATTTGCCGTATCTTCAAGAAATTGCCAGAAAGGTTAAGCTTATGAAAGAAAGAACTTTGTCGATCATTAAACCGGACGCTGTTGGAAAGGGCCTCATCGGCGAGATGATCAAGCGGTTTGAGCAGGCAGGTTTTAAGATTGTTGCCATGAAAATGGTTCACATGTCCAAGAAAGAGGCAGAAGGCTTCTACGCTGTGCACAAGGAGCGCCCCTTTTTTGAGAGCGTGACCCGGTTTATGTCCTCGGGGCCTTCGGTGGTGATGGTCCTTGAAGCAGACAATGTGATTGCCAGAAACCGTGAGCTGATGGGGGCTACCAACTACAAAGAGGCAGCCGAAGGCACCATACGTCGTGAATTCGCCACGGACATTGAAAAGAATGTGGTCCACGGATCTGACGCGCCTGAGACCGCGGCATTTGAGATTGGCTACTTCTTCAATGCCCTTGAGTTGGTTGGGGTATGAGGAAACGAGGGTCTGACGGAGGGAGATGATGAGAAATAAAATGAGGGCAAGCTGGTTACGTGTATTTGCGCTGTTTTTTTTTGTTGCAGCCGTGGTGATGGTGGTTGCCGTGGCACGGCAGGCTGTAGCCCAGGAGGGGGCGCCTTTATTGACTCTCAAAGAGAGTATCGAGATGGGCCTGGAGCGCAACCCGGGTATGCAAGTGGCCCGGGAGGAAATCGAGGCTGCGCGAGAGCGCCACAAAGAGGCGAGAACCGGCTTTCTGCCGTCATTGAGCGCCCGGTATAGCTACACCCGGCCAAGCGAGGTTCCCTATGCCGTGATTGCAGGCAATCGTTTTGATTTTGCCGATAGAGATCAGTATCGTTTGACCGGCACCATCGAACAGCCCTTGTTTACCGGTTTTGCCACCCTGTCCAATTACCAGTTAGCCAGGCTGGGTCTGGGTGTGGCCAGGATCCAACTGGCCCGTGCCCGGATTGACCTCATCCTGGAGGTGAAGGAGGCATATTATGGCATCTTGAGTGCGGACAAGATCCACGAGGTAGCCGTACAGGCCGTGGAACAGTTGCAAGCACAACTGGAGGTGGCAAAAAACTTCTACGAGGTGGGTATGAGCCCCAAGATCGAGGTGCTCGAGGCGGAGGTCCGGTTGGCAGAGGCCAGGCAGGAACTCATCCGGGCTGAAAACGACGTAAGGCTGGTCAAGGCCCGCTTCAACACCATCTTGCGTCGGTCCATTGACTTAGACGTGGTGCCGGCAGACACCCTGTCCGACCGGCCCTATGAGAAACCCTATGAGTCTTGCCTGGAGACATCGCTGCAAAAGCGGCCAGAGCTCATAGAGGCGGAGAAAAATGTCCTTAGCGCCGAAAAGGAGGTCACTCTGACCAAAAGTGCCTATTACCCCAAAGTGACCCTCTCGGGTAACTACTATCGGGCTGGTGACGATGCGTCTCTGAGTGGGAGCGATTTTGTGGACCGGGAAAAGTGGGATATTATGGCCGTAGCCACCATGACCTTTTTCGAGTGGGGCAAGACACGGTATGCTATCAAACGGCAGCAGGCTCGATTGCGCCAGGCTAAAGAGGTCCTGGAGCAGATCAAAGACGCTGTACGTCTGGAGGTGAAGACCAATTACCTGAATCTGCAAGCCGCAGAGAAAAATATCTGGGTGGCCAGAAAGAGCGTTGAATCAGCAGAGGAGAATTTCCGGATCAGCAAGGAGCGCTACCGGGAACAGGTGGCCACGGCCACGGAAGTCCTGGATGCCCAGACCAGATTAACCGGAGCCAGAACCAACTACACCAACGCCCTGGTAGAATTCAACGTGGGCCGGGCTCGCCTGATTCGAGCCATGGGGCTTGAATCTGATAGTTAAGGCGTTTCCAGGCCGCTTTGAGCTCAGAGACCGACACGCGGACAACGGGCTTCCCTTTTATGCCCTTGATTAGAAGATCGGGCTTGCTTGTGACCGTCCCGATACAGGCCAGTGGGAAGTTAGCCATGACAGACTCAAAGGATGAACGATTCGTTGGATCAATGGTTAGGATGAACCGGCCCGGTGTCTCTGAATAGAGGATGACATGATCTTTTTCTGCGTCCGCCACAGGGACCGCAGACAGGTCAATGGTCATGCCCAGACCGCCGGCCATAGCTACCATGGCAAGATGAACCCCCAGGCCTCCGCGATAGACGCCGTGGCATGATGCGACCAGCCCCTCCTGGATGGCCCGGCTCAGGGCACGATAACCTTTCATGCACGAGTCCGGTTCCAGTCTCGGGACCTGGAGCCCTATATAACCAAAATGTTCATAATACTCCGATGCGCCCAGCTCATTCCTGGTTTCACCCATTACATACACAAGATCTCCGGCAACCTTGGCATCCATGGTGACGCACCGCGTGACGTCTGAAACCACACTCGTGCACGTGAACTGCAAGGTGGGAAGGGCAGAGATTTTGTGGGTCTCCCCGTATCGCCCTCTGAGATGTCCGTCCACGTACATGCTGTCTTTTCCAGAAAGGAGTGGAATCTCATATGCCCGGCAGACATCCCGAAGTGCCCAGTTCGCCCTCACCAGTTGGGCTGCCTTATACTTGCCATCAGGGTTGCCTTTCGGGTCATACTGCACCGAAGGCCAGCAAAAGTTGTCCACACCCCCGATATGATCCGGCTCTCCACCCACGGCCACGACACGGCGCACGGCTTCATCGATGGTACAGGCCACCATGTGGTAGGTGTCGATCTCGGAATAGGCAGGGAGCAGCGCCTGGGCTGCAGCGAGCCCCTGGAGCGAGTCGAGCACAGGCCGGATGACAACCGCATCGGTGTTTACGTCTCGATCTTTTCCAACAAGGGGTTTGATGACGCTTGTGCCTTGCACCTCATGGTCGTATTGCCGAATGATCCATTCCTTTGAACAGATGTTGGGACGGGAAACAATATCAAGGAGCAGGTCTGATGCATCGTCTGGCCCGGCGAGCACTGGCTCAAAAAGGCCTCGCATCTCCGGAGGCGTCCATTCGGCTTCAAAGGTCCACTGAGGAAATTGCGAGGTGAGCAAATCAAGGTCCACGTATGCGCATGTTTGGCCATCGCAAGTGATGTGGAGTTTCCCGGAGTCTGTATAGCGACCAATGACCGTGCTTTCCACCGCGTGCTTTGTGGAAAGGGCCATGAATCGTTCGCGATGTTCGGGCCTGATGGCAACCGTCATCCGTTCCTGAGATTCAGAGACCCAGATTTCCCACTGGTCGAGCCCCTCGTATTTTAGAGGAACTTTGTCAAGCTCAACCATACACCCCTTGCTGAAACGGGCAGATTCTCCAATGGATGACGAAAGTCCGCCCCCACCATTGTCCGTGATAAATGCAATGAGGCCCTCATCCCGCGCCTCCAGGAGGAAATCGTGCATCTTTTTTTGTGTGTAAGGGTCCCCTATCTGCACGTGTCCGGCTGGAGTATGGGCCGAGAAGCTCTCGGAAGCCGCAGTGACACCGTGGATACCGTCCTTTCCAACGCGGCCGCCACACATGACGATCAGGTCACCGGCAGAAGTGGTCTTTCCCTCGCAGGGGATTCCTTTGACCACGGCAGGCATTATGCCGACAGCAGTGACAAAGACGAGGCACTTTCCAAGGTAACCATCGTGAAACCAGACCTGCCCGAAAGGGGTGGGGATGCCGCTCTTGTTCCCGCCATCTCGCACCCCTTCGATGATGCCATCCAGCAACCGTTTGGGATGAAGATGGGGTTTGAGCTCCCCCTGGTACTCTCTGGACCCCACACAATATCCATACATACCCATGATCAGCCTGGAGCCTTTGCCGGTGCCCATAGGGTCTCGATAGACCCCCACAATCCCGGTGATGGCCCCGCCATAGGCCTCCATATTGGACGGGGAATTATGGGTCTCACCCGTGATGACGTAGTAGTAGTCATCGTTAAAGCGGCCCACACCTGCATTGTCCCAGAGGACTGAAATAACCCATGGTTTTTTCTTCTTGATAGTCAGGGTGGGAGCCTCGATGCAGGTAGCAAAGAGGTCGTCCACATCCTTGCTCTCCCCTGTTGCCAGGTCACGGTAGTGGAACAGGCCCCTGAAGGTGTTGTGGTTGCAGTGATCGCTCCTCGCCTGGGAGATGTATTCCAGTTCCACATCCGTAGGTGCCGAA
Source organism: Desulfobacterales bacterium (assembly GCA_023129535.1). Taxonomy (GTDB): domain Bacteria; phylum Desulfobacterota; class Desulfobacteria; order Desulfobacterales. The sequence goes on from JAGMBW010000020.1 coordinate 12,683, forward strand.
AGCCGGACAACCTGACGCTGGGAAAGGACATCCTCTCTGAGAAAGTACGCACGTATTGTTGGGATATCATTCGGGTTCAAAGCGAGGTTGCGTTCCTTGCTGATGTGCGCCAGTGCCTCATCGGTATCAATGGCAACAGCAGTGACTGTGGGTTTGTGATCCAGCTCCATCCTGGGTATAATGATCCCTACACCCGTTGCCGGGTCCCAGTCGTTTCGGGAAAAGACCTTCGACTGCTGGATGATGTTATTGGCAAGGATCTCTCGCACGACCCGGTCCGCATCATTGAAAGAGAGATTGCCACCCTTCAGACAGTACCGTTTTGAGGTGTAGATCCCCTCGTGAGGTTTTATACGGATACCAAGGAGATCCTCCATGACTTCTGCGGCCGTGCTTCCGGGGTTGTCCCGTACCCCGGGCCGGTAACCGACCCAGAGTATCCAGTCGAAATCGATATGAAGCGGTTTGTAAGAAGAAATCTGGGTGACAGGATTGGTAAAGATTTCCTTCTGGATGGCTTCAAGCTGGTCCGCTGTCAGCTCCACATCGATGGTCAATATGTTAACCGTGCTAACCGACTCGATATTGAATCCAAAATAGTCGTTCGCCTTCCTGCAAACACCAGCCCCTTCAGCGTCAAAAAGATCAGGTTTAAGAGTGATTTCCAGACGGGCAGGCCCGCCTGCCATCGCTTGAGCGAGACCCTTATTGAAGTGAGCTGACTGGCAATAGCGGGCAGGCATGAAAAACGTCTATCAGAAATCGAATCAGGTGTCAAAAGAAGTTGTAGAGCTGCTCACGGACGTTGATTCAGGGTATATTCAGCAAGCAGGCTTTCCTTCAAATAGCCGCTTTGAGGGTCCGAGAAGAATTCCTTAATAAGCTTCAGACTTTCCTGCCTCATGACATGAGATATGACAGTGATTTCCATATCTCTGTAAAAAGGGTTGAGCCCTTTTAGGTCTAAGTTCGTTCCGCCTCCCATGACATCTTCATAGGCATACACGATATGTCTTATGCCATTCAAGATGAGCGCTGCGTAGCACATGAGGCAGGGTTCCAGCGTTGAAAAAAGAGATACCTTTTCTCTATCGATCTTTTCGTCCAGATCAACCAGGCTCCTCAACGCCAACATTTCGGCATGGTCCAGCTCGTTTTGATTGTGTAGCCCACTGTGGCGACGCGCTCCGGTGACAAGCACTCTGTTTTCATACACCATCACACAGCCCACCGGGAACTCTCCCACGCTGTGTGCCTTGTGTGCCTCTTCAAGGGCCTTTGACATAAAGACTTCGTAATTCATTTTCAATTTTCTTCTCCGATATGCTGAACTTTGAACCGCAAAAAATCTACCACGAAAACACCAAAAGGGAAAAGCACGAAATGCCTTTTGTTGGGTTTTCTTCGGTATGCAAAACGGTGTTACTCCAAAGTCCGGAGTGAGCTTTACATAGCGTTGAACCAACAAAGCATAAGGTAACTCTGAACGGTTCACCCCGTTAAATAGGGTTCCCCTCGGGAAATTTAACAGGGTGAACTCTGAACCTGTGAACGCCTATATTTTTTGTAAAGCTGGGCCTGGAAACGGTTGTTTTTTGTCTTGACAAGCAAGATCATTTTGTGTATGGACAATTACGATTGTTTGTGTCCCTTTTGAAATCGGGTTCGTGTCGGAACCGTAAGGACCAGCCTCTATGGACCTAAAAAATCTCTTACTACGAAAAAAATCTCCCATAGTAAAAAAGTGGTGTGAGGTGGTGCTGCGGACTTACCCTGAAGGGGGTCAGGCCTTTTTAAAGAAAAAAGATCGATTTGGGAATCCGGTGGGTCATACCATTGCTGAGGGGATAGAGTCTATATTTGACGAACTCCTGCAAGGAACCAAATCTGACAAGATTCCGCTCTTTTTTGACAATATCCTGAGGCTGAGGGCTGTTCAGGACTTTTCACCATCGAAGGCCGTCGGTTTTGTGTTTGGATTAAAGAAAGTGATCAGAAAGGAGCTGGGAAGTAAGCTCCTAAAAGATGGAACTTCTGAAGAATGGGCAGCATTTGAGTCTGAGATCGATGGCATGGGCCTGCTTTGCTTTGACATTTATACGCAGTGCCGAGAAAAGATTTTTGATATCAGGATCAAGGCGCTAAGGAATCAGTCGCACAGATTATTGAAAATGGCAGGTGTGGCATATGATCTCCCTGAGGATTATGAGCTCTCCGAAGAAGATCGGGATCTGAAAAAAGCCCATGCAAATAAAAGCCATTAACGAACAACCTCAAATGGATGAGAGGGAATAATAAATGAATGTCATACTGAGTCTCATAGTTTCTTCCGTGGCAGTTTTCGGGCTCGTTGTGATTGCTTTCGTGGGCGTGTGGGGGGCACACCTTGAGTGGCTTTTTGGGGTGGTCATTCCGTACCTCGCTGTGATTACATTCTTTGTAGGGATGATCTACCGGGTGGTGCAATGGGGTAAATGCGCGATGCCATTTCGCATCCCTTCTACGTGTGGCCAGCAAAAAACTCTGCCCTGGCTCAAGAGAACTTATGTAGACAAATTAGACAACCCGGTTGGCACTGTCGCCGTTGTCGGCCGGATGATCTTAGAGGTCCTTTGTTTTCGGTCCCTGTTCAGGAATACAAGGCTTGAATTCGGGAATGGGCAGGAGATCAAATACAAATCGGCCAAGTGGCTGTGGTTTGGATCGATCGTGTTTCATTATACCTTCCTCATCGTTTTACTCAGGCACCTCAGGTTTTTTACCGAGCCGATGCCCTTCTTTGTCCCTATCATTGAAAAAGTGGATGGGTTTTTCCAGTTATATGTGCCCACTCTTTATCAAAGCGGCTTGTTGCTTGGGGCTGCTGCGACGTTTCTTCTGCTGAGAAGAGTGATCGATGGCAAGATGCGCTATATATCTCTTCCTGCCGACTACTTTCCGTTGTTTCTGATCCTTGGTCTGGCCACGACAGGCGTCCTGATGCGCTATGTGCTCAAGGCGGACGTCGTGAGCATCAAGGAGTTGACTATGGGATTGGTTTCTTTCCGGCCCGTGGTTCCGGAAGGGATCAGCGTCCTATTTTACATCCATATCTTTCTTGTGAGCGTGTTCTTTGCCTACTTTCCCTTTAGCAAGCTAACCCACATGGCGGGTGTGTTTCTCAGCCCGACGAGAAACGTGTCTAATAATAGTCGAATCGTCAGGCACATCAATCCCTGGAATTACCCTGTCAAGGTTCATACGTATGCGGCGTATGAAGACGAATTCAGAGAAAAGATGATAGATGCTGGATTGCCAGTCGAAAAAGGGGCACCAGAGCCAGCCAAGCCAGAATAACAGAATAACGAACAAACCTCCAACCTCCAAAAGGAGTGATCATGGAAGAACCATTAAAACAAGCAGACGTAATGAAAGGAACCAGAAAAGAAGAGGTATTAGACATCGATCACAGCCCTTCTTTGTTTAAAAGGGGTTGGATGAAGACCCCTGTTGACATCAGGCCGTCTATGCATTGCTTTGCCGGCGAGCCAGCACGCCTCAAGGTGGTTGACTTTCCGAACCCAAGGGTATGGTCAGCAATGGATGAGGACTGGAAGCTGCCCACGAACTGGAAAGAGATCGTCATGGATGCATTTAAGGTTCGGCTCGACAGGTTCCGCACCTTTAAGCTCTTTATGGATATCTGCGTAAGATGCGGCGCGTGCGCTGACAAATGCCAGTTTTTCATCGGCTCTGCAGATCCGAAAAATATGCCTGTTCTGAGGGCAGAGCTTTTTCGATCGGTATATCGGAAGAATTTCACAACAGCGGGAAAGCTTTTGGGGCCCATCGCCGGGGCAAGAGACCTCACAATAGATGTGCTCAAAGAATGGTGGTATTATTTGTACCAGTGCAGTGAATGCAGGCGCTGTTCGGTTTTCTGCCCTTATGGGATTGATATGGCTGAGATTACCATCATCGGCAGGGAACTGACCAATCTGATAGGTCTGAACATCGACTGGATCGCAGCCCCTGTGGCGTTTTGTTACAAGACGGGCAACCACCTCGGCATTCAGCCTCATGCATACAAGAGTATGCTGGAGTTCTTCCAGGATGAGATAGAAATCGTAACCGGGGTGCGGGTGGAACCGAGTTACAATAGAAAAGGGGCTGAGATCCTCTTTATTACGCCTTCTGGCGATGTCTTTGCCGATCCTGGAACCTGGACGTGCATGGGTTATATGATACTTTTCCATTATTTGGAAAGCCTCGGACTTGACATCACCTGGAGCACGTACGCCTCTGAGGGCGGAAATTTTGGTTTGTTTACGTCCCATGAGATGATGAAGAGGCTGAACTCAAAGATGTATGCCGAGGCCAAACGATTAGGGGTGAAGTGGATCCTTGGCGGGGAATGCGGCCACATGTGGCGGGTGGTCAATCAGTATATGGGCACCATGAACCTCGATCTTGCAGAGGGAAGTAACCTGGAGGAACCTGTTTCTCCGATTACGGGCACGAAATTCGAGAACACAAAATCGACGAAGATGGTTCATATCTGCGAATTTACTGCAGACCTTATCAAGCATAATAAACTGAAATTAGATCCGAGTAGAAATGATAACCTGAAAGTAACCTTCCATGACTCGTGTAATCCTGCCAGGGCCATGGGGCTCTTAGAGGAGCCGCGGTATGTCATCAAGAATGTGTGCAATAATTTTTATGAGATGCCGCCCACGACCATCAGGGAGCAGACCTTCTGCTGTGGAGGTGGGTCCGGGTTGAATGCAGGCGAAGATGTCGAACTCAGGATGAGAGGGGGTCTTCCCAGGGCCAATGCCGTGAAGTTCGTTCACGAGAAATACGGGGTCAACATGCTTTCGTGTATTTGCGCCATTGACAGGGCCGTGTTCCCAGATCTCATGAGATACTGGGTGCCCGGGGTTGAGGTTACCGGCGTTCATGAGATGGTTGCAAATGCCATGGTGTTAGAGGGAGAAAAGGAGAAGACAGTAAATTTGCGCAATGAACCCCTTGCAGGAACGGAGGAGAGTGAAGATGTATGACGGAGGTAAAATCATTGCCGGCATTATCATAGGTCTCGCTTTGTTGACATTCCCGATTTGGTATACGAGCGGAAGGGCTGCTCCAAAACCAGAAGTGAAGCTCCCTGTCAAGGAGAAGGAGTGCGTGCAGCCGGGACCGTACATGAAGAAAAAGCACATGCAGGTGCTGGACCTGTGGAGAGATTCGGTCGTCCGCGTACAGCAGAGGTCTTATGTTGCTTTCAATGGCAAAGAGTACGATATGAGCCTTCAAAACACGTGCATGAGTGCGGACTGTCATGCGAAAAAGAGCGAGTTTTGCGACCGGTGTCACAATTATACGGGTGTCGTACCGTACTGTTGGGATTGCCATATTCCACCTAAGGAGAAGCCAGAGGAGAAGCACTGATGGGCGTCAACAGAAGAAAGTTCTTAAAGATCGCTGGAGTTTCCACGTTGGGCGTGGCGGCCAAGCCTGCCGCAGATGCCCTTGCAATCGAGTGGCTGGACAAAAAGTTAGGGGGGTTCACCGTCCCCGAAACACTCTACCATTTGTTTCACAAGCCGGAGGGGTTTACGCCTGGAGAGGCCCTGATAGCCAAACGATGGGCCATGGTCGTGAATATGAAGCAGATGGATGAGGAGATAGCACAGGCATGCATAGATGCGTGCCACCGGGTTCACAATGTGCCTGAGATTGACAATCCAAAGCACGAGATTAAGTGGATGTGGCATGACGACTATGAGCACGTCTTCCCGGGCCAGCAACATGAACACATAGACGAGAATTCGAAAAAGCTACCCTTTCTCGTCATGTGCAACCACTGCTACAACCCTCCTTGCTGTAGGGTGTGTCCCACGAAGGCAACATTTAAGAGAAAGTCAGATGGTATTGTAATGATGGACATGCACCGGTGTATTGGGTGCCGGTTTTGTATGGCAGCGTGTCCTTTTGGAGCCAGGAGCTTCAACTGGATAATCCCCTGGCCCCGGGCAGAGGAGGGGGGCCTGGTGCGGGGCTTTGAAGGTAAAGAGCCGCCAACCCCCGAATATCCTACAAGGGTAAAGGGTGTGGTGGAAAAGTGCAATTTTTGCGCAGAACGGCTTGCCAAAGGCAAAATTCCAGCGTGCGTGGAGGCTTGCCAGGAACTCTGTAAGAAGAAGGGCAAAGAGCCGGCACTGGTATTTGGGGATCTGGAAGACCCTGACTCAGAAGTGAGGCAAGTGTTACGTTCCAATTACACCATTCGGCGCAAACCAGAGCTTGGATCGAATCCAAACGTCTATTATATTGTGTGAGGTGGGCTATGCTTGAGAAGGCATTCGTTGGAGGTCGGAAATACTGGATATTGATTGCATGTTTGCTCGGTCTCATTGGACTGGGCTTTATTATGTGGCTCTGGCAGTTTCGTGTTGGCCTGGGCATCACGGGTATGAGCAGGGACGTTTCATGGGGTTTTTATATAGGCCAGTTTACGTACCTTGTTGGTGTGGCAGCCGCAGGAGTTATGGTTGTGCTGCCATACTATCTCCATCACTATAAAGCCTTTGGCCGGATTACCATCCTGGCAGAGTTTATGGCTATTGGCGCTGTGACCATGTGTTTGTTGTTTATTTTAGTAGACCTTGGCAATCCGGTTCGGATGATTAATGTGCTGTTGCATCCGACACCCAGGTCGGTCCTTTTCTGGGACATGATAGTCCTGAACGGGTATCTCTTTCTTAATATTTTTATTGGGTGGAATGTGCTGATGGGAGAGCGTAAAGGCTCACCCCCTCCTAAGTGGATCAAGCCTTTCATATATCTTTCTATCCCCTGGGCGATCAGCATCCACACGGTTACAGCATATCTTTACGCGGGTCTTCCCGGGAGAGGTTTCTGGCTTACCGCAATTATGGCTCCTCGTTTTCTCTCTTCAGCATTTTGTGCCGGGCCTGCCCTTTTGCTCCTTCTTTGTCTTATCGTAAGAAAGACGACGAAATTCGACCCCGGCAAGGAGCAGATTCGAACGCTCGGCAGCATTATCACTTATGCCCTTATTTTGAATGTGTTTTTCTTTGTGTGCGAACTTTTTACTGTCTTCTACAGTCAAATACCAGGCCACATGCATCATTTCCATTACCTCTTCTTCGGCCATGAAGGGCACGCAAATCAACTTGTCCCTCTGATGTGGCTCGCTTTTGCATGTATGACGGCAGCTATTATCCTCCTGGTTCCCCCTGTCACACGCAAGAATGAGGGTATTTTGACAGTGGCTTGCGTGTTGGTATTAATTGGAACGTGGATAGATAAAGGATTTGGTCTGGTTGTGGGAGGGTTTGTACCGAATCCTTTAGAGCGAATAACTGAGTATTGGCCGACAACACCTGAGGTGTTAATCACCCTGGGAGTGTGGGCAACCGGGTTCCTGGTAATCAGTCTGCTTTACAAGGTGGCCACCTCAGTGAAGGTGGAGGTAGGAGCATGATGGCTTAAGCTTAGAGACCGCCTGCAAACCGTTTGGAAAATAAAAAAGGGTTCGTTGCATGTCTGACGAACCCTTTTTATTTTGGCTTTGTACTTCCTTGACACTGGCCGTTGCTGTCATTGCGAGGAGCGAAGCGACGTGGCAATCCGACCCAAAGGGTCGTCACGAACGAAGTGAAGTGATCTCCTTATTGGTGGGGATTGCTTCACCCGCATGCTGCGGGTTCGCAACGGCTTCGCCGGATTGCTTCGCTCTGCTCGCAATGACTGAACCGGGACTTATTGAGAACTTACTTTCTAAGGTGTGTGATGTCCAGATCAGGATGGGTATTTGATGAAAGGGATGGGCAGATAGATATCTTTAGTGATAACCTGGCGCTGACCTTCCGGCAACCTTGTAAGCGGTAGAGGCTGCTATAACAATGTTCAATACTTCCCATATAGCGACAGCTATCCAGCTTTCCAACACATGAAAGACGAGACCTCCACCAACGATTGCAGGCACACCAAAAATGATTATGATTCCCATCATTCTAAAAATATCCATATTCAAATTCCCCTGTTGTGTTTGTTGTGTCTGTCGGGTCTGTTGTGTTTGTTGTGTCTGTTGCGTTCATATTAACCGAACGAACTCCATAGACCCAATAAACCCAACAAACCCTACAAACTCAATAGACCCAATAAACTCAATGAACCCAATAAACTCAATAAACCCAATAAACTCAACGAACCGTTAATGCTCGTGTTGACCCTTCTTGCACAACCAGTCAAAAAATGCTCGAATGCCGCAATAGTGCAACGCTATGACCAGGAGTCCCATAACGGCATAAAGGGTGCCCATAAATACAAAGTGGCTTGCATCGCTGACCCAGTCAAAAATAAATGGAAACATGGCAAAAGTTCCTTCCTACCTAACTTAAAGTGGATTTAGCTCTTTCTCTTGTGGAAAGATTGGCAAATACCGGTACGAAATCGATATCACAATGGCACTCAGCCAGACCCACATCAGTGTGCTCGCCCACTCCGCCCAGTTTGGATGATAGCTGAAGAATTTGTCAAATGACATGACCGGCACTGCCAACGTCTGTACACTCATAATCCATCGATTCATAAAGATTCCTGCGCAATTCAAAAGGCATGCAAGGATTAACAGAGGTTGATTCTGCCGCGCTCTGGTAGACAGAAGGATAATGCATGGGATAATGCCTAAGATTCCAACCTCTGTTATTAACACCCACCAGCCATACGGCTGATTGGCGTAGAAACTGCCGGCAGGAGCTCCCACGCTTGGGGCAAGGCTGACTCCCCAAGAGATCGTGTCTATTATCTTCAAGACCAGATAACCACCTAAGAGCCAGCCTGAAATCTTGGCAAGAATGTCAATGACATTTCTTTTGACCAACTGCTTTTTCGCAAATGTTTCCGTGATCCGTGTAATGAGGATAGTAAAGCAGGGACCACAGGCCATGGCGGAAAGAATAAATAGGAAAAAAGTCCAGGGCCAGACCAGAAAGCCTTCCCGATAAGCAAAAGGCCTGCCATAAAGCACGCTGGGCACACCGCCCAGGGAACCCTGATGAAAGAAGGAAAGAAAGACACCGATTGCCGCAATAGCGGGCATCGCTTCATGAAGATGATGTGCAAAGGAACGGGGGAATCCAAACTTGTTGATCTCTCGATTTTCCAGAACCAGAGGAAGGTACTCAATCAACAGGACAGTAAAATAGCACGAGATACAGAAGGCCACCTCTGTCAGCATGGAATGGACATTCGCATGCCAGAAAATATGCCAACCTCTCAATGGTTGACCGATATCTACAGCAAGGATGCCCAGGGCCGCGGCATAGCACATTACGCCGATAACCGTAGCAAAATTGACGATATTTTTAAGCTCATCTATTTTAATAATATACCTTAGAAAGGCCGTAAAAAAGGCACCTCCACCAAGGGCAATAATACCCAGATCTGCGGCAATCCACAGACCGAACGGATAATTGTTGTTAAGATATGTCTGGTTCAAGGCAAGGCCCCAGCACACAAGATAGGCGATAACCCCTATCAAAAAAGGGATCTGCAAGATGCCGATCCACACAAGAAAAAGTCCAAAGGGACACCGTTTAACACCCTTTGGTATTAGTGCAGAATCCATGTCAAGTCTCCTTTTGAAACCAGTGATGGGTTAACGGTCAGGCGTGGGTTACAGGCTTTCCTTCCTCGCCCAAATACACGTCGGCTGCCTTCTGGACCCAGTCCTTTGTTGAAACATAGTATACCTTGGGATTGGTACCGAGTTTTTCCAGGAGCCGGAAGGCAATCTTTTTCTTTTTACCTTCCTCAACTAACTTATGAACCTTGTGCTCCGGGTTTTTCAAATCCCCAAACGTAATCGCCCCTGCAGGGCAGGCCTGGGTGCAAGCTGTTTGATATTCATCCTCGCGAATCTCGCGTCGTCCTTCTGAGTAGGTCTTGTTCCTGGCCCGCTGAAGCCGATGGTGGCAAAAGGTGCATTTTTCTACCACACCCCGCATTCGAGGTGACACATCAGGGCTCAGGTACTTTTCCATCCCTTTTGGCCAGCTTGGATCCCACCAGTTAAACACACGCGCATGGTAAGGACAGGCAGCCATGCAATACCGGCATCCAAAACAGCGGGTGTAAATCTGACTTACAATACCGGTCTCATGATCATAATCAGTAGCGCATGCAGGGCATACCGATACACACGGTGTATGATGGTGATGGCCGTGGCCCTCGCAGTGCATACACGGCCTGGGAATATAACAGACATCAGTGTCTGGAAAGGAACGACCGTTGGTGATCTTGTAAACCCGCATCCAGAAGTTACTGACCAGTTTGTTTGTTTCGTCTTTCCTGAAGGATATGTTGTTCTCAGCCATGCACGCCACCATGCAAGCGCCACAGCCTGTGCATTTGTCCAGATCAATCACCATACCGTACTTGTAAGTCTTCTTACCTGGTCTGTGTCCGTGTTCCTCTTTCATGGTTACCCCTTGTTGAATAACGTTAGGGAGTAATGGAGTGTTGGAGTACCGGAGTACGACGTACTAAAACTGCCTCTAACCCATTACTCCACCACTCCATTGCTCCAATACTCCAATTGGGGCGAAGCCCCAACGTTCTTAAACCCTGGTCAGTTTAGCCCGAATGCCCCAGGTAGCAGAGAGGCCGGAAATCGGGTCTTCCGTTACCCCCATCAGGCTGTTTGTATTCACACCCTTGCCTGCCAGATAGTCGTCATACGCCGTATGACCAAGACCCTTCGGGATAGCTATCACCCCTGGCATGATCCCCTCAAAAAGGTGCACAAGCACCCTCGCTTTTCCTCTTGGTGTTTCGAGCATGGTATCCTGACCCTCGGAAAGACGATATTTGGCAGCCGTTTTGGGATTGACCTCTATGAAAAGATCATTCTTTTTCAGCTCCGTTTCTTCCAGGGTCTTCATACAAAATGGCGGGTTCCCGACTGCCCCGTTTGCCAGCCGCGTCAATTCTACAGGTATCAAGATCAAGGGATAGGTAGCCGGGTTCCCCTCTGGCTGAGCCGGCTCATAGTGGGGAAGACACTGCAGATCTTTATTTATTTTCATGCCCGCCTGCTCAAAGGCCGTAATATAGAACTCAAACTTACCAGACGCCGTGGCAAAAGCGTTTTCCCATACGGGAGGAGTGTAGTCGGCCTCTTCTATATAGCCTGCTTCTTCCAGGGTGTCCCATTTGTCTCCAATCGTCTCTTTCAACACAGTTTCATAATCTTCCCACGGGAAGGCATCGCCGACTACCCCGCCCAAGCGTTTTGCAATGGTCAAAATGACATCCCCTGCATGCCTTGTATCAAACTGAGGCGATACCACTGGCCTGACCAGGCCGAGTATCGGAACTTGTAAACCGGTGGGTGTGGGAGCGTCTTCCCAGCGCTCTAAATAGTGGGGGTTGGGCAAAATGAGGTCTGCATGATATGCGGTTTCGTCCATAAGGGTGGAAAAACTTACCACAAAAGGAATGCGGTCGAAGGCCCTGGCCACTGCTGCAGAGTCAAGAGTGGTATAATATGGATCGGCCTCGTGTACAAGGAGGGCCTCGATCAGACAGGCCTTGTGCCCGTTGACAATTTGAGGCCATCTCTCCGGCAGATACCTTGTAAAGGGATAGCGACTGCCGCCCGCGCCATCTATGCGAGGCATGCCAGAACCGGTCCGGGCGATGTGATCCTGGTCCACCTTCGGCCATGTCTCGGTGGCCACCTCCGGAAGGGTCGAGACACCACCTATCTTGTTGATATTCCCTACAAGGGCGTTAAGGGCATGTACTGCCATGCACTCATAAAGGCTTCCGGATGTAGTTCCCTTGCCGCGGCCCCAAACCGCTATGGGGCGATCAGCCTTTGCAAAGGCCGTGGCAAGCCTGACAATCTTTTTGGCTGAAAGCCCTGTGATCCTGGATACGGCGTTTGGTGAATATTTTTTTAAGACCAAACGCTTGAAACCGATGTGTCTCCTGCCGCTATCGTCTGTCCAATCTTCAAACCCAAAGGTGTGGTTTTCTACAAAGTCAGTGTGGTATAATGATTTTTTTATGATAACATGAGCCAGCCCGAGAGCGAGAGCCCCCTCTGTTCCGGGATTTATGGGATACCACTGGTCAGCTTTGGCAGCCGTATTCGACAGCCGCGGCTCAATCTGAACCAACGTAGCCCGTTCTTTCAAATTGCCGGATCGCCATATACTGTGTGCTTTGATCACACGCACGGTTGATCCCCAGCCTTCTATAAGCCCGCATCCAAAACTCAGGATATACTTTGCATGCTCCAGGTCATAGGCCACAGAGGCCGCGGCCCCCTGCATGAGACTCATGGCCAACTCGTAGGTATCATCACATGAAGCTGTGCGGATAAAATTCGGCGAGCCGTACGCCTTCAGAAAACGGCTAAATAACTGTGGCACAGTTCCGCGATCCGAACCGAGAATGCAGGCGACGGTATGAGATTTGCCCTTGCGGCGCAAATCGGAAAGTTTTTGGACCACGTCGCCGATTGCCTTTTCCCAGGAGATATTTTCCCAATGTCCTGAACCCCGTTTTCCCACGCGTCTTAAGGGACCGGGGACACGCCAGGGACCGTACAGTAGCTGCAGATCTGCTGCCGTTTGAATCGATATGCCGCCATCATTGACCGGGTATCCTTTTCTTCCTTCGATCTTTGTGGCGCGGTCTCCAACCTTTCTAAGCGTGATACCAGAACCGCAATGTTTGGATACCGTATTGACATGAGTAACTTCTCCGGTACGAGGGACCGGCGTCCACGGCCAGTTCTGCGTCCAGATGGAAAAATCATCTGTTAGCTTCCACGGTAAGGGCGACAGCGTGATGCCGGCACCAGCCCCAAGTGAAAACTGTATAAATCCTCTTCTGTCCAGTTTCATACGCCTTCCCCTTAAATTAAGTGCCTAAAGTTATAAGTGCCTAAAGTGCCTAAAGTTGATGAGTGAAAAAACCTTTCATTTTTGCTTTGAACTTTAGCTCACTTTAGTCACTTTAGTCACTTTAGCGCACTTTCTTTATTTGTGGCACACAAAGCAGGCATTGCTGGTGCCCCTTTTCTCGTGACAGTCTCCGCAGTCATCCATCTTCATCCGGGCGGGGCGATCCATCTTCATCCGAGCGGAATCATCCATCTTCATCCAATCCCAGGCGTTCTTCCCCATGCCTGCAATGTTCCAGCCCCATATATCGCGACTATAGCCGGTAAGGATATTACACTGGTAAGGTCTTGTGTGATCCGAATCCCCTATGCGTCCGTGACAGGCAGCGCATTCCAGCTCTGCCATTTTGATATGGGCTGCATGAGAGAAAAAGACACAGTCTGGCTGGCTGGCATATGTAAGCCACGGGATCTCTTTTCCGGGCTCAACATATTTCTCAATGAGTTTCGCCTCCTCAGGATTTTCTCCCATCGCCTCTTCGTGACATTCGGCGCAGTTTTCGAGCTTAGGAATACCTGAAAAGCTTCCGTCCTCGCGGAAAAAATGGCAGCTTTCGCACCCTTCATCCACCGCTTCCTGATGAACGCTATGGCTGAAATCAATAGGCTGGTGTTTCTCACAATAGATGATTTTCGGAAAGATCACCCAGCCGATAAAGAGGGATACCACAAAGCCTACTCCGAATAGAACAATCGGTATGAGAAATCGCCAGGTGACCGGTTCAAGCTGTTCAGGAGCCGCCGCATGTTCTGCGGTTTCCTGTTCGCCTTCAGCCACGGTTTTTTCTTTTTCTTCTGTTGTGCTCATGGGAACTCCAAATCGTCAGGTTTAGAGAGATTAGGTTGAAATTTGGTATGCCCTTAAAGAAAGCAGCGTGCTTTGTCCCTTATCCAAAAGTGCTGATTTTGTCAAGGAAAAATAACAAAAACAACATAAAACGTAAGCCTTTTATGTGCGGGGCGGGATACCGTGGGGAAGCTGCGGGAGTTTTTGGGTCAGAAGAAGATAAAAGACAGCTTGCGTGAATTCAATGACAAACCCCAGGGCATAGAGCGTAGCATGTTTGTAAAAGAGGAACTGCCACGCAAACAGGGCTGCGGTGAGCACGAAAGAGATCTGAAGTATTTTCGCATAGAGCCGTGTTTCAGCCGGCCTTCGCGCTGCTGTAAAGGCAAGATATGCCCTGGTGCCCGGCACACTGACCGCTAAAGAAAACCAGAACTTCTCTGTGGGGAAAAACTCCGTTGGCCAATCGTAGCGAGCGAAGGCCTTGTTTACGACAAGGATAGGCCAGTCGGCATCCACCAAAAAAACGACCGTCACGGCCACATAAATAATGGCCATCAATTCGAACGACCACCGGACGACCTTTGGATTGACTATTTTCAATTGAAGATTGACTATTTTAGTCTCCTAATTCAGTATTCAATCCGCCAAAGACCTGACCATTTTTTCAAGGATGTCCCTTTTGAGGACATCAAGGTCTTCGCGTTTAATACGCGCCCCTTTCATGCCTCCGTTTAGTGCAATTTCAGACAGATAGCCATGTCCGTCCTCTGTGACCAGCAGGTCAATATGGGCGTAGGGGAACTTCCCCCTTTCCATCACGCTGTGGCACAGGGCAAGGTGGTCTTTAGTGAGGGTGTACGGCCTGCTGGTTCCGCCTACTGTGAGGTTCATTCTGAAGTTATCCTGATTTCTGCGGCTATAAGCTTCGCAATAGTCTCCTGCCATAATGACGCGCACGTCGGTGTACGTCTCAAGAAATGGTTGCAACACAAAAGGGTATAAACTGGCGTTGGACGAAACATGGTTATACACAACTTCCACACTCTCCCATCGATGGACCCCGAACCCGCATTGCAGGTTGTCCTCTTTTGTGACGACCGTTCCGATGCCGTGCTGATTATAGGCATTGATGGCATGCATGATGTCTACGCGCCTGGCGATGGTAAGTGTGTAAGGGATCATCCATCGCCGAAAGACAAGGGCCTGGGCCACTTTGGAATGGCCCAGGGTTTGGGACAGGGCAGAGGGGAAGAACCGAACCCCCCTTTCCAGAAGGTCGATGAACGCGCGGTGCTTCAGGTTCTTAAAACTGAGCATCCCTATAAAGCAGTCGCCTGCCTTTAGCTCATCATATCGGTCTCTTAGGTCCCGGTTCGTTCGGATAATCATGCCTGTTTTCCAATGCAAGCTCAATTAGCCTATCCAGAAGCTGGCTGAAGGAGATCCCGGCCGTCCTTGCGGCCAGGGGGAAGAGACTCACGGGCGTCATGCCCGGGATGGTATTGGTTTCCAGCACATAAACGGTTTCATTATGAATGATCATATCCGTCCGGCTATAGCCAAAACAGCACAGCGCTCGATGGGCAGTGGCAGCACAGGATTGAGCGATGTCTGAGAACGCCTTGTTAATGAGGGCGGGACAGATCTCGCGGGTAGCGCCCTCCCTGTACTTAGCCCCATAATCAAAGAATGTATACCCGGCTTCAGGAATAATCTCCACAATAGGGAGCAGTTGCAGGTCATCATTTCCAAGAACCCCTCCTGTGATTTCAGTTCCTTCCACGTAAGCTTCCAGGATTACGTCGGGGCCATATTCAAAGGCCATGTCAAGGGCATCTGGTAACCCCTCCATGGTATGGACGATATTGGTGCCAATACTCGATCCGCCATACCGTGGTTTAACAATTAGCGGAAACCCCGGTTCACTGGCCAGGGCCTTTGCATCGTAGCTTTGTCCGGTACTGAGAACCTTAAAGGGGGGCACAGGGAGTCCCGCCTCTTTATAAAGACGTTTGGAGGTCCATTTATCCATAGCCAGGGCGCTTCCCAGCACGCCCGAGCCCTGATATGGGATACGGAGAAGATCGAGAAGACCCTGGACCGTCCCGTCCTCCCCATAAGGCCCGTGCAGCACAATGAATGCCACATCAATGCTGGATGCATCAGCCACGAGTTTTCCAAGGTCAACGGCCGGGTCGTAGCGTATAACGTTATACTGAGCCCTGTCGAGGGCTTCGTATACCTGGTTCCCACTTTTGATGGAAACCTCACGTTCAGAGGAAATACCACCTGAAAGCAAGGCTACCTTTAATCTCTTCATTAACCCATAATTTGCTTTTTTAACTTGAGGTATTCGTCCATGGTAATCAAATCTTCCTTGAGGAGTTGGGCCAGTTTGCTCACTTCCTCGGCACGAGCGATCGCAGGATCCACAAGCTGCCTGGGAGCATCAGGAGCCGAATAATCGATAGCCAGTGGTCCCTGGGGCTGTCCGAGTTTAAGACTTGCAAGGCCTCCAAACAGCGTTACTTCTACGGTGCGTCCCTGGAAAACAGGGTCCTTGAGAGCATCTGTCAATTTTTTGCCCCGCTTTTTTATAAAATACCACCAGAGGGCCCATGATCCAATGATGGCAACGCCCACACCGGCCAGGATCCATGGCAGGTAGTTGATGACAGTCCTGAAAAAGATCATGAGGGCACCGAGACCGAGGATCAATAGAACGTGAAGAATAAGGATAAAATAGGCCAACAGGATGCCCCTGAAAGGAGTTTCGTGTGACTGCGACAAATTGTGAACTTTATTCATCATTGTTCCACCCTCTGGCGGGACACTCCGTACACTTTGGATTTGTCTTCAGGCAAAATGTGTTCCCGACGTGGACCAGGAGTGCATGGTACTCGTTGAACATCGGAGCGTCAGGCTCCAGACAATCCATAAAAAGGCTTTGGACCTCATCGTAAGGGGTCTCTTCAGGGATGAGATTGTGCCTGAAAAGGATTCGTACGGTATAGGCATCTACAACAAAGGTTGGTTTGTTTCCAGCATAAAGTAGAATGCTGTCGGCGGTCTCTGGTCCAATCCCGTTGATGGACAGCAATTTGGTTCGTAAGGTGTGAACATCTTCGGAAAGAAGGCGGGCAAGGTCACCAGCGCTTTCCTGAAAAAGGAAATGAACAAAATGTTTCAACCGCGTGGCCTTTATGTTGTAATACCCCGCGGGTCTGATCACCATTTCTAAATCTTCGACGGGCAAATGATAGAGGGCGTGGGGTGACAGGAGACCTTTTGCCTTCAGGTTGCTCACGGCTTTTTTTACATTTCGCCAGGCTGTATTTTGGGTAAGTATGGCGCCAACAGCGACCTCAAAGGGAGAATCTCCTGGCCACCAGTGACGGGGGCTGAAGGCCTTGTACAGTCTACTGTACAGGTCCAGCAAAATGGTTTTCTTATCAAACATGAGGGATCAGGAACCCAAGCGCTCCACCAGCTTTTTCTCATAATGTTGAGCCTGTTCCAGACTGGTATTGGTTCCGCGCAACTCGTTGAGCTTCATGATAAGGAAATTTAGCTTCTTTATGTGACGATACTTAGCCTTCATATCTTCCATCCCGGCCAGAAGGTCTTCGGCCCTGGTGATTTCCTTTCTAAGGGCTATCTCCGGAGGCAGGTAGCCAGCGTTCTTTAAGATCTTATAGGCAATCCTGAGGTCTTCTGGTATGTGGGAATCGTCTTCGAGCTTAAGGGGCTGGCCTGCTCCGGGCAGGTCATCGAATACTCCTTCCCGCATGGCCTGATTGATACGCCTCTCAGCAATTCTCTGAAAACAGATCATAATCTTATAAAATCGCGTAGCAATTTTATATCTTGTACAGTTCTTTATCAATAAACAGGTTGACGATATCTTTGTCGAGTCGCCCGGCCTTTGCTTCGGCCTTAAGGATTTCACCAGCCCTCTCACGGGTCATGGCACGGCGGTATGGGCGGTCTATAGCCGTCAATGCATCAAAGATGTCTACAACGGCTAAGATGCGAGACTGCATAGGAATTTCGTCACCTTTTAGCCCTTTGGGATAGCCGGTTCCATCAAGCATCTCATGGTGCGAAGCTGCAAAGAAGGGGATATTCTTTAAGGTTTTCGTAAAGGGAATATTTTTTACAATATTGTAGGTCAGTTCCACATGGTTTTGGATACCCTTGTATTCCTCGGCTGTCAGGTTGCCCTTTCTCACCGAAAGGCATTCCATCTCTTTCTCAGATATGTAGGGGATCGTGTTTCCGGCAATGTCCTCATAGGTCCTGGATGCTATAGCCTGAAGGGTTGCAAGGTCATCGTCTGAGAGAAAATTAGACCTGTTTACCTTTTGGGTAAAGCTCAGGTTTTCTTCTATTTCCTGTACCACTTTCCTGATTTCCTGGCTTATGGTGTCATCGGACCGGTCCTTGTTGCCTTCGGACACAGAGCCTCCCCTGGCCCAGACGTCCCTGGCATACCTGTCTTGATAAATATGGCTTATCTTTAGGGCCTTGATCAGCTCAAAGCGATTGACGATAGTTTCCATCGCCTCGTCGCTCAGTCGATTTTCTTTGTCTAAGATGCGCTCAGGGACGCCAATTTTACCCATATCATGAAGCCAGGCCGCATAAGAAAGCTCTTCCAGCTCCTCTGGAGTGAAGAACACATCGGCAAAGGGGCCCGTGACCTCAGTACTGATGGCTTTGGCAACGGCCCCGGAATAAGCTGCCACGCGTTTGGAGTGACCCGCGGTGTGAGGGCTTCGAGCATCAATGGCCGACGCAGAATAGCGAATCACGGCTTCAAACAAGGCCTTAATGTCAGATATCAATTTGGCATTTCGGATTGCCACAGCCGCCTGTGAGGCCAGGGACATGACAAGGTGTTCGACTGATTCAGGGAATACAGCGACTGCCCGTGTTTCGTCCATGGCATTGATCACCTGGAGCACACCCAGGATCTCACCCTCCCTGTCCCTCATGGGGACAACGAGCATGGACCTTGTCAGATAGTCGTTGCGCAGATCAAAGGCTGGATTGAACCTGTACGGTACCGTCTCCGGCAAACTGTAAACGTTCTCTATGTTAACGATCTCTCCTGTAATGGCTACGTAGCCCGCAATACTCTGTTTTGATAGGGGAAGAGGATAAGGTTTGAACCCTGGCGGAGGATCAGGACGGCGACTAAGGGTTTCGTTCTGAGCCACGTGAAAGAAAAGCCTATCCTTGTCAACTATATATAGACTCCCGGCATCTGCGTGCGTAAATCCCCTGGCCTCACGGACAATCAACTCCAGGAGCTTTCCGAGATTGATTTCGCTGGAAAGGGCAATCCCGATCTGATTCAGCTTTTCAATCTGTTTTTGTAAGACAAGGTCTTCCGGCAATTTTTCCCTCTGTAACAAAGAAAACCCAACAAACTGCTAGATCCCACGAATCACCGGTTCAGAGTTTCGGTGAACTCTGAACCCTGAACCTCTGAACCCGTGAACCGTTACTATTGCCTAAATTGAGCGATTCTTTGCCAAAGATACTGTAGCCGCAGGCTTTAGCCTGCGTTTATTAAAACCAGCCCGCCCTGGCGCGACAGAAGTGGGGCAATGTCACAGAGTCAAAAACCCGGTCTGGGCCATGGTTGGGTGAATGTGAAGTTGCCCCAACCAAC
>JAGMBW010000200.1 GCA_023129535.1 Desulfobacterales bacterium
ATCTAAACAGCTTGCAGGGCAGCAAAGTTATGCGCCAAACGGGGTCGTGCCTGTTTGGTTTCTGAGTAATCAGAACCGAGGAACCGTATGAGGGAAATCTTCACGTACGGGTCTGTGGGGGGGGCGCCGGGTAACCGGTGCTTCTACCCGGAAGGTCCTCAACCAGCTATGCACCCACTCCATTGCTGCTACCGGCAGTGTTTGCAGGCTGGAATTCCGGTAACAACCATAAAAGATCCCCCTCCAGGGCGGATGCCCGATGCATTTCTCACAAATACTGCCGTCTCTTACAAACTTGGCCCCGGAGCAAAATATTCTGTAATTGTGCAAGGTCTGCACCACGGGAACACCTTCTGCTTTACAAGCATAATAGGCAGCCGGAGAGATTAAAGGGAAGGTGTTATGAAAATGGGCAATATCCGGTTTAGCGCCACGGATAATTGCTTTGATCTGTCGGTAAGATTCAGATGACCAGATTGTCTTCCCTGAAAGGGCGAGCTTTCTCAGCGTGGAATAGTCCTTGATCTCATTGTTGTGCCGTTCGTATTTGAAAACCTCCTGCCCCCTTGCTTCAAGCAGCTTACACTCCGCATCAAAGACCCCATCCTCTCCCCCTAAGAGCTGATACCGGTTGTGGAGCAAGAGTATTCTCATAGCGCTGGCATTCTATTTATACCCTATGACAATACAATGATTAGATAACGAACCAAGGGATTTTCTCGTCATAAATAATGCGATTTTTATTGCATGGAAGAAAGGAAATTTGCTTAATAAAGAAAACCAAGCTGGTTGTCGATGGAATTTCTTGTAAAAAGAAAACTCATTTACGACACTTTTTGCTCCATTTTCCTTCAAGAAATCATTCAAGTACTTGATTTTGAAGTAATGCTTATAATTACCGCTGCTTTCCCAGAGTCGTGTCGTCCCTAATTTAATCGACAAATCAATAATCAAAGAGCTATTAGGTTCTATAATTATCACTGCTTCCTTGGCAATCCTTAACATTTCCTTGATCGCCTTATAAGGCTTGGGGCAATGGTGCAGAGAATCATAAGCATAGCAAATGTCATAGCAATTATCCTGGAGTGGAACCATCTCTGCATCACAGCAGATCGTTTCTACATCTCCGCCAATTAGTTTAAACCTCTCTCTGGCTAATTTAAGACAACTATACGTAATATCTAATCCCGCTACTTTTGCCCCATACCGCCAAAAGAATTCACAGTCCATCCCCCTGCCACACCCAAAACTCAAGAGTTCCTTATCTTGAAAACCATCTTTAAATGTTTTGGCAGCAATATTCATGTCATAATGGTGAAGGTATTGATATAATTTGGTCTGACCATAAGGCCGTCGCAATTCAAGCTCTATATTCTCCTCCTCCGCATTTTCATTATGATGGAATCTGATCTGCATCTTTTTCTGATTGATATGATCTACTAAATTGACCTTTACATCTTCTTTTATGTTCTCGAAGTAGAAGATGTTTTTATCCAAAAATATGGGTATCCCATCTTCGATGGGAAATACATTCCCACAAACTCGACAGCTCATTTCGCCCCGCAATATCTCTTGTCCGTCTTCCTCATCGATATTCAATTTCAAAGTTTGGGAACGACAATTCGAACACAGGAGCTTTTCGCCCAAGTTTCTATTCATATTTACTTTCCTCAGGCAAAGTCGGGATTGGCACTGCGAGCCTCATTTTGTCTGGATAGCGACAGCCCTAAGCCAATTAGAAAATAAAAGACAGGGGCCATATACGGAGTCCCAAATATGGGAGTAGCTAATGCACCTATGATCATAATGGCATAATAGACAAAAATCCAAAGAAGGGTATCACTCTCCTTGACCCTGCCCTTCGACTTATTTCGTCGAATTGCCTTTATGATCCTTTTGACAAATAGAAAATTGAAGATCAAGAACAGGAAAAGTCCTATAAGGCCTAAATAACCGAAAATCAGCACATATCCATTATGGGGCGATCTTTTGCAC
Organism: Desulfobacterales bacterium; assembly: GCA_023129535.1. Taxonomy (GTDB): domain Bacteria; phylum Desulfobacterota; class Desulfobacteria; order Desulfobacterales. Next base: position 1,996 of record JAGMBW010000200.1, read on the forward strand.
GGAACATCTCTGCCCAATCCGATTTTCAACAGAGGTTGTCCAAAACCCTTACCTAAGAGCGCTCGTATTGGGCTCTGAAGATTATCCGATATAATAGCCTTCCAGATTTTTATTCGTCCTTGCCTGGTCCCCATTAAACTCCCATAAGGAACATACTCATCTCCCAATAAAGAAAGCGATAAGGGATTATGAGAAACTCCGAATATAGTTTTAATTTGCATGATAACATAATCAGCTCTTACAGGACCTTTACTTCCCCTTATCTCCAGACCAATGAGTGATATCAGGATGAAAAGAGTAAAAGGGAACAGTATTACTAAGTTGGTTAATTTGATTTTTTGTCTAATATCACGCCCATATAGCATTGTAATTACGATTGCCCCGGCTAACGCCACGAAACCCGATCGAGCTTGCATAAATATAGTTAACGCTAAAAAGGTCGAAGCTAAGATCGTAAATAGCCATTGAGGCCATCTCAAATAGTATTTTGCTATAATGATGAAAAAGAAACACGCCCCGATTGTATGAAAATAAGCAGAACCAAAGGAACCCAACAGGTTAATGCCCTGACAAACCTTGGGTGAGAGGCCAAGATTACCAACGTGACCAGAATAAAACAACAAGTGAAACAATAATAATAAAAAGGAGATACCTAATACTCTAAACAACCGATCTACAGCCTTTCTTCGACGTGCAACAAGAAATCCAAAGTAGACGAATAACACGTAATATACCATGCACGAAGACTTAAGAGTGATAAACTCCACATCAGGCACAGCTATAAGTATTCTGGCAATACCATACGCAAGCCATGCAAAAATCCACCAGGAGACTTTCTCTTCAAAAAAACTGGCCAACGATTTTTTGTGGGAGATAAGTATTAAAGAAGAAAGGATTATCATTTCTCCAATTGGAAGCAAAATCCGCCCAAGCGGAATGCCGACATATACGAATCCTCTTGCCGCTACAATGCAGCCAGCAACAAAAAAAACAACCATCTTTTCCCAGAAACAAAAGGGTCGCAAATAATGGCCAAGGAGCAGCACAAAACATACTGCCAAATAGACAAAAACTGGGAAATACTCCCGTCCATGGCTCAAAGAAAACAAAACCATAATGACATTAGCGCCGATAACCAGCCCTGTTATTGTCAATCGTTGAGTTCGTGAGACCATAGCCTAACCAATTTGCTGGCAAAACATAGCTTATCTAATGTCTGAACGAAAAGTCTTAATTGAGAGCTGTAATTCCGAGGAGCGAGGAACGAACGACATAGGAATCCCTTTATTTTCAGGAGAAGGAAAATGAATTACTTCGAGTTGCAACAGCAGAAGCTACCGATTGGAAGCGGGGTCGTAGAAGCTGCTTGCAAGAACCTGATCGGTGCACGAATGAAGAAGTCGGGAATGCGATGGACTATTGATGGCGGACAAACTATTCTGACCCTTCGATCTCTGATCTTGAGCAATCGCTGGGGAAAATTCTGGTCATACTTCCTTCAGCGACATTTTCCGGTGTTTCAAACGTAATATCAGGCGTACAGCCGTCTCTCCCGCCAAGATCTGAGATCAACGGTATTTTCCCAATAACCTTTCCAAACCTTTTCACAGGACCCTGGTATTATAATCTTGGGATGGTTGTTACTCTCATAAATGCCTGATATGTTCTTCTTATAAATTTAAACATGCAACCACTAATTGCGAGATTACCAGATTTCTCCGCCACCCGAAATGGTTTTAGGTATAACTATTCTTTTTATTGGACGCCTAAATCTCCGTCTTTCGGGCAATTATCATTACACTACCGCTGAGCCTAAGTACTTGAAGAAGGCGCTGGAAGAATCTCCGCATATATCCATATTTAGTGTGCGTAATTCGCCAATAAACCTGCGAAACATATACGATCCCTGCTTTCTTGCAAACTTGGTTAATCGATTCATAAGTAAACCAGTATAAGTGTCCTGGACTTTTGAATTCCCGCCACCGCCCACCAGTGACACGGGCATTTAACCCCGTGGCATTCGGGGTGGAAATGAAGATAATACCATCTTTGTCAAGTAATCCCGATAATTCCTCTAAATCAACCCATGGTTTTCGCAGATGCTCAATCACTTGGAGTAAGGTGATTATATCAAATTTATTATCGCTGTTACTCGATTTGAGTTCCCTCAAATCTTTGAATACATCTATGTCCTTATTTTTTGCCTCATACCGTGCACCATCATCAAGTTCTATCCCCGTGACCTTCGCACCTTTCTCTTTTGCCAGCACCGCGAAATCACCAAGACTACAACCATAGTCCAAAAGGCGTTTCCCCTTCAGTAAACCAAAATCTTTGTCCAGATGATTAATAATTTGGTTAAGTACTTCAAGTGGCGAAGCCATAGAGGTTTTTCTTCTCTCAATTCTTGAAGATGTATATTTACTACGATAAAATATCTCCAGCATTTCCTGGCTCGGCTGAGGAGATCGAAAAAGCAGGGTACAGTTCTGACATAAGGCAATATCACCGGCAGGGGTAAAGAAACGCAATTTTACCTTCTTGCTGGCACATAATGGGCATCTTACGTTTTTAACTGTTGGCATAAATATTCCTCTCAAACGAATAACCCTGTAACTCAGTAACCCATTACCTGCTCATAAATCTTATTCATCTCCTCTCCCTTCTTGTCCCAATCATATATTTCTATAACCCTTTTCCTGGCACCAGTCCCAAATTTTTCTCTTAAATTTTGATCCCGTGACAGTTTATATAGAGCGTTTGCCAAATCTGGCACCACTTGATTATAAGTGAGGGGTTTGATTTTAATTCCACACTCTTTGTTTACCACGTCAGCAACTCCATGGTGATCAAGACAAATGATGGGCAAGCCAGAACTCATTGCTTCTAATACAACATTACCAGAAGTATCCCGAAGGCTTGTAAATACGAAAACATCTGCTTTGCTATAATACTCATGCACATCCAATTGGGGTATTTTACCAAAAAAGATTACTTTTTCCCCAATGCTCAATTTCTTAGCCATCCTCTTACATCTTTTCATTTCCGGGCCATCACCAACTATTGAAACTCGAAATTCTAGCCGATGCTTTAATAAATTTAATGAACGCAAAAGAATGGGTAATCCTTTTCGCGGAATAAGTGCACCGACCCAAAGAATGTGAAATACGCTATTTTCAAGTTGATAATTAGTCTTTGAATCTGAAGAATCCAGTGCTATACCTGTTTCGAGCATTAACTTGTATTTGTTAGTATACCTCTCGGGCAAAAAATTAAGCGTAGACCGATCAGCAACAAGTATAGTTTCAGCGCTTTTCAGCGCTTTATTCACTGACCAGGATATTTTTGCCAATTGATTAAAAATACAGCGAAAATCCTCAAACCACATCTTAAACCCAAAAACTCTCTCAAAATTTGGTGGCGCCTGATGTCCACCCCCTACTGGTCCCCATATAAATCTTGTTGGAAGGTAGAATAACAATCCTGGAACTCTAAAGGCATTGAACGTCACATGATGAACGAGGTCAAAATGGATTTTGTAATGGAGCCTGCGAGCCAGAAAATATATTCCTATCTGCCAGAGATAATAATAGACGTGTATTCCTCTATTCCCTCGCTTATAGAATCGCAGCCAATAAGATAGGTCAAAATAGCAGAAGTGGGCATTTGGTAAAGGCGCCTTCTTGAGCTCCTCTTCGATTACTTCTCTGTTGTTAGCCCTGGTAATCACCCAGACCTCATGGAACCGGGCAATCTGTTTTACCCAGTTCCAGCCTACACCGGGCTCGGAGCCCTTGTTTGGTTCACAGGCGTAAGCAGAAATCAGGACTTTCATGGGATAAATCGAGTTGTTGGGATTGTTGGGTGGACGAGTTATTGGGTTGCAAGGTATTTGATAAAGCTGGAATCGAAGTACCACAGCACCGATGATTCAATTAGCCACAGACTCACGCAGACCGATATCTGGCCGACTTGGCGATATTAAGTGTCATGCCCTTCGGGCAATTTTATTAGCATATAATCTCGTAATAACCCAATAATGCAATAACTCTATGACTCATCAAAGGTTCCGTCCATCATCTCTGCCCAGACGTCAAGCATGGATCTATTTTTGTTACTAATGCTTCCATAATTTATGAACATATCCAGATAGAAACTACTTGCGTCGGCAAGGTAGAAAAGGAGGAAGACGCTAAGGTTGGGGTTGAAGTCGAGGTTGATGGAGTCAGCATACTTTGATATAAGCCTGGATAGGGTCCGAGTTGAGCGGGTTATTGTGTTTGTTGGGTTATTGTGTTTGTAGGGTTGGCATCCCCATGAGCTTTGAGCATTGCGCATTGACCTTTTTACATTTACTATGTCTAAAAGGGTGGAAGGTTCGAACCGGTTTCTCAGGGTGCTTGCCTGGATGAGAAAGTGGAAGACGTCCCAGAAAGGTATTGATTCTTTTCTTGCGTATTCCCAGTCAAAGACTGAGAGACTGCCGCGACCGATGTAAGTATTAAATGGGGTAAAATCTCCGTGGCAGATACCAAGGGGAATCTTCTGACCGGATAGGTTCTTATGGATAATCTCCAAGGATTTAGCCAGTCGATATTCCCAATCTTTTGTTATTCGCCCCTTTAGCTTCTTTATATTGTTTTCTAAGTCAACAAGGCAGACGCTTTTTCGGAGGATCTTGGGGGCAGCACTTTTGCCGAACAATTCCGACAAAAAAGTAATGAGTCCTTCATCAAGTTTCTTGGGTCGTAGGGAGTGGTCTTTTTTTACATTGGACTGGACCACTACTGTTTCCTTACCCCAGGAGCCAAAGTAAAGAACACGGGGTATATCTCCAGAAAGTATGTTTAGACCTTCCAATCGTCGTAAAATATTGGCTTCGTGCTCGACGAGTTTTTTTGCCTGGTCGGTATCGGCGATCTTTGCATAGGCAAGGATTTTCCCGTCAGGGGCCATCACCTGGCCAGTGACCTTGCGGTAGTATCCGGGAGTCCCGGTAGAAAGGGCGATCTCAATATCTCCCCGGCCAAGAACCTCCGACAAGAGATTATGCAGCCCCTTAATATCGGAAGAACGAAGTGCCTTTTTTTTATGAGCAATCATAATCCTATCAGGCATTAACAGCCCCTTTAGACCTATGCGACTCGTAGCAGACATAACCCACTTTTTTGTCTTAGCCCAAAGCTTAGCGGGGTTATACAACTTAAAAGAGGCACCAGAGATCTGATTGGATTTGAGCGGTATTATCCAGCGTGGTTCGCCAAATCCAGGGACAATGGCGTAAATCTGGTTATTTGAGTTTATTGAATCAAAAAGCTTTGAGCTTTGAGCTTTGAACTTTGAACTTGTAAGTAAAATGGCGCCTCCGGGAGTGAGGATTTGATTACATTCTTTAAGGGTAATGCCTGTGGGGGATTTTTTGTTCATAATTGCGATAGCGTGTACAGAGTTATCAGGCAAAGGAAGTTTGTTATCCGCTGACCATCTTATGACCCGGATGTTTGAAACCACTCCTTTAGTAGCAAGATAGGGCGTATCTTTTTCATACACATCTGAAAGAGACACAACAAAGACCTGCTTCACGCTTCTGGATAGACCTCTCACCATCCCCCAAGAGGGATCTCCTATGAGCAAAACCGCACTATTTTCATCTAAAGGCACAAGATATTTCCAAGCAGCTAAACGCTCATCTCCTGACCTGGACTCGTCGTATCCCATTGTTTTTTTGCGTATCAAGGAATGCCGGCACAAGATAATGTCGATTCCAAGGTGCCCCGACAACTCAACAACCTTATAGCACCACAACTCCCCCCCACCTTCTTTGCCTGGGATAATCACAAATCGATTTTTTGTTGAACTTCATTAGCATTGCAGAGAGGTACTGATGCAGGCGAAAATACATTGGTGATAATTTCCACAACTAACTCAAAATCCAAGGCGCTTCCTCGTCCTTTCAGCCATGAAATCCAGAATCACCTTATTTACCTCTGCAACGACTTCATCAAGAGGTCTGGACGCATCCACCACCACGCCATTTTTCATGCCCCGCACCAGTTCCAGATATGCCTCTCGCTGCCGAGCGGTTTCCTCAAAAGAAACTTCCTGCTTACGGGCCTGTAAGACTTCGGGTGGAGCGTCCAGCAGGATGAATAAATCAGGCTTGGGAATCATCTCCCCCACCCATCGCGCCAACCACATTGGGCCGCCATAACGGTAACGCCTTGGATCAACAAGTATATCATGGTAATAGCGATCAAAAATCACTAATGTGGACCGAACAAGCATAAGATATATCTTTGTGAAATAGCCCAAGATATAATCCATGCTGAAATACGCCAATTTTAGCAGCGAAACACCTGAGGAATAATTTGCGAGATTGTGAGGGTTTGTAACCGGTCCCGAGTTTCTCCTTGTTTTGAACAAAGAAGGGCGAAGATGCGCCAGTGAAGTCTTTCGAAACGCAGGCACCAAGCTCACTTCTACCTTTTGAAGTATGCTTGACTTGCCCGATCCGTCAGCACCAAGAAAAACTACGTGGAGGCCTGTGGGGATACAAAGACGATTTATACGCCGAATCAAATCGTCTTTCCAATATGCAAAACATCCTGGCGGGTTTTTCTTAAACGCCCTGTGCAAGAGATCCCTCCTGAACCATGCGATTCTGGTGCACACAGTACCCAACTCATTTGATTCCACAGCAGAAACGAGTTCTTGAGCCGCTTTCGCCGACCAGAAACGCTGTATTTGTTTTTGACAACCGCCAGGATCCTGTTGATATAATGATATAAGAGAGTTTTTCTGTCGCTCGTCGATTGAACCTTTGGCGATTTTTTTGACTAGGTAGTAAGCAAATTCGACGTCTTGAGAGGGGATCCAAAAACTCTTGTATCGCCTTCGTGATGTCAGAAATTCCTCTGCCGTGAGAAAAACACACCCGTTTCGGCGGTAGTCTCCCGACACATCGAGGTGCAAGAAGTAAGGTCGGCCATTGGAAGTGGAGCAGAGCACATAATAGTATGCAGTCGATTCGTGTTGGAGGCATTGCACCAGAAGGCATGGGAGCCTAAAAATAAGAGAGCGTACTTTAGATAGGTCCTCCGGCAAAACAACAAAATCGACATCTGATGGGATATGATCAGGGTATCCTTTGTAAGCGTGCAGAATGCATGTTCTGACGCCAGCCGACTCCAATGCATCAAAAGCTGCTGTCAATAAACCCGAAATTTGTAAGTTGTTAGAAATAGTCATTGACCTGCTATGTTATCATTATTATCATTTGTCAGAGCACGGCTGATTCGTAGGCAGTAATAAATTTCTCTGCAACAGCAGACCATGTGTTCAATTTTGGATATTCAAAAGCCCTAACAGACATAGTTTCATACTCTCTGGGTGTTAATTTTATGGCTTTAATAAATGCTGCAGAGATGTCTTCAACTGTTAATTGAGATACTATACCCATGTTTGAATGCGCCACCCAGTCACCCCAGTTTCCTTCTCTTGAAGCTATGAGTGGGATACCCCTTGCAATTGCTTCACTACAGGCACGAGCCATACCAGCATAACGAAAAACGCCCAAAAAAAAGTCACTAGATTTAAACAATTCTTCCTTCCTTATTCCCCATGTTGGTGGTTCAATAGTAACAACCTTAGTGAGTCCTTGGGCCTTGACATGTTCAATAAGCCACGAAATAGATCCTGATACGTCAGAACCTACAAGCCTAATTTTGAATTTATAACCTTGAATCTTAAGGAATTGGGCGGAACGTAGGATAAGGTCCAAGCCTTTGTGATAAATGTCGAGCCTTCCAAGGTAAGTAAAAGTTTTACAATCTGATACGTTGAGGCGCGGTTGACGATACCACTCTTCATTTATACCCATAGGTATAGTAACCACCCGTTTTGCGCATAGTTTTCTCAATATTTCAGCCTCATATTGAGCCTCTGCATGCACCAGTCTAACTGAATAAAGAAGTGCTTGTACGATTAACAAGATGAATGTGCGTTTGAGAATTATAGCCAATCTGGACTTAGGTTTCCCGCCAAATCTAACTCTTACTCCGAGTGGGTTAAGTACCCCATGAGGTGATATAATAACTGGTACTGTATTTGAACAATGTAGAATACCAGCAAGAAATGCATCCATACGAATGGTTGGGGCTGAAACATGAACGATGTCGGGAGATAAGTTTCTAATAGCCGCCACATTATTGAACAGACTATGTGGTCTATATGGAATAGGTTTTACGGGAACCTTAGATGTAAGGAATTCTCTTGTTGATTCATTGGCGACTGCTATTACATCATGACCTAGATCAATTTGAGCCTCTGCTAGAGATCTCGTTTGCCCAGGAACACCCCCATTCGCCATAAAATCTCTATAAAGATGTATTATTCGCATTAGTGAGAAATCCACGCCAAGAGGACTTGGGTTTCTATGCCCACTAAAAAACCAGTAATGCTCCGTATCCTTTTTATCGTACTACGCATAATACACAAAATCCATCAGAATAGTATTGCAAAAAAGGGATGATCCTAAGCATTCTGTTAACGACTTTCGATATTGTTCCGACATCTAACCAATAAACGCACCATTTTACAGGCTCGAAACCGCATTCGACAAAAAGCTTTGATAAAGTTGAAAAAGAGTAGTAGCAAACATGTTCTGGGTGAACACATTCATTCCTCCACAGAAGACGCGGAAGCCTTTTAATAGGGGCAAAATTAGGCGTGGTTATAATAACAACGGACTTTTTATGACAGACTGTCTTGATTGACTTAAGAACATCGCCTGCATTGTGAACATGCTCAAGCACCTCAGCAACCACAACCACATCAAATTTGTCTTGCAAGTACTCATATGCCGACATCTCTACATTAACTACATACAAATTCTCTATTCCTGCCTCCTGCATAATGGTCACCCCTGCGCGAGCTAAATCCACCCCTACCAGCTTACTAGCAACCCCTGCCATTTTCTGGTGTAACAGGGCACCGCTTTTTACTTTATTCTCCGTCCAAGGCCAGTCCGCACAACCTATGTGCAATACTTTTTTGTCACGGATACGTTCTAATACAAAACCAACCCTATCACACGGGCTTATTCTAGGTACTTTCATAACTTTTGTTCCATTCTTCAATTAGTTTTCGAGATAGGATTTTGTAAACCACCTTGGAACTCCACATGCCATGGCTTCGACCAATACCAAGCTGAATATCCCCCTCCGAGGCAAGAACGAAAGTCTCTCTTTCTCGCCCTTGTTCCTTGTCTGTCAAATTCAATTCTGGGTAACAACTTTTTGGGTTAGTCATGTAAATAACTCTCCAATTTCTCTAAATGAGTGGCAAGTCCTCATTAGAATTCTTTTTGGTTCGAGATATGCGTGAAATACGTGCCTGACAAAACTGATACTAAAATTAAATTAACACCCGCAATACCAAACATGGCTCCATTCAAGGAGAAGTATTTTATCAAAGGCACAGAACAAGTCAGCGAAAATAGCGCCATCGAAATATAAGCTTTGAAAAATGGCTTTGTGTTTTCCAGTGCCCTCAATCCGGCGCCCAAGGGTTTTGCAAAAAAACTCAATAAATATGCCCCGCAGAGCCATAGTAGCACATTTGCGTATCTTCCATATTGTCCACCATACAGCAATTCCATCCAGAACCCTGGCGCGCTGGCGGCCACAAGACATATTGTGCCCGTGGCAATTCCGCCCCATAGAGCGACCTTTTTCAGGTATTGGTTCAAAGCCTTGCGGCCGGATGTGTGGAGGATCTGGCTTGCTCTGGTTGGTACAAAGTTTTCCATGCCCAAAAAAAGTATGTGGGTAACGCCTACGATGTTTTGCGCTGCCTTGATGGCCCCTGCTGCGGAGGCCGAAAGATAGGCGGCTGCAACGTATATGAAAAGCTGGCCGGAAAACCATTGCAGTACAGCCGAGCCTCCCAACCATTTGCCAAAATCCCAGTGGCTTTTTGCAGTTTTCTTGAAAAGTGATAAATTAAAGACCAATTGGCCGCGAGCACGGATCCAACCCACAATTGTGGCTGTTAATCCAGCTACCGCCATCCCCAACAAGGCCGTTTTCGGTGTTAGATACTGGTGCCAAGATAGAAAAGCAAGGATCAATACCTGCCCCCCATAGTATACGCCGTCCAGCAGGAGCGCACCCTTTGCCTGTATTCGCGTGAAACAATAACGCCGGAAAAATCCCTGGGTCTGAGACCCTACTGCCACCCCGGCCAAAGGTAGCAATAAATTGCCCACGTGCCATTTCGGAACCAAGAGAACCAGCAGGAAGCCACCCCCAAGAATAAAAAAAATGGAGAGAAGTGCAAAGCAAATCTGCTGCATGAGAACCGCCCCGAAATATGCAGGCTGTTCATCTTGATTTTTTTTTGCCCCCAAAACCATCATGGGAGAAAGAATTAACGACATCTGGATGCTGTTCAAAAGAAGGACCGCGCTGAACGCAAGGACAAAGCAACCATATTCCGCCACACCCAAGAGCCGGGCCAATAAGATCCCGACCAAAAAATTGACACCGCTTACCATGGCCTGATCCACCAAAACCAGGGGGGTATGACCGAAGATGATCTGCTTCAGATCAAGATCTCTGAGTCTATTTAATCCGTTGGATATGGAGTCGTTTTTGGCAACTGCTTCTTTAGAATCAGGTGGTGTCATGGTCACCTTTTTCTCCGTGCTTAACTTGGGCCATCATAAGACCCGTCAGAACAGTAAAGAGGATGGCATTTGCCATGAGGTGGAGATTAAAATCTGACACACTGTGCACCATGATGGCTACGATGCCGCTGAGTGAGCCAAGGGTTATTCCCAGGGTTAATCGGCTGTTGGTGGTCATGATCTTTCGAATGCCGGCCATAAACACGGCAACTATTAACCACAAAATGATCCCGACCGTTAAGATGCCGGTTTCCGAAATAAAATGCAGATAATCGTTGTGGGGCTGGAGATATCTTCTATTCACGCCTGCTGGCCGGTAGGGCGTGAAGGCAGCGGCAAAGGTGCCCGGGCCGGTCCCGAGCAACGGATGGTCACGAATGAGGTCGAGGGTCCCTGCCCAAACGGCTCTCCGGGATTGCCAGGTGGGTTCATCCTGAGCGTGAGTCAACGTCTCCAATCTCTCTACTACCGGTGTGTTGGACAGGATGGTCAAAACCACAACCGTTGTCACTGCAACCGCGGTGGCCGTCAGGCCCGCGTATTTTTTCTTTGTTTTTAGAAGATAAACGATAAGCATAAAACCGAGGGCAAGGATTCCGGACATCCACCCACCACGCGAAAGAGTCAGTGTTAGGGCGATACATAAGAAAAAAAGCGAAAAACCGCACAGCGCTTTTTCCCAGCCCTTTCTTACTGCTATCAGCAGGCCGATAGTTATGGGAATGGCCATCTCCAGATAGCCGGCCAGGTGGTTGTGATTGCCATACGTGGCCGCAAAGCCTTTATGTAGTATCCCATAGTCCCACCACGGCGGGCAGATTCCACCCAGGTACTTGATCATGCCGAACAGGGCCAGAAAGGCTCCCACACCCATGATAGTATAGGCCACGCGACGCACCTGGTCCCGTTCTCTTATGGTGTTAACAATGATGAAATAGAGAATGATGTAATTGGCAAGCTTCATAAGGGCGGTAATGCTGGCATACCATTCAATGGAAGAAAAGGACGAGATAACGGCAAGAAGAAAAAGGGCGATCAGGGGAAAATCCAGAGGTATCCTCACCCACCGGAGTTGCATGCTAAAAGTGATCTGCAATAGATAGGCGGTGAGCATAACCAGGGTGATAAAGTGGGCGATTGATATTGCCCATACCTGGACTGTACCGCGGGCAAGGGGAGTAAAGACAAGCAGGACGATAAGGGATGCTTCGATTATGCGGTTTGTTATTCTTTGTATAGCCATGTGCTTAGAGGCTACGAAGGCAGAGCGAAAAGCCTATTGCGCACGATACGCCATGCGCTTTGCACTATGCCCTATGTTTACCCACAGCTTCGTCCCTTCGATTACATCGAATGGTGCAGAATATATCTAATTATTATCGCCGCTTATGTTATAGAAGGAGCGATAAAATAATTGTTTTGTCTCGATAATCTATCTTTGGCGTTGATTTTGAGATGTAAATCCATACTTTAGATAGACTAATCTACATAATATACAGGAAAAGTCAAGTTATTTCTATATTTAATATAGTTCCATAAGGCCTCCAGAAAAGTTAAAAATTTAAATTGGAGGTCTTATGAAAACAACAAAGGAGTTACTTGGTGCAAGGATAAAGGAATTACGTAAGGCGAGGAGGTTGTCACAAGCCCAACTCTCGGAAAAAATAAATATAGAGCCAAAGCATCTTAGTCGTATAGAGGTTGGTAGAGGCTATCCCTCTCTTAATACGCTGGAAAAAATCGGTAAAGCATTGGATGTAGAGATGAAAGACTTTTTTGAGTTTATGCACTTCGTCAGTGACAAAGAACTCAATGAGAATATAAACAAGTTGATAAGAGAAACCGATAAAGACAAATTGAGACTTGCATTAAAAATTCTAAGGGCTGTTATCCGTTAGCTCCCCTCAAAGAAAGGGGTGGTAGCAAACGGCAAAGGAGACGTTCGTTCCGAACGTTCCTAACTTTTATTTTCGTAAAACAGTATGGTCGAAAAAATCCCTGCGTCTGAAACTCCACGGCCACGGCAGCCAGAGGGAGTAACAAATTCCCAACCTGCCATTTTGGAAGTGAATCTTTTTCGCCGCAGAGACACGCGGACTGGCACAGACTTTGCGGGGGACTAGTAGGGACGTTCTCAACATTTAAACTTTGGGCTGCTATTAGGGAACTATTAGGGGACCTTGCTTTATGTTGCTGATGATTGATAACTTTAAATGTTGAGAACGTCCCTTATGTTGCCCCAAGATCCTTTTTTCACCCCATATGCTCCAATCTTACCATTCAAAAAGATTGACAAATTCTTATTATTAGGCTAGTCTGACCAGAGCGATAGGAAATAAGGAGGTATTATGAAAACCCTATGGAAATTACAAGATGCCAAAGGTCAATTTAGTAAGGTCGTTCAAGATGCCTTGAAGAATGGACGCAGTATGTAGCATGCAGAGGTTTAGAAGCCGTTGTGGTGGTATCGGTCAAAGAATACGAGGAATTGCTTTCCAAGAAGCCCAGTTTTAAGGAATTCCTCCTCAATTGTCCCAAAATGGATAAAGGCTTTGAGTTTGAAAGACAAAAAGATTATCCAAGGAGTATAGAACTGTGAAATACTTGTTAGACACTTGTGTAATTTCAGAGTTAGTGAAGCCTGCCCCGAATCGAAATGTAATTGATTGGTTAAATCAAACTCCTTCTGAAACAGTATTTCTCACTATGATTACCATCGGTGAAGTAAGAAAAGGATTGACCAAATTACCAGATTGCAAAAGAAAGGAGAGACTCACTGTTTGGTTGGATACTTTGTCAAGAGAGTACGAAGAACGAATTCTCTTAATTTGTTTATTGGTTGCAGATAATTGGGGTGTCATTCAAGGAGATGCCGAGAAAGTAGGAACTCCTATGTCTTCTATAGATGGTCTCCTTGCAGCCACCGCTTATACCCACAATTTGACGTTGGTAACCAGGAATGAAAGTGATTTTGCCCCAGGTAAAGTCCCTATGATTAATCCATGGAAACTGTAGGAATGTCACTTGAGAGGGCTAACAAACGCTTCAACTCGGACGTGAAAAAGCCTGGTCGGCTTTTCCACGCCGGTTAAGCAACAATATCAGAACAAAGGTATTCATTAAGTGAAAGTTCAATTTTCACGTCACGCAAAAAGAAGAGCTAAACTATATAAAATTCCAGAGTCAACCGTCATAAAAATTCTGGAAAGCATGGAGCTATCCCAAGGAGAACATGAGATTATAGAAGATGTTATAGGGTTTGAGCTTCCTCTGAAAATTGCTGTGGCTGTTGAAGGTGAAATTGTAACAGTGATAACAAATTATCCTTTGAAAAAAGGGAGAAAACAATGAAAGTGTATTATGATGATGAAGTAGATGCTTTGTATCTAAAACTAGGTGAGGAAACTCCAGAGGGAGTTATAGAGATTTCAGAAGGTGTTAATTTAGATACAACCTCGGAAGGTAAATTGGTCGGTATAGAGATTCTTAAAGCATCCAGGAAGATAGATATTAGAACCATATTATCTTACACGCTTGAATTAGATAAGAATTTGCTGAGCCAAAATGTTGGTTAACAAGGCATTTGCAGCCGACAGCTTACCGCTGCGGCTGATTTGCTCGTTAATTACCTGAACTTCGATAACTGCCATTCTGCAATGTTAAACCCCTTCAAATTGTTGTGATTTTATTTACATATCTGTACCTAAATTGAGCGATTCTTTGCCAAAGATGCTGTAGCCGCAGGCTTTAGCCTGCGTTTATTAATACCTGTTTGGTGAACGGCCAATCCCCTCGAAATGCGCAACCTAAAGGTTGCGGCTACAAGAATCGCTCAATTTAGGATAATATCTTAAAAGAGAAAAAGAGGGAAGGATTGGGAGAGTACAATTGTCTGAAATGTCAATTCTCATCAGGAGAACAGATGAAACGGGCGGCTCAACTGATTGACAGCGTTTGTAAACACGTCCCCTATGTTCGGTTCGCGTTGTCGCCACTCAGGCAACGACGTTAAGACCGTTTCTTAGGAAACGGAAACCTTTCGAGGGGGTTCTGCCACTCTCTTGGCCACCTTGCGTCGCCGCACCGGAGAAAGCTCGGTGACTTCCTTGTGGGAATAATCCAGGGTCTTTTTGCCATCCAGCAAGGCCAACAAGAGTCCTTCTTCCCGGCAACGGCCGGCATGGGCGCATTTTTTCCGGCTGTGCTCAAAGTAGTACAGGGGTGTTAGGCAATTGAAGGCGCTAACGTGGATGGTATCCTCGGCCTGCTCATTCCCATAGGCGATTTTCTTTTTGCCACGAAGGACGTCTTTGCCCATGGAAAGATCTTGACAATTATCTCCAAAACGCGGGCACTTGGCACAATGCTCGAAAAACCTAAGAGGTGCTTGGCACCCGAACTCCAATACGCTAATGCTCTTAGAAACCTTCCTTGTCATAATTTTTTTCCTCTGCGCAAAATCGACGTTGAACCCTTAACGTTTATATACGCTAATATTACGGTTGTCAATATTAGTTTTACTAAATATACCTTACCCAAAAAAACCCGTGCACATGTGGCACAGGCTCTTTGTCCTATTTACATTTGATCCACAGCAATCTTGCCACATTGGGCCCTGGATTTCTCCATTGACTCGGCATCTCGGAGGTTAGGTAGATTACATCCCCGGAGCGAATCGTATAGGCGGCTTTATTGAGGGACATTCTGAGTTTGCCGGAAAGAAGATAGCCCATCTCCTCGCCCTTGTGAATGAAAAAATGGGCGGGGAGATCGCGATTGGGCTCTATTTCAATGATGTAGGGTTCCATCTTCCCATCAAAATCAGGCGGTGTTAGGAGCTTACCCTCCAGAACACCTTTGGGCAGGCCAGGGAAACCGACACTCAGGGCCTCTGCCGCTGGAAAAATGATCCGTTTTTCCAACTCCAGGGCCTGCTGAAACAGGGAACTGATTTCCACTGAAAGGACCTCGGCCATTTTTAATAACGCCGGCAGAGAAGGATAGATGATGTTCGCCTCCACCTGGGAAACGGTGCTGGGCGTCACCCCCACTGATTTCGCCAGTTCGGCCTGGGACAGGCCACGCTTGATTCGTAGTTCTTTGATGCGCAAACCGAGGTTGATCTGACCACGGCCATGTTTTTCCGTATCAAAGGTGATCGTAAGGTCCTTGGTCCAGTAGCGATGGGGTTCATGGGTGTCCTCTGTGCCTCGGTTTTCGGCCTTGAGGATGGTTAATGTGGTGGTACCCCTCTTTATGGAAAGCTCAATGGCAACCTGAGCAATCTGATTGATCTGGGCCCTGAGTCGTTGCGAATGGGCCAGCTTTTCCATGATCCAGTAGGCAATGGTATCCAGCTCATAGAGCCGGGGACAGGAGTGGGAATAAAATTTGAGGATGGCCTCTTCGGCTCCCCAGATTTTCTGCATGCCGGTCATACTCTCGAATATCAGGCGAACGTCGCCATGCATGGTCTCATGGACACCGTAGAGAGTCTCTACGACATGGTCCATGTCCCGTGGCCTATCGATCATCTTAACTTGGCAGAGTCGTTCCGGGTCTGTCTCCTCATAAAACTTCATGAATATTGGGCTGCTGGCACCTTTGCCAGAGGTAAAGCCATCAAGGATAGTCAGGTCGGGGCTTTCAGCCAGGATCCCTAATTTATCAAGCAGGTTCTTGGGAGAGCGGTCAAAGCTGATGTAAATGACCGGCTTTTGCAGGGCCAGGGAAACTTCCAGGAAATTGAGACAAAAAGCTGAAGCCAGATTACCCGAATCATCGTGCCAGACCACGTTGTCGCCAATGAAAAGGCCACCCAGAAGGCGATCCAACTGGCTTACCCCAGAGCTGACCCGAACTTTTTCGGTCACAAAAAGAAATCCTTGTAAAGTGTTGTTGACCTATGGGACCCGCATGGTCACTGTATCACTCAAAAAGTTTTCGCATTTTCAAAATATTTTATCGGAGTATTGTGCAACTGTCAAGTATCAGCGGGCTAGTGATAGGGCGGGTTTGCTTGAGGCGTTTCAGTGGATTGGCTCTGACCTATTGCGCCTCCGTGGGGTTTCTGCCATCAAAACACATCAGGCAGAGGTCCTCTTTTGGAATCCCCAGGGCTGCAACAAAGGCGTTGAGGCTGTTATATTTCATAGAGTCTGCCCCCATCTCCTCGGCCATGCAGGCTTCGATACCCCTGAGTTGTTCCATGGACGTGATGTTTCCGGATTTGAAGTAGCGCCTGGCTGCCAGCTCTTCATAACTGCGGGTCGAGATGCCGAAATCACAGGGACGTATGAGAGGCGGACAGCCAATGCGCACGTGAACTTCTCTGGCCCCTCCCCTTTTCAGGTCCCGGACCTTATGGAGGATCTGGGTGCCACGAACAATCGAATCATCGCACAGCACAATCCGCTTCCCTTTAACAGCATAATGCAAGACAGAGAGCTTGCGCTTGGCCATCTTTTCCCGGGCGAGTTGAGTCGATTGCGTATAGCTCCGGTCGGCGTATCGATTATAGAGGAACACCTCCTGATAGCTGATTTTTGATCGCCTATGATAGCCGATGGCGTGACCAATCCCTGACATGGGCACGGCAGCCACGATGTCAGCCTCAAACCCTCCTTCCTCGATATCTCGTTTTGCCAGGCTTTCGCCCAGGTTGTTCCGGGCCTCCTGGACATGGACACCATCAATGACGGAATCGAGACTTGCAGTATAGGCCCACTCAAAGGCACAATGGGCCCTGCGCGGAGAATCAAGCTGTGCCATGGTCTGAAATCCCTTGTCACTGATCAGGATAATTTCGCCGGCAGCCACGTCTCGGACGACCTCCATATCAAGGCTTTGAATGGCCCGGGACTCTGACGCAACCGCGTACCTGCCCATCCTTTGCCCCAAAATGAGCGGTCGGAACCCATATATATCCCTGGCCGCATAAATGCCGTCCCTTGTCAAAACCAAGAGCGAATAGGCCCCTTTCACCTTTTTGGCAAGGGCGTGAATGCCAGCAACCACCTCTTGCTCCTCCATAATGATCTTGGAAACGACTTCAATGTTGTACTCCTGATAGAAGGCCTTGCCACGGGCCTTCATGTCTGCGATCAGCTCATCGGCATTCAGCACGTTGCCGCTGAATGCCACGGCGATCTCACCAATCTGGCACTGCCACCTGACAGGCTGGCGCTCCCACAGGCTCACATGCCCGATGCCCCATGTTCCCTTCAGGTATTCCAGCTCCTCATGTCTAAATGTATTGGCCACTTTACCGTAGTGGGTGACCTGATGGATGCCGCCATCAAAGGTGCAAATGCCGCAGTACTCCTGGCCCCGGTGTTGGAGGAAATCAATCCCGTGAAAAATGTCATGGGCACACTCGGTATCCGAATACAGACCGAAGACGCCACAGTTGTCTTGCAAGGATTTCATGGTCTTGTCCTCACTTCTCTCATTGCGGAATGCGGAATGCGGAATGCGGATTTTTTTCTTCCTCTTTCAGTTCCGAAATCAGGCGAGCTGGATGCTGGATACTCATTGCCGGTTGCTGGTTTTTTCTCGTTCCCACGCTCTGCGTGGGAACGCAGACTTTTGGGCGCTCTGCGCCCTCATACCACTGAATACAGGCTAATTTCAACCCGTGGGGAACTGATTGGCGCCATGAAAGACGCAGAGCGTCTAAGGAATTGGGTTCCAACGCAGAGCATCGGAACCAGAATGACGGCTAATTTCGTCCCGTGGGGAGCTGAAATCCGCAATCCGCAATCCGCAATCACTCGATATCTCTATGGTATCTCTGAAGAGATTTTACCCGTCCATGACCCCGGCGGTAAGCTGCAATCCCTCTGGCCGCGGCAACGGCCGCAGCCGTGGTCGTGATATATGGCACCTTATACTTGATCGCTGCCTTTCGGATGTAGGAATCGTCGTACTTGCTCAGTTTGCCGCTGGGGGTGTTGATGATCAGGTGGATCTCCCTGTTTTTTATCCCGTCGACAATATTGGGGCGGCCTTCGTGCATCTTGCGGATCGGTTCTGATTCAATGCCCTGGTTGGCCAAAAACCTGTGGGTCCCTTCAGTCGCCTTGATCATAAACCCGAGTTCGTGAAACCGCCTGGCCACTTCCAGGGACACGCGCTTGTCTCCTTCGGACACGGTGATCAGCACGGTCCCCTCGGAAGGGAGCAATTGTTGAGCTGCCTCCTGGGCCTTATAAAAGGCGAGACCAAAAGAGTCTGCGAGCCCCAGAACCTCTCCTGTGGATCGCATTTCCGGTCCCAGTAGCGGATCAACCTCCGGGAACATATTGAAGGGGAAGACAGCCTCTTTGACACCAAAGTGAGAAATTGATCTGGGTCTGATATCAAGATCCGCAAGCTTTTTGCCGAGCATGAGCTGGGTGGCAATTCGCGCCATGGAAATGTTGCAAACCTT
>JAGMBW010000201.1 GCA_023129535.1 Desulfobacterales bacterium
ATTATACGTCCAATTCAGTGAGGAATGATTGCCACAAGAAAGCACGAAAATACACAAAAAACGTAAGGTCGAGGTTTCCCCTTTTTGTGACTTTATTGGAAAAATTCCGGTATTTCCCAATATACGCTGATATTACCGAAAAATTTCTGTATTTGCTTTTTCTGCAATACCGATATATAGCAAATATACAGAATTACTGAACCCACAATTTGCCGGCATTATGGCTCATAATGCTCATGTGGAGACCCATTAAAAGGCTGGGCAAACCTCAAATATTGGACCATACCGACTCCCTGCCTGACAGCTTAGTCTTTTTTCATCACCTCCTCCATTTTTCTGTTTTCTGATTACATCTCCTTTTTGAACCGCAAAAGCGAGCCCATTCCCCGCAGCCTGCCCCGTAGAATATCTCCTTTAGAATCTGGAGGATGTCGCTATTTGAGGAGCGTTCTTGAAATTTATAATGTCATTGAGCGATCCATCATTCAACGGGGCCTGCTGCGGGGTTAGTAAGCAAATCTGAAAATGGCAAACTTCCTTACGGTCGAAGATTCCCCGCAGCTTGCTGCGGCGAGCTTCAAAACGTTCGAAATCTCTCGCCTGGATCATCCCTTAAACCATCTGTTTCCGATTTCGGTGGGCCCCTCATCCCAGCCATGTCCCCACAGTGGAAAGCGCTAGAGGAGCCAGGGGCCAGGCAAAACGATGACCAAGGCGAAAGCTCTCCAGACCGCTGGCCATTTTCAGTTTCCTCTTACCACAAGATACGTGGCAAATCTCCTGTTAATTGGACAGAAAGTTGAAAAAAATTGCACATATTAGCATTTTTTCTCAGCATAAATCTCTGGCAGATACGCCTGACATAGTATTTGGCAATCCGGATTTGCGCTGCATATCATCCGCCGCACTCGCATTCATCCCGGGAATATGAAATCATTATTTATCTGAAAATCTAAGGGTTTGTCAAGAAGTTAGGTAGGTTCTCAATAACTCCGGGTTACAGTCATTGCGAGCAGAGCGAAGCAATCCCTGGCCCAGACCTGGTTGGGGAGCGTGATAGCATCTCGCGAGGGTGTCGCTCCCCTGGCCCAGACCGGGATTACTGGCTTGGCAGGTTAATAGTAAGCTGAAGCGCCAAGGCAGGCTCCAGGCGATGAGATTGCCACGTCGCTTCGCTCCTCGCAATGACAGCAAACGCCAGTGTCAAGGAATTACCCGAACTTTTTGAGAAGTTACATTTTGAGCTAACTTTACAACAAGGGGGTCAAAATGGTCAAGCCAAAACTTTTGATGCTATGCAGTCAAAGCTTTTCGGGCTTGTTAAAAGAAGGGGGATATGGTAGAAGTTCAATTATGCTACGCGCCAGATTATACATGGGAATCGATCTCGGTTCTGTCAGTCTGAAAAAAGAAACGGTGTCAGACCTACACATTTGACAAAGAATAGAATTCTGTAAAAAGTGTACGTCTGACACCTAGTTGTTTGCCTGTGAAGGACGTTATCAATGCGCTGCTTAACAGGATACTTCCGAAGGAGCAAGATATTAAGGTAGGAGAGGATGATATTGAAAAGGCATTGATAAGTATGCTTGAAAAGATTCGTGAAAGTACTGTGAAGACAGATGATGTTATATACCATGTAATTTAAGGATCCATGAGTACCAGCAACATATTGAGGAACTGGAAAAAAAGAGAAAACAGCATGCATACGGTTAGCCATTTCCTGGTGGGATGGGTTGTTGCCAACAGTGACGATCTGAACCGCAGGGAACGGGCAGCAGTTACTGTGTCGGGTGTCATTCCTGACATCGACAGCTTCGGCATTATCGCCGAGAAGCTCACGCAAGGGTCGGACCATCCACTATTGTGGTGGTCCGATTATCACCATGTTCTCGCGCATAATCTCGGTTTTTGTTTGTTCGTAGCGGCAGTGGTATTTTTCATGGCTAAGAAGAAGTGGCTGACGACTGGTCTTGCCTTTCTGAGTTTTCACTTACATTTGTTGGGGGACATCGTTGGGGCACGGGGACCGGATGGTTACCAGTGGCCGATTCCATATCTCCTGCCCTTTTCCGATGCATGGGAAATTACCTGGCAGGGCCAATGGGCAATTAATGCGTGGCCAAACTTTGTGATTACTGGCGTGGCCCTTGTGATCACTTTTTTCCTGGCCTGGAAACGTGGGTACTCGCCTCTAGAGATGCTCTCGACTTCTGCGGACACGGTCTTTGTAAAAACCCTTCGAGATCGCTTTGGACACCCGGAAATGAACAAAGGAACGGTGTCAGACCTACACATTTGACAAAGAATAGAATTCTGTAAAAAGTGTAGGTCTGACACCTACTTGTTTCTGAATGGTGCAAAAAAGAGCTTTCTTCCGGTCTCCTTCGTGAACTTGAGGAAAAGAGGATAGATTGGATTGAAAGAGGTGCCATTATCTCTATGCTAGCCGACGGTACCCATGATAACGATCTCAGGATATTGCTTGAAGATCAGTTTCCCAAGTACAAAGAAATTATGATGGCAGACCAACGGCTGGGATCATCTTTTCTTGTAGAGGTAACATGCCGCCGGCTAGGCGAAGACACAGGGAGAGATATTTTGTTGGTTGGGTGGCCTCAATAAACAGGAAAAGAGTGTAGACATGGAAAACGAAGAGAATAGTACTTCGAGCGAAGCGCCTGACACGGACACCTACATACAGCGCTTGATGGTGTTCAATACTCTGAGAGAGCCAACCCTTCGTTCGGCGATCCAGGCACTGCAACTCCCTTCGGGGAGCCGAGGACTGGATGCAGGATGCGGGATTGGCAGTCATACCTTGTTGCTGGCGGAGGCCGTGGGACCCGCCGGACACGTCACCGGCCTTGATTTGTCACCCGAGTTTCTGGTTTATGCAAAGGAGATTGTGGAGAAAGCCGGCTTGTCGGAACAGATTTCCTTTCAAGAAGGAGACGTGAACAAGCTTCCTTTCGACAATGATACCTTCGATTGGGTATTGAGTGTGGATTGCGTGGGCTACGCTCCTCTAGAATCTCTGCCATTGGTGAAGGAACTTGCACGGGTAGTGAAGCCTGGCGGCAGCGTGGCCATCATTGCCTGGTCTTCTGAGAAACTCCTTCCGGGATATCCCTTGTTGGAGGCCCACCTTAATGCGACCTTTTCGGGGATTGCCCCTTTCACTGAGGGGAAAAGCCCGGAGTTGCACTTATTGCGCGCCCTGGGTTGGTTCCGCGACGCAGGTTTGGAGGAACCCACGGTCCGAACCTTTGCAGGCGACGCTTATGCCCCGCTGACTGATGATCTTCGTAGTGCCTTGATAGCTCTCTTTCAGATGCGCTGGCCGGGGGTGGAGTCAGAGCTGACACAGGAGGACTGGGCAGAGTATAGGCGTCTTTGCCTGCCAGAGTCACCGGACTTCATCCTAAGTCATCCAGATTACTATGCCTTCTTTACCTATTCGATGTTTCATGGCAAGGTCGCCAGAGGATATGGATCAAGGACCCATCCCATTTCTCCCCTACTGAGAAGAATCGGGCAACATCTCTTGCTACTGTTTTGCATGTCGGTTTAATTTCAGCAGAAGGGGAAAAAGATGGTCCAATGACCTTTTCTGGGCCGGTGCCTCATGGGGATGCAGAATGATTATCGGAACGCCAAAAGAGATCAAGGATAACGAGTACCGAGTGGGTATTACGCCTGGAGCAGTGCGCCACTTGGTGGAAGCGGGGCACGGGGTGTTAGTCGAGACGGGTGCCGGTGAGGGCAGCGATTTCTCCGACGCGGAATACAAAATATCCGGGGCCAAAATTGTGTCCTCCAGTGCTGACGCCTGGAGCGCTGAGATGGTAGTCAAGGTAAAAGAGCCACAGCCCAGCGAATATGAGTTCATGCGACCCGATCTGGTACTTTTTGCCTATCTGCACTTGGCGGCAAACGAGCGTTTGACACGGGAAATGATTACGCGCGGGCTAACCGGTATCGCCTATGAAACGGTTGAACTGCCTGATGGTCGCTTACCGCTGTTGATGCCAATGAGCGAAATAGCCGGGAGGATGGCAATTCAGATTGGCGCGCATTACTTAGAGAAAATGAAGGGTGGTCGCGGCAAGCTGCTCGGTGGTGTGCCGGGTGTGCGGCCGGCCGATGTGACCATTATTGGCGCGGGGGTGGTAGGCACTAATGCAGCCCTGGTGGCGCTGGGTATGGGAGCGCAAGTCATGATCCTTGACATTAATATCGACCGATTGCGCTACCTCAACGAAATAACGGCTGGAAGACTCGTCACCTTAAGTTCCAATCCTCTCAATATTGCTGAAAGTGTGCGCCGAGCTGATCTTCTGGTGGGTGGAGTGCTGATCAAGGGTGCAAAAGCGCCCAAGTTGGTGACGCGCGAGATGATCAAGACTATGAACTCTGGCAGCGTGGTGGTAGACGTATCTGTCGATCAGGGCGGCTGTGTTGAGACCACTCAGCCTACCACGCATTCTGAGCCGATTTTTTCAGTGGACGGGGTAATTCACTATTGCGTGACCAACATGCCAGGAGCTGTGCCTCGCACTAGCACGTACGCACTGAGCAACGCCACCCTTCCTTATGTGCTCAAGCTGGCCAATATGGGTGTCGAGGCCGTTATCCAGTCTGACCCGTCCCTGGGTAAAGGGGTGAACATTTACAAAGGCAAGATTACCTACCCCGCCGTCGCCGACGCTTTTGGCTTAGAAGGAGAAAAGGGGGTACTTCCGTAATCACTGATCAAGGTTTGAGCCCATTTAGATTTGACGTTTGCATAGGGCTCGCCCCAAAATAACTTTCCATTTTCGCATCTCAGCTTCAGGCCATCTTTGCCCGATCCTCATTCACAAAATCCTCGAAATAGCCCGCTATAGCGCTACAGCTTCACTTCGTGCCCTGTGGTTTTGCTCAATCGGATCG
>JAGMBW010000202.1 GCA_023129535.1 Desulfobacterales bacterium
TATCTCGCTTCATCTCTCTGGCAATATGCTTATATCTCACTGTAATTGCAGCTCCTGATATACTACAAGAAATTGCCAACTTCTTTGCAGCCACCGCTCGCTGGTGCCTGTGCGTGTAAGATGTGACCCTCTTCTCTTCAGTATTATTGACCTTGACATGATTGACGGTAAGTTGATATAAAAGGAGGATGATAGATTTCCTTTGCGCAAAAGTTTTTTCTGACCCGTACCGAATCTCATATAGGATCCCCATATCCTAACGAGCCAAGACAATCAAAGGGTTTTCTTTGTTCCAATTCGATCTTTCAAACAGTGGCATTCTGTGCTATAGGTGTCCGCAGGGGTGCCGAGTAAGTCATAAAGGTTTTTGCGGTTATCACTGAAAGGAGGAGGAAAATGTCCAAGAAAATATTGATCGTGGACGATGAGCCGGACGTTATCACATTTGTGAGTACGGTTATGGAGGAAAACGGTTATACGAGCATTGGTGCAAAAGACGGAGTCGAGGGCCTTGACCTCTTGCGCAAGGAGAAGCCTGATCTGGTGTTGCTCGACCTGATGATGCCGAAGAAGAGCGGCATTACAATGTTTCAGGACTTGAGAAAGGACCCGGATCTGAGCCATATTCCAGTGGTCGTGGTCACTGGTGTCTCTGAGGTGACTGGTGTCGATTTCAGAAACTTCATGTACAAGCAGCCGATGCGTGATGAGAAGCAATTCGTCGAGAGTACCGGATTAACAAGATACACCGTACCAAACGGTTACCTTGAAAAACCGATCGATCCCGTTGAGTTGATTAAAACAGTCAAGAAAGTTTTGAAAGAATAGAACCTCGCAGCTCATGAAACAGGATAAAGCTCTCAACGTAGCCATTGTGGGTGGAGGTCGAGCGTGCAAGTTAGTGATGGATATGATATTCTCCGACAAGTTCAAGGCGCTCCGAATGAAGCTGATCGGGGTAGCCGATATCAATCCGCACGCCGTGGGTTACTGCTATGCCCAGGAAAAGGGGATTTCCACCACAGGAAACTATCGCGATCTATACAAGCTCAAGGATCTCAATATGATCATTGAGCTAACGGGTCGAGACGACATAGCCGATGAGATCTCCCAAACCAAGCCAGACCTTGTCGGATTCATGGACCATGTTGCTGGTCGCCTTTTCTGGGATGTTTTTCAAATTGAGGAACAAAGGATTGCCGAGCGAAAGCAGGCGGAAGATGCCTTTCGGCAGGACGGGCGTTTCCTCCAGAGTGTCTTCGACTCCGTACAGGATGGGATGACTGTTCTTGATTGTGAATTCAATATCATTCGCGTGAATTCTTGGATGGAAAAAATGTATGCCTCCCGGATGCCGCTCCTTGGCAAGAAATGCTACGAGGCCTACCAGAGAAGGCGCTCTCCATGTCCTGGGTGCCCGTCACTTCGTACCCTTCAGACAGGCGAGGCACACAGCGAAATGCTGCCTTTTCCTTCAGAAAAGAATCCAACCCGGTGGATCGATCTTTCTGCATTTCCTCTCAAAAATCTCGATGGCCGTCTGGTGGGCATCATTAAATACATAAAGGACATTACTGAGCGCAAGTTAGCCGAAGAAGCACTGCGGGAGAGTGAAAAGGAACTCAGGAGAAAACATAACGAACTTGAGGCCATTAACAGCGTGCTTTTTAGGGTGACCAAGGAATACAGTCTGAACGGAGTGTGTCGAGTCCTCCAGGATATGATGGAAGATTTCTATCCTGGGTTCCACACCTTGATTTTCCTGCTGAGTCCGGACCGGGATAGTTTCTATTCTCCTCAGGCGGGCACAGAGGAAATCAGAGAAAACTGCTATGATCGAGCCGAAAGGAGAATCAGGGACCTGAAGTCGGAAGACGCCCTCTTACAGCTTCTGTCCAAAGAGAGTTTTGCGCCAGCCTGCTCAGGAAGGAAAAAGGGCGATTGTCCGCCGGTTGTCCGGGAGTTGGCCGCGGGATTTCGTACCTGGATGGCCATACCTATCGAAGTTGAGGACGAATGCTATGGCCTCTTCATGCTCGGTTCACCTTTTGTGGACTTACATGCCGAAGATGGTCTGACCTTTGTTGAAGCCCTGATCCGGCAGATTTCCGGTATGATCCGTTTCCAGATTACTAAAGAGGTTAGGGAGAAGGCGTTCAAAGAGCAGTTGACCGGACCGGATAAGTTCATGGGAATTGTTGGCCAAAGCCGCCCCATGCAGGAGATCTACCGGTTGGTCCAAGCTGTGGCCGACTCAGCCGATACTGTCTTGATCACAGGGGAGAGCGGCACAGGGAAGGAGGTTGTGGCCCGCGCCATCCACGAGGCCGGTAGATACCACGATACACCGTTCATCGTAGCTCTTTGCTCTTCATTTGTCCCGACCCTGGTCCACTCAGAGATCTTTGGGCATGAAAAAGGGGCATTTACCGGGGCCATGAGCCAGAAGCGGGGACGGCTGGAAAGGGCCCAGGGGGGCATTCTTTTTTTGGACGAAGTAGCTGACTTACCGCTCGAAACTCAGGTGCTTCTGCTGCGATTTTTGCAGGAAAGGAGCTTCGAGCGTGTTGGAGGGGAACATCCTGTGGAGGTCAATGTCAGGGTCATTGCAGCCACCAATAAAGACATTGAAAAGGAAATGAGAGCAGGCCGGCTGCGGGAAGACTTCTACTATCGCCTGAACGTTCTACCAATAAAACTTCCTCCCTTGCGGCAACGTATAACAGATGTTCCCCTGCTGGCCAATCATTTCCTGAGAATGCACCGGCTTATCGAGGGAAAAGAAATCACGGGATTTGATTCCGAGACCATGAAGTTAATGATGGACTATGATTGGCCGGGTAACGTAAGGGAGCTTCAAAACACTGTGGCCAGATGCATGGTTCTGGCTTCTGGCAGCCGCATTAGTTCTGATGTGCTCCCTAACAGGATTCGGAGCCGGGCGGGTAGACCAAAGGAATGGTCCCTGTCAGAGAACGAAGAGAATCTTATTGTCAGCGTTATGCGAGAGTGCAATTGGAACAAACATGAAGCTGCCCGCCTATTGGACATAAGCCGCGGCACCCTCTACAGCAAACTTAAGAAGTATAATATCCGCCCGTAAGGGTTGTATATCAGACACTCACTAACCTATTGGAATGACAGGCATAATAGCCTGCCTGCCTCCCACCGGGTCGGATACTGAACATTTTGTCTGTATCCATACCAACTCCATCCTTTTTCTTCTTTTCCGGAACATCGTAATAATTCCGAATGATTATGTGAATCCGGCCTCCTTCCTGAGCAGTTTTTCCGCCTTGGCACGCAACTTGATTAGGACAAGAGTAAGTTGGTTAATGAACATCGAACATCGATGTTCATCTTTCAAAACAATTCTGTACGGCATAAATGCAACCTGTGAACGTTTACAAAATAACTTAGCGCTTATGGGTCAGGGCAAAGACCAACCTGACCAGACACACCAAAACAGGAAAAAAATTCCTGTTATAAACAAAATTGCCTGCCTCCTGACGTTAATTACCTTGTCAAACAGAGCAATTTTTGGCATTTGTGAGCTTTGATATTTATTCTGACTTCCGATCTCCGACTTCTTAGTACGGGCGTATTGCAATAGGCCCCTATCTTCTTCCGCTCTCCGACCTCTAATCCTCTAACTCTCTGCTCCATGCTCTCTGCTCTCCGCTCTCTGACCTCCGACTTCCGTCCTCCGACCTCCGTCCTCCGACCTCCGACCTCCGTCCTCCGACCATGTGGCATGCAAATTGCTTTATTTTGTATGCAGGAAGGGGGGGCAGGAAATATGATTAACGGTATTGAGATACTGTCAAATACGGCTGTAGGACAGATTAGCCGACTTAATTGCACTGCACACAATATTGCCAATGTTAACACTCCCGGTTTTAAGGCAGAGCGTTTCCGTTTTTTAAATAGAAACGCAGCAGGGGGAATAAATGGAGGCAGACCCGCGCAGGGGCCGGTGACAACAGTCGATTATTCCC
>JAGMBW010000203.1 GCA_023129535.1 Desulfobacterales bacterium
GTGATAGTCCTTTTCTTGCTTCTTTTAAGGATAGATCCAATACCTAACCGCACAGGTTGAAAAATAGGTGGCAAAATGAATGATAGCGCGACTATTGGACCGATAAACACCCTTGATTACCTGGAGGAGTTGCTCGGTCAGGGGTATAATATTAAGGGGCCAAGAATTAGTAAAGATCCAGAAACAGATCTCACAAGAGATTTGGTTTCATTCAAGGCATTCCTGAAACGGGGAAAGGAATTTGCCCCTGAAGATTGGCTATCAAGTATGGGATACGAATTTGTGGGACCAAATACCTTTACTAAATATCGTATTATTGCATATAAACTCATTGATGATTTTACTGATGAACGATTCAAGTCAAGTTATAGCTTGATTAAAGAGGGCATAGAAATACCTTTATATCTTAAAGTAGACCTACCAAAACCAGAATAAAAATAAACCCTATCGTTGCATAACCGAATATCCATGAGGGAAAACCACAATAGATATCGACTGACCTTTGAAGACAAGGAAATCACGCTCATAGGTACCGCCCATGTGTCAAGGGAAAGTGCAGACCTGGTTGGCAGGGTGATTGAGGAGGAAAAGCCGGAAACGGTTTGCATTGAACTCTGTCAGTCCAGATACGAATCTATGACACAAAAGAACCGATGGCAGAATACGGATCTTATTAAGCTAATCAAGGAAAAAAAGGCCTTTCTTCTCCTGTCAAATCTTATGCTCGCGTCTTTCCAGAAGAAAATTGGTCGTAAGCTGGGGATCAAACCCGGAGAGGAAATAATGAGAGCCATTCAGGTTGCTGAGGCAGTTGGCGCCAATATACATTTGGTAGACAGGGATATACGCACCACACTGTCGAGAACCTGGCGGCTTATGGGGCTTTGGACGAAAATGAAATTCGCAGCCCACCTCGTTATTTCTATGGGAGACTTTGAAAAAATTAAAGAAGAGGACATCGAGAACATGAAGAATAAAGATGTCCTCGAAACGCTGCTTTCTGAGATCGGGGAAGTACTTCCTGAACTAAAGCGTACCCTGATCGACGAAAGAGATCAGTACCTTGCCTATAAAATCAGGACCGCACCGGGGAAAAAGATCGTCTCAGTAGTGGGGGCCGGACACGTTCCGGGCATTCAAAGGTATTGGAAAGAGCCGATAGATACAGACGCGCTTGACGAAATGCCCCCAAGGAGCAAGCTGATTGGTTTCTTAAAATGGGGCATCCCCGCTGTCATCGTTGGGCTCATTATCTTAGGCTTTTTTACTGCAGGAACCGTTGCTGGCACCCTTATGATAAAATGGTGGGTCCTGGCCAATGCGATCCTGGCAGGTCTCGGGGCTGCGGTGGCATTTGCCCATCCGGTGACCGTTTTGTCCGCGATTGTCGTTTCCCCCCTGACTTCTCTCAATCCCATGATTGCTGCCGGGTGGGTTTCCGGACTGGTCGAGGTCCTTTTGAGAAAACCAAAAGTAAGGGATTTCGAGCGCCTGAGTGACGACATCTCTTCCTTGAAGGGATTCTGGAAAAACAAGATCACACGAATCTTACTGGTCGTCGTATTTACAAATATAGGAAGTTCGCTGGGGACCTTTGTGGCTATACCCTTGATGGTTAAGGTATTCGCATAAACAGGAAGGGAGAGACCTGCATTGAATTCTAATCTAATCTGGATAGACCTTGAAATGACCGGCCTCGACCCCGAAAAGGGAGTCATCCTTGAAATTGCAAGTATCATTACCGGTGACAACCTGGAAGTTGTGGCCGAAGGCCCTAACATAGCGATACACCATCCGGAAGAAATTCTTGTGGCCATGGACGAGTGGAGCAGGACACATCATGAAGCCTCCGGGCTTATAGCTAAAGTTAAGGCGTCTCCATACGACTGCCGTACGGCTGAAGAGAAAACACTCGATTTTTTTTCTCTTTACTGTCAAAAGGGACAATCTCCACTGTGCGGAAATTCCGTCTGGCAGGATCGCCGATTTTTGGCAAAGCATATGCCCTCCCTCAACGAATTCCTTCATTATCGCATTATCGATGTGAGCTCGATCAAAGAACTGGTCAAGAGATGGTATCCCTCCCTCGCTCCTTTCAAAAAGAAGAAAGCCCATCTCGCCTTAGCGGACATAGAGGAATCGATAAACGAACTCAAGTATTACCGTGAGAAAGTGTTCGTGCCAAAAGGCCCGGCCTAAGTTGGTGTTATTCTTAGCGCGCCGAAAAGCACGTGCTTGCAGTTTTTCCATCTTCTGGTATCCGATCACATCTTTCTTTCGCACTTGTCGTGGGGTCCACAATTGCGGAACGCAATCATGCCCGGCTCCGGACCGTATTCAAAGGTGAGTCTCAGGTTTTTTGTAGCGTAGGTGATGAATACATCATCTCCACCCACAGGATATTTGGCAGTCACATTCTTAGCCTTGTGGACGTTCAGCGAAGGGTGCCTCGGGTTGGCTGCCAGTAGTTTGACAGCCTTGTCAATGGCCTTCTTTTCGCGTAGCTCAAGGCGAGAATAGCTTTCAAGAAAGACGATCTCAAAGAAAAGTTTGAAGGGAGGGGCGTTTCCAGACATGATTATTCCTTCAAAGTCTTAAGTGCTTCGGTCGGCGTGCGGGCCGATATTCCCTTACGAGTATCCTTGTTCACTTCCTCTTCTTGTTTTACCCAACCAGCGGGGAGTTTCTCTGCCGGCAAATCGGACATGTCCGGGTACTTTCTGACCGTTCTTACAGGGTACAGGGTAATCTGGTCCCCTTCAATCACATATTCAAAAAGCGGTTCAGAGCGAAAAGGGGCAGGAAGCGTGACCCTTCCCCTGGAATCGGTTTTTACAATATTAATTTCAGCCATTTCAAGCCTCCTAATCAATGAAGGTGCCCAAAATTGAAAATCCAAGATCATGGGGAAGTCGTAACAATCGTACACCCATTTTGGACAATTGTCAATAATAGGAAAATGGCACCGGCCCCATCATACAGCCTCCACCTCCCCCGCAGCCAACTCTATCCCTGTCAGCCTGAGGCGTGGGGAAATATGGGAATGGGGACGCGGGTAAAAAAGTAACAAAGCCTTATTCGATTA
>JAGMBW010000204.1 GCA_023129535.1 Desulfobacterales bacterium
CCGATCAACCGGAAAGCACCTTCCCAGACAGGTAGGGGCCAGCTTGGTCGAAAGATGTGAGTCCCATCCGTACTATGTCCAGTATGTCTCCCACAGTCTTTGGGAAATCAGTTCTGCAGATTCGACCATAACGGATGAAGATCTGGACAGGGCTATAGCCCTTACGATTCGCCGGACCTCTCCCAGATACGAGAGTGTGTGGGAGTTGCTACCTATTCGCCAGAGACAGGCATTGATAGCCCTGGCCAATCTATCACCCCACGAGAAGCTGTTTTCAGGAGAAGTTATTCAGAAATATAGTCTGGCGTCTGCGCCAACCTTTCGCAAGGCCTTAAAGGGGCTCGTAGAAAAGGGCCTTGCGGATAGGGATCAACATAAGTACTCAATTATCGATGTCTTCTTCAAGAAATGGATCCACATCAACTTTGCGGTTGAATAAAGTGATTGAGGATCAAAAAGCCTTCCTGTTCACGCAAACAGGCTGCTCCGGTCAAGGCTCCGGTATTGGATGGCCTCTGAGACGTGGTGCACGGCGATGTCTGGAGCCTGCTCGAGATCCGCGATGGTTCTGGCGATTCGCAGGATGCGGGTAAAGGCCCGGGCGGAAAGCCCCAGTTTGTCGATAGCCGCTTCAAAAAGGTTGTGGCAATCCCCGTCAATAGGACAGTATCTTTTGATATGGCGGTTGTTCATCTGTGCATTATAGCGCACAGCCGGCACCTCCACGTGAATGTCCATGCGATCCATCAGCGGACCGGAGACCTTTGACCGATATCGATGAATCTTTGTCCTAAATTGAGCGATTCTTTGCCAAAAATGCTGTAGCCGCAGGCTTTAGCCTGCGTTTATTAATACCCGCCTGCCATCGCCTGGCACAGTGTATATATAGCTTATATGCCAGCAGGCATGGCAATGGCGGGCAGGCCTGTTGGGTGAATGGCCAATCCCCTTGAAATGCGCAACCTAAAGGTTGCGGCTACAAAAATCGCTCAATTTAGGTTTGTATATGTGCACGTACATTCATGGCAACCATACCGCCCATCGGTTATCCTGTCAATCCCAGAACCATGGGTGAACAGATCAGGAAAAAGAGAATGGACCTGAAGCTCTATCAAAGGGATCTCGCTGAAATCCTGGGTGTGGACCCTGTTAAATAGGGGTTGGGTCAAATCCGAAATCCGAAATCCGAAATCCGAAATCGGTACGCCGTATCTGTCACAATTGTCGTGTCATAATACAGGTTAAGTCGGGGCTTTGGCCTTTACTTTGGTCCTCGTTCCTGGTAAAAAATCGTCTTAAATCATTAAGAAACAGAGCTATCCCGGAACCACATATAGAGCGCTGGCAGGCGAACGCATCCTTTGCGAAGTTCTTGAAAGATCTGCAGAATGCATTCAAAGAATGGGGCAATGAATGAGATATCCCAAACGCCTCATTGAAGTTGACCTTCCTATCAAGCGGATCTCAGCACACGCTCGGCGTGATAAGTATATCCGACACGGCCACATATCCACGCTTCATAAATGGTGGGCGCGGCGCCCCCTCGCGGCCTGCCGGGCAGTGATCTGCGCGTCGCTATGGCCTGACCCGGCGGATGATCTGTGTCCGGATATGTTCCGTAAGATCGCCCGGGAGCAGATGATGAAGTGGGCGAAGAATCACCTGCCCTTGCTCAGTGGAGAAAGCATGCCCCGGTTTGTTGCCATTTCCAAGAATGAGCGAAAATTGGACGATTTGGTCGAGTTACGTGCTGCCTTGCTCGATTTCATTGCCGATTTTGCCAATTGGGACAGTTCGACGGTTCCTGAGTACATAGAAACAAGTCGCCTGCTGACCCAGGCAGCGCATGAGGCTTTGGGTGGAGAGCCCGGATCACGTCCGCTGGTGGTGGATCCTTTCGCCGGGGGTGGTGCCATCCCGTTGGAAGCGCTTCGGGTGGGCGCAGATGCCTTTGCGAGTGATCTCAATCCCGTGGCTGTTTTGCTCAACAAGGTTGTGCTGGAGTATATCCCGAAATATGGCCGGAAACTTGTGGATGAGGTTCGAAAATGGGGGCAGTGGATCAAAGAGCAGGCGGAGAAGGAGTTGGCTGAGTTTTATCCGAAAGACGCGGATGGGGCGATTCCAATTGCTTATCTTTGGGCACGCACGATTTTATCGGAATCACCCGGTGAGGAGAAAGCACCGGTAGAGGTGCCGCTGATACGTTCACTTTGGTTGGCAAAAAAGACGAGTCGCAAGCGAGCGTTTCGCTGGGTGCGGGATGATCAAGATCGAGTACAGACAGAGACAGTCGAGGTCACTTACGAAAACGGGACGACCAGAAGGGTGCGCCGCCCGTTGTTGGAGATTTTCAAGCCAAAGAAAGATGCGGAAGTTGAACCAGGTACTGTAGCCCGCGGATCGGCGACATGCCCTGTAACCGGATTCACAACGCCTGTGGCACGAGTGCGGGAACAGTTGAAGACTCGCCAGGGCGGTACGAATGATGCTCGGCTTTTCTGCGTAGTTATAATAAGGCCAGGGATGAAAGGGCGATTCTACCGATCACCGACAGTAGCGGATTGGCAGGCAGTCCGATCTGCATCAGAGGAACTTGAACGACGGAAGCATGAACATATAGGTGACATGAGTTTGGTGCCAGATGAGTCCAATACTGAATATCAAA
Source organism: Desulfobacterales bacterium (assembly GCA_023129535.1). Classification (GTDB taxonomy): domain Bacteria; phylum Desulfobacterota; class Desulfobacteria; order Desulfobacterales. The sequence continues at coordinate 2,669 of JAGMBW010000204.1, forward strand.
TGTTCAACAACTCAGCACCTATCTATGGAATAAAAACTTGGGGGTCACTTTTTACTCAGCGCCAGATGCTGACCCTGACCAGTTTGGTAGTGTTGGTACGCAAGGCCGGAAGGCAACTGGCACAGAAACGTGAAGAGGAATTGACCCGAGCTGTGCAAACGTGTTTGGGGTTGGTTACAAATAAGGTAGCTCAGCACAACTCTTCATTGTGTCGTTGGACATCAACTGGAGAAAATATAGCGGATACATTTGGTAGACAGGCTTTTCCAATGGTCTGGGATTTTTCGGAGGCTGCTCCAATGGGAGGTGCGAGCGGTGATATACTGGCTCAAATTGACTGGCACGTGAAAGCTCTTGAAGGAGCAATTAAGGCTACTGGATCGATTTCAGGTCAAATAGAATTAGCCTCTGCAACGATTCACCCCCTCCCTAATGATTCCGCTCAGGGCTTCATCACTGATCCACCATACTATTATTCAGTTCAATACGCTGGGCTCTCAGACTTCTTCTATATTTGGTTAAAAAGAAGTCTTGGAAATAAATATCCGGACCTATTTCGTACACATTTAGCCCCGAAAGAGGATGAGATTGTAGTCTCGTCACCTACTCAAGCTAAAGCACATAATGGAAAAAACAATATCTACTATGAAAAGCAAATGTGTATAGCTCTGAACGAAGGCCGGCGTATTTGCTGTCATGATGGAATTGGTGTAATTGTCTTTGCACAATTACAAACATCCGCATGGGAAGCCTTCATTCACAGTCTGGTTGATGCAGGTTGGACAATTACCGCTTCATGGCCTATTGATACGGAAATGTCTTCAAGGATCATTGCAGCCAGGCAAAGCGTCTTAGGTTCCTCCATCCACATCGTCTGCCGTCCTCGTGAAAACCCGGACGGCTCCGTCCGCACCGATGACATCGGCGACTGGCGCGATGTCCTCCAAGAACTTCCTAAACGCATCCATGATTGGATGCCACGGTTAGCTACGGAAGGTGTAGTGGGTGCTGATGCGATCTTTGCATGCCTTGGTCCAGCCCTTGAAATCTTCTCACAGTATACCAGCGTGGAAAAGGCTAGTGGTGAGCAGGTGACGCTAAAAGAATACTTGGAATACGTCTGGGCTGCCGTGGCAAAAGAGGCACTCAACATGATCTTTGAAGGAGCCGATGCGACCGATTTTGACGAAGATGCTCGTCTCACTGCTATGTGGCTTTGGACACTGGGATTTTCGAGTGCCGATTTTCGATTGACGAATGAAGATGTGGGTTTGGAAAAAGCGGGCCATGAGGAAAACCAATCGCAAATCGACAATCGCAAATCGCAAATCTTTTGTCTTGAGTATGATGCAGCCCGGAAAATTGCTCAGGGGCTTGGGGCTCACCTGGAGCGGCTTGTCAACCTGGTGGAGGTCAAGGGTGATAAAGCCAGACTTTTTCCGGTGTCTGAGCGGACTCAACATCTTTTTGGGAAAGACAGTGCTCAAGAACGAAAAGGTAAACGCAAAAAGAAGGATAAGCAGAGGAAATTCGGATTTATGGCCGACCTTGAAGAAGCTGAAGAACAGAGTAGTTGGGATGAAAAATTCGCGCCTTCAGGCGGGAAGACAGTTCTTGATCGCCTCCACCAATGCATGATCCTTTTTGCTGCGGGGCGCGGGGAGACGCTAAAACGCTTTCTGGTGGAAGAAGGCATTGGACGTGATCAAAGGTTCTGGCGCCTGGCCCAGGCTCTTTCGGCACTTTATCCACCAAACGTCGACGAGAAGCGGTGGGTAGATGGAGTGTTGGCGCGTAAGAAAGGCTTGGGATTTTAGATTTTCGATTTGCGATTTTCGACTAAAAAGAACCAAGGAAAAAACGCCAATGATATTGTTGGCGTACTGGGTGCTTGTATAAAATCACCAAAGAAAAGGTTATCTCAATCGCAAATCGGCAATCGAAAATCGAAAATGGCCAACGCTGGGTGGATGGGGTTTTGGCCAAGAAAAAGGGGTTGGGATTTTAGATTTTCGATTGCCGATTTTCGATTGAGATAGTTGTATCCGTTTACAGGTTCAGAGGTTCAGGGTTGACCGAAAATTTGAATTGTCCTACGAGCAAGGTCACCGAAAGAAAGGTAACCCTGAACGGTGAACGCTGAACCTGTGAACGCTTACAGATATTGTATCCTTCCAAGCTAGAATTGAAAACAAGAAGTAAAAACGATAAACGAGAGGTAATAGTTATGGACGAGAAAAGGATTTTGGAGAGGATCACTGTAAACCCTAAAATCTTCGGTGGGAAGCCGATTATTAGGGGTCGCCGGCTTGCTGTTGAACATATCCTCGGAATGCTGGCTGCGGGAGATACGGTTGAAACCATTCTTGAAGGTTACCCCTGGTTAGAACAGGAAGATATTCAAGCTTGCCTGGTCTATGCGCGAAGGATGGTCGGTCATGAACGGATGGAACAACTTCCTTTGGAGTCTTATGCATGAAAATCCTTTTGGATACATGCGTTTGGGGTGGAGCCCGGAAAGACCTTGAAGTCTCCGGTCATGATGTTGTGTGGGCCGGAGACTGGCTGGAAGATCCAGGTGATGAGGAAATCCTCGCACGGGCCCACAAGGAAGGTCGTATCCTTGTAACTCTGGACAAGGATTTCGGTGAGGTAGCTATCGTGCACGGGGCACCTCATTCCGGGATCATTCGCCTTGTTAATTTTGGAGCCAGGCAGCAAGGGGTAGTTTGCTTACGTGTAATTGACATATATGGAAACGAACTGCAAGCCGGAGCCATTGTAACTGCAGAGCCAGGACGCTTAAGAATCCGGCCGCCGGAGGAAAAACCTGAAGAAGGATAATTGTCGAAAATCAAAAATCAGAAATGTCTCGGGGGTAATATGTCAAAAAAATACAAAATCTCTGAAGTGTACCCGAAGTCACCTTTGGTGGAAGTGGTTTGTGAGGTGACCAAAGGACAAACACTCTTTTTTGCGGAAGACGAAAACCTTGGCATATTCGCGACTGGCGAATCCAGGAATGAAGCCATAAGCGCGTTTGGTGAGCACCTGGTCCATTTTTATGAGCATTACAAGCGGCTCAATTGGGACAGCGTCACAGGAGAAGCCCGGAGACTTAAAAAAATTTATGAAGAGCTTTTCGAGGAAGTCCGCGCATGAAAAATGAAGTATAAGGGGCCTCAATCTAAAATCGAAAATCCAAAGTCGAAAATAGGAGGGCAGGATGCCCCTTAAACCCTGGTACAAAGTCGTAACTCCCCGCGAAGACCTTCGGGAAGGAAAGCCACTTGACGCATCGGAATTCGCAGTCCATCTGGACCAGGTGCGTGACGGTCGGGCTCCCGGTGATTATCAAGAGCCAGAGCGGTTTTTTGAGCGCACATACATGACGCAAAACCTGACCGGTTTGGCTGCCGAGGTAGTCCGTCGTTTAGCCGGGGAAAAGACTGAGACATCTGCTGTTTTCAATATGGCAACCCAGTTCGGCGGCGGCAAGACTCACGCCCTGACCCTTCTATATCACCTTTCAAAACATGGTCCTGAGGCTGGCAAGTGGCGGGGTGTAAATAAGATAATAGAAAAGGCCGGCACGCCATCCGTGCCCTGTGCAGCCACTGCGGTCTTCGTGGGAACCGAATTTGACTCAATCTCCGGCCGCGGGGGAAAAGACGGGACCCCTCTTCGCAAGACCCCCTGGGGCGAGATTGCCTACCAGCTTGGAGGGAAGGAAGCGCTCAAGATTGTTACTGAGCACGAAAAACAGATGACAGCCCCGTCCGGCGAGGTCATTCGAGCTTTTCTGCCCAAAGACAAACCCTGCCTAATTCTCATAGATGAGTTGATGAACTATGTTAGCAGAAGCCGGAAAATGGGAATGGGAGCCCAGATGTACCACTTTGTGCAGAATCTGTCAGAGGCAGCCAGAGGACAGGATAATGTTGTTCTGGTGGTTTCCATACCGGCCTCTGAGCTGGAAATGAGCGCCGAAGACCACTCTGACCATGAGCGGTTCAAGCACCTTCTAAATAGACTGGGTAAGGCCGTCATCATGTCGGCCGAGGCTGAGGCATCGGAGATAATCCGGCGTAGGCTGTTTGAATGGAACGGGTTTCCTGCTGATGCCAAGAAGACTGTTGCTGAATATGCGGATTGGGTTATCGACTATCGGCAGCAGTTACCCGCCTGGTTTCCCGTAGACAATGCAAGGGAAGCATTTTCCGCCACATACCCTTTCCACCCAATGGTGATCTCCGTGTTTGAGCGGAAATGGCAGGCACTCCCGCGGTTTCAACAAACGCGCGGCATCCTCAGGCTTTTGGCCCTGTGGGTCTCAAAAGCGTACCAGGAGGGCTTCAAAGGCGGACATCGAGACCCGCTGATTGGGCTGGGAACAGCTCCCCTTGATGATCCCCTCTTCCGAGCGGCTGTATTTGAGCAACTTGGCGAAAGTCGCCTCGAGGGAGCTGTGACTACAGACATCTGCGGTAAGAAGGGATGCCATGCAATCAGGCTGGACAAGGAGTCAGTAGACACGATCAAAAAAGCCCGGCTTCACAGAAAGGTAGCAACAACGATATTCTTTGAATCAAATGGCGGTCAGTTTCAAGGATACACTACGTTGCCCGAGCTTCGCATGGCAGTTGGCGAACCAGACCTGTATATTGCAAACGTGGAAACGGTCCTTGATGCACTTGTTCCGCCACATGGAGCGTGCTACTATCTCGACACCTCAAAAAATCGCTACTGGTTCAGTATAAAACCCAACCTGAATAAACTCCTGTCCGACCGCCGTGCGAGTGTTCAGCCACCCAAGATCGAGGAGCGGATACGTTCAGAGGTACAGAAGGTGTTCGTTGCGGGGTCAGGAGTGGATCGCGTCTTCTTGCCGGAAAAAAGCAGTCAAATACCGAATCGACCAGCTCTGACTTTTGTGATCCTTGCTCCTGACCAATCCATGCAGGACGAGACAAAGACCCTCCGATTAGTGGAGTCCATGATGAAGGAGCACGGCACCTCGGCCAGAACCTTCAAGAACGCTCTTATATGGTGCGTGCCCGACACTCCGGATGCCCTTAGAGACAATGCGAGGAAGCTCCTTGCATGGGAGGATATCAACGAAGAAGAAGACCTCCGCCTCGATGACACCCAGAAACGCCAACTCTCAGAAAACCTCAAAAAGGCACAACGTGACCTCAAGGAGTCCGTGTGGCGGACGTACAAGAACATCATGCTCCTGACCAAAGAGAATGCCATCCGCGTGGTCGATCTCGGTCTTGTTCATTCAAGCGCTGCGGATAGTATGGTTGATCTCATACTGAGCACACTGCGCAAGGAAGACGAGATCACCGACTACATTCAGCCAAGAAAACTCCTAAAAAATTGGCCCCCGGCATTCAAGGAATGGAGCACCAGGCAAGTTCGGGACGCTATTTTTGCTTCACCCCAATTTTCTCGCCTGCTCAATCCTGATTCAGTGAAAGAGACTGTCGCACGTGGCGTTGCTGCAAAGTTGATCGCTTATGTCGGAAAGTCTCCAGATGGCGAGTACGATCCCTTCCTATACGGAGCCCCGTTGAGCGCCAACGACGTTGAAGTTTCAGAGGACGTTTTCATCATCACAGGAGAAGAAGCCAAGAAACACATCGAGCCGCCCAAATTGACGTCGATCGTTATTTCTCCTCAAAATGTGGTCATCGATCCCGGCAAGAAACAAACCTTTGTGGGCAAGGGCAAGGAAGAGCTCGAGCCAGAAGAACCCAAAAAGCTATCATGGACTGGTGAGATCCCACCGCAAAAATGGATGAATTTCTACACCAAAGTCCTTTCCAAGTTTGCCGCCAGTAAGGGTCTTAAACTGAACCTCAGCGTTGAAATCTCACCGCAGGGTGGGGTCTCAACACAGAAGATTGAAGAAACCAAAGTGGCTCTGAGAGAATTGGGGCTAAATGATGATGTGAGAACCTCATGAGACTACCAATGGTGAATATTGGCCCCCCTTGCCAATTGCTTATGGGATCAGGCATTGGCAAAAAGTCTTATGAACCCTCACGTTATTTATTTCTTGATAATCTTGTGAACCTTTGGTATTTAACCTTTAGTTATATACTATAAGTTTAACATGTGAGGTTTGAAAATGGAGCCGGTAAATCCATTTAGTTTTGACAAGGAAGCATCCGGCGAAGGTTTTTGTGACCGGGAACAGGAAATTGAAGAGCTTCTGGGTGACATCCGATCCTGCCACAATGTGATCATCTTTTCTCAAAGGCGATACGGGAAAACATCCTTGATCAAGACGGTGCTTGATATGGCCAAACAGGGTGGGTTTTTGACCGTTTATGTTGATCTATATCATGTTCTGAGCGAGGAGGACTTTGTCATTGCATATGCCAAAGCTGTGGCGCGCGCTATGGAGGAAGGCTCGCTTGAAAG
>JAGMBW010000205.1 GCA_023129535.1 Desulfobacterales bacterium
GGACGTCCCCAAAAGCACCAAAAGCACCATCCCCAAAAGCACCAGTATCGTATTTCCGAGGATATTGATTTCGAGAAAATTCATGGGCTTCCTCCCTGAAGACTTTATGTCCAAATTTTGTCGGCTGAGGAAATGGTTGTGAAATGAAGGAAGACGCTCTCGTTATTACACATAACTTTCGTATTTCGGTTCATACATTTGAGACTTGACGTATGCCAGCACATTTTCAGGCTTCGGCTTGGCTGCAAGACCTTGATCGTAGGCTACTTCAGCCACCGCCCCGGCAATGACAGCTGAGATATCCCTTATTTTCCCCAGAGGCGGGTGAATGCGGCCCTGCTTAAGGTCGGCTTCTGACACTTCGTGGGCCAGCGCCCTTGCCGCAATCAGGAACATTTCATCAGTCACACGCCTTGCCCCGCACGTGATTACGCCTAGCCCCACACCAGGAAAGATATAGGCGTTGTTTCCTTGACCAGGAACGTAGGTTTTCCCGTGCACCGTGACAGGATCAAACGGACTTCCACTTGCAAAGACGGCACGTCCTTGGGTCCAGCCGTAGGCTTCTTCGGCCGTGCACTCGGCCTTGGAGGTGGGGTTCGAGAGAGCAAAGACGATGGGTCTTTCGTTGAATCTGGCCATTGCCTCCAATACCGATCGAGTAAACATCTTGGGCTTTCCACAAACTCCAATAATCGCTGTCGGCCTCAGTGACTCAACAGCAGAGAGAAAATCAGGGAGGAACTCGTGGTCATGAGCGTAAGTGAGCTTTTCTTGGCCCAGGTCGGTGCGGCTCTTCACGACCAGACCTTTGGAATCCATAAACCAGCACCCGGTTCGTGCGTCCTTCTCGGAAAGTCCCTCATCAACCAGCGCAGAGACAACCAGATTGCCTATCCCCAACCCTGCTTCGCCCGCGCCGAGGAACAGGATTTTTTGAGTCTCCAGCTTGCCTCCGGTAATTCGCAGAGCCGAGTACAGTCCTGCCAGGGCTACGCTTGCCGTTCCCTGAATGTCGTCGTCGAATGTGCAAATCCGGGCTCTGTACTTTTGCAGCAGGCGAAAGGCGTTGATATTGGCAAAGTCTTCAAACTGGATAAGGACATGTGGAAAGATCTCCTGCGCCGCCGTGACAAACTCCTCGATCAAGTCGTCGTAGGCTTTTCCGCGAACGCGTCGCTGTTGAATGCCGATATAGAGAGGATCATTGAGCAAATCTTCATTATCTGTTCCCACATCGAGGGCCACTGGGAGGCAGAGACACGGGTGAACGCCGGCACAGGCCGTGTAGAGTGCAAGCTTTCCCACGGGAATGCCCATCCCGTTAGCGCCGAGGTCTCCAAGACCCAGAATCCGTTCACCATCTGTAACCACGATGATGCGCACCTCTTTATGAGGCCAGTTCCTCAACAGATCAGCTACCATCCCTTTATCCTTTGCTGAGATGAAGATACCCCTGGGTCTGCGAAAAATATGGCCGTACTCCTGGCACGCTTGCCCCACAGTTGGGGTGTAGATAATCGGCGCCATCTCCTCAATGTGATCCATTACTACACGGTAGAACAAGGTCTCATTTCGCACCTGTAGACCGGCCATAAAAATGTATTTTTCCAGATTCGTCGGTTTTCTCCGGAAATTCTCAAGGGCGCGCATAACTTGCTCATCCTGAGTACAGACACACGGCGGCAAGAGCCCCCGAAGACCCAATGCATCCCGCTCCTCTTCAGTAAAGGCTGTTCCTTTGTTGAGGGCCGGATCGTGGAGCAATTCAACACCAGTGGGAAGGCTGGTTTTGTCAATGCGATTCTTCATGAAAGACCAATCCCCGATACCCCGTGCGGAAGCACGGGGAACTTTACAATATCCACTTCAGTGATGGTGATAGGTCGTATTTGAACTTCAATCAAATGATGGCGGCCAAAAATAACAATCCCAGGCTTGCGACCATAAGACCGGCTGTTGTTTCAATCAAATTCTCGAGCGTAATCGCCAGGCTGCCATGCTTGGCAAGCATTTTAAGCGAGATGGCTTTGCCTGATATGCCCATCACCACTACGCATGTGATGGTAAGGGCCATACCGAGGGAAATGGTAATTCCAAGCATGATGCCCAATCCGACCAG
>JAGMBW010000206.1 GCA_023129535.1 Desulfobacterales bacterium
AAGCAAAATGTCAATATTTCACGGATGTCCCCAAAACTCACCATGACCGTCCCCATACCCATCCTTGCCTCTTCAATCTGCTGTGCCTTGGGCCAACTTCCTTACAGGGGCTTCCTTACTCAAAATCAAATCGGCAATGGGCAGAGCCGAGACTTCCAATCTCGACAGATCAATGAATGTGCTGGCGTCCTCAATTTCGATGCCAATGACCCTGTCATTCTCGTCAAAGTCCAATACAATGCCGGGTGCAACTTCTTCGGACTCTGTACTTACCCCCCTGGCAAGCTCAATGTAAAGCATATCTGTATCAGGATAGTATTGAAAGATCATGATATTATCTCCCATATTTCATGGCTTAAAGCCGCGGTCGGGAAATGCATTGTGCACTGTTTCCCCGTCCGGTTCGGTGACAACCCGCAGATATTTGTCAAGCTCTGAAATGAACGCCCAACGGGAAATCCGCCTGTTGGTCTGCACTGTTGTACGGATGGGATTGCTGAGAACATATTCGATCCACTCCGCTTTGAGATAAGGACGGCGAACCATCACACTGGTTGTGAAGTAGTTTGTCGTTTTCATAGGTTATCTTTACCGTCCTAAAAAGAAAAACAATCGTCAAAGCATATCGTAGGAAGCTAACAGGGCGAGCTGACCAGAAATCTGTATATCAGAATATTAGCATCCAGAGCCAGGCTCACATGCCTTCGTAAGACCCTCCGCCGAAGCAAGTCGGTTCTCGATAACTTGCCAACATCTTTACTCGGCCATCCACCGATTTTATTAACGATTTGTATAAGATATCACAAATTTTTTCAATCTCTTGGCCCAGATTTTGATCAACCGAGTGGCTGAATGGGTGTTTTCAGGGACGGGATCGAAAATCCGTCTCAATTTTTCCCATTAATCCTTTCTCTCAACGTCCTCGAACACCTGAAAGTGACCACCCTCCTCGACCTCACCGTTATATCTTTTCCGATCTGAGGGTGCCTGCCCCTTCGTTCCTTCTTCTCGTTCACGCAAAATTTTCCAAATCCACTGACAAGAACATGCTCGCCATTGGCCAGTGTTCTTTTGATGATTTCTAAGAGGGATTCGATCACTTGAGCCGATTCAAATTTGGACAGCCCAAGATCGCGATAGACTGAGTCTACGATATTTGCTTTTGTCAATGACACGTGACGGCGCTCCCGATCAGTCTTTACCAAATACGACTTCCACAATCGCCGCCTTTATTTCGGGCGTTGGTCTCCATCTGTATGGAAGGCCTGGGCCTGGGGTCAAGTCTGCTCTTGACTCTTATGAATTCAGAGCAAGAGTCAAGAGCAGACTTGACCCCAGGTACATTGGCGTCGCTGATGAATCATCCGGTCTTCTTCGCCAACAGTTCGCGAACCGCGGGTACGAGTTCGTAGGGGACCTCCATGAAGGTCTGGCGGGAGTCTTCGTAGGCAGCCTCGTCTTCGGCAACAGCCTCGTCTTCTGTCTGGGATTCATAATGGGTGAGCACACGTTGCACACGGTCCGCATCCCATCCCAACGGGAATCTGTTCTGTTTTATCATCTTAGTCTCCTGCGGCGTCGACGCCGATATGCTTTGAGGGGCAGGCATAGACCGCGGACCAAGAAAAAATGCTAAGTGTCCATAGTAGTTGCCTCAGCCACTTTCCTCTGCTTCGGGAACTTCAATTTCGATGGTTTCCCGATCACTGGCAAACCATTTCTGAATATACAGCGTACCGATAACAGGTGGCTTACCGGGGTTAGGCTTTTCCGCGTACTTGATTGTATTTTTGGTTTCTTTCTCCTTCTCAAAGACAATCTTCATATGATCACACCTCCGGTTCTAATTTCTCCACTAAAACGGAACCTGGTCTCCATACTGACTTTCATCACTCCAGCCATCGACAGGAATTTCATCAGACGGAGGCGTCCCACCGTCTAACCTATCCAAAAAGAACTTTAACACAGCGATGGCTTCAGCCTTAGACCCGAGCTTGATCTTCCACGGAACACTTTTGTCAATAGGCTCTTTGCTCCCATCTCTCTTCTGAGGAAACACCCATTCCATGTACGTCTTGTCATTCTTACGTTTTGCTGCTACAAGCGAAAACTCGTTTCTGTATTCATTTAGTAAAATGCCGTCGTCATATGGACTTGACGGGTATTTATAGAAAATCTCATTATCCATATTTCTTTTCTCCGAAAAGGGTTAAGGGTAGAAAAGCTGTCACTACTGCTCGGATCTCAGTTACAGGCCATCATCTTAAAGTTCATCCTTCCGTGGCACTCTTGATACTACAATAACCAAAAAGTGACAAAAATACGAGGCTCTTGCCAACTTCTGCCGCACCAAGGTGTTTAGGTTTGGCTGAAACAGGCGGGAGTGTAACTTCCTTGCCACGGTCTATGATCGCCCACCAGACGATTTTGTCATTGATTTGTAATGGATATCACCAATTCTGTCAAGCTCTTGGGCCAGACTTTGGTCAACCCACAGGCCGGATAGGTGTCGTCGGCGGCGAGAGCGAAAATCCGTCTTAATTCTTCCCATTAATTTTGTCTCTCAAAGTCCCAGAGCACCTGAACGTTACGACCTTCCTTGCCCTCAGCCTTATGTCCTTACTCGTCTGGGGGTTCCTACCCCTGTGCTGGTTCTTTTCGTGAACGCAGAACTTGCCGAACCCGCTGATAAGAACATCCTCCCCAGATTCCAGGGTTCTCTTGATGATTTCCAGGATGGATTCGATCACTTGAGCCGATTCAAATTTGGACAGGCCAAGATTGCGATAAACTAAGTCTACGATATCTGCTCTTGCTAAGGACATGTGACGACGCTCCCGATTGGAAATATTGCAGGGTATCAAGCTAAAACAGCTTCATGTACCTGTTTTGTCAATAAATTACATGCATTAGATGTGCCAAGGGTAGTCAGTTACGTCAAAAAGATCCGACCACTTAGAGTCAGTGTTTACGAAATACGGCTTTCACAATCGCCGCCTCTATTTCGGGCGTTGGCCTCCATCTGTATGTATCATGATAACGCTTCTGAACAAAGCGGTGTTTGGCATCCAGCACGTTCATGGATACACGTTCAGTGGCCACAGGAGGCACCATATCCACACCCAGTCGCATTTGTTTCTGCAGTTCGGCGTTGTCGATTTTGCCTTCAGAATCAAAGGAAAGATAAGCATATTGTATCCGGAGGATTTCAACCGGCTTCCGATTGACAAGATCTACCGCTGCCA
>JAGMBW010000207.1 GCA_023129535.1 Desulfobacterales bacterium
TAAACGATGACAAAATTCTTTGCTACTGGAACACTGAGTAAACCACGAAGATCGTATTTCAAAGGTTCACCCATCAGAGGATGTTGCAATATTTTGTCGATCTTATTGACAATGCGCTTTCTAACGGAGGAAAATTTTTTCAGCGATTTGATGAATTCATCCGAATAGGTCTCATTCATTTCCAAAGACCTCTTCGCGACTGTGCCACTTTATCTTGCCCAATCGGCTCTTGTTAAGAGTCTCCATTAGGGACTTGTAGAATTCAGGAGATGACAAAATGGTCTCCATTCCTTGATTCTCTTGAGCTCGTTTTAGATTCAAAGCCCATTGGTTTATCAATTCTGACATGGACAGTCTTTGAGAAAGCGAAAACCCCTTGAGAAATCTCGATAGATCATCATCTAGTGTTACGTTCACCCTGACTTTTCCCATGGCAACCCCCTTCTGTTTCAGCTTTCGGAAAATATCATTATGCGCATAATATACACCGCGCCTCAATCACTGTCAAGGTCACCTAATCGTTTCCGCAATATGTGGCCTAAGAGCTTGACAGAATTGCTGATATCCATTAGAGATCTATGAAAAAATCCTCTCGTGGCCGATTATAGAGTGGCAAGAAAGTTACACTCCCGCCTGTTTCAGCCAAACCTAAACACCTTGGTGCGGCAGAAGTTGGCAAGAGCCTCGTATTTTTGTCACTTTTTGGTTATTGTAGTATCAAGAGTGCCACGGAAGGCTGAACTTTAAGATGATGGCCTGTAACTGAGATCCGAGCAGTAGTGACAGCTTCTCTACCCTTAACCCTTTTAGGAGAAAAGAAATATGGATAATGAGATTTTCTATAAATACCCGTCAAGTCCATATGACGACGGCATTTTACTAAATGAATACAGAAACGAGTTTTCGCTTGTAGCAGCAAACCGCAAGGACGGCAAGACGTACATGGAATGGGTGTTTCCTCAGAAGAGAGATGGGAGCAAAGAGCCCATTAACAAAAGTGTGCCCTGGAAGATCAAGCTCGGGTCTAAGGCTGAAGCCATCGCTGTGTTAAAGTTCTTTTTGGATAGGTTAGATGGTGGGACGCCTCCGTCTGATGAAATTCCTGTCGATGGCTGGAGTGATGAAAGTCAGTATGGAGACCAGATTCCGTTTTAGTGGAGAAATTAGAACCGGAGGTGTGATCATATGAAGATTGTCTTTGAGAAGGAGAAAGAAACCAAAAATACAATCAAGTACGCGGAAAAGCCTAACCCTGGTAAGCCACCTGTTATCGGTACGCTGTATATTCAGAAATGGTTTGCCAGTGATCGGGAAACCATCGAAATTGAAGTTCCCGAAGCAGAGGAGAGTGGCTGAGGCAACTACTATCGACACTTAGCATTTTTTCTTGGTCGGCGGTCTATGCCTGCCCTTCAAAGCATATCGGCGTCGACGCCGCAGGAGACTAAGATGATAAAACAGAACAGATTCCCGCCAGACCTTCATGGAGGTCCCCAACGAACTCGTACCCGCGGTTCGCGAACTGTTGGCGAAGAAAGCCGGATGATTCATCAGCGACGCCAAGGCAGAACCGGACGGGGCGGTCACACATTATATGATACAGGCTCGAATGTACCGCGAAGAGCTCGTATCGACGCGCCGGGGGTGCTGCATCACATGATGTGAGGGTAAGCCGGGTACGATTTTGGTAAAGCTGTCAATCGTGTGGCGGGGTTCGATATGAAACCCCGAGAGATTTTGTTTCCTGGCAAGCAACTGCAGCGTGCAAAAGCTCGCAGTCTGCTTTGCTATTGGGCCGTAAAAGAACTGGGGATTAGTACCACATCAGTTGCCAACAAACCTGGCATGCTCCAATCAAGCGTCAGCCGAACAGTGGAAAGGGGGACAAGGATTGGCATCAGAACAGCACGTGCTTCTCGATATCGAAAGAAACGCATAAATGCATGTCCCATGTCCTGACTATGATATCGGTTACATATCTGCAACAAAACCCTTCGATTTATGGATCATAATGTTGCCAGGTAAGCAACTGTTCTATTTCCACTTGACCTTGCGAGCCTCCTGGTTTAAAAACAATGAAACTCAAACAGGTCAAACCCTTTATCTTTAAGCCGAAAAGGTGGCAATCTTTATGTCCATTCAACCTGTGCAATTGGATCTGTTCGGACCGCATCGCGACCTTCGGCCTCCTGAAAGAAGCAACCTTCCCCGTAACTACGAAGGCGCCTTACGAAAGTTATTATCTGAGGATTTGGATTTCCATGGAATAAACAGCAGGTATGCCACCCACAATTTTCACGCCTTTCCTGCGAAATTTCCTCCGCAGTTGCCTGGGAAATTTGTTGTTGGCTTAACGTTGCCAGGCCAAAGAGTTTTAGATCCAATGTGCGGTTCTGGCACAGCCGTATTGGAGGCTATGCTCCTCGCTCGACATGGAATTGGCGTGGACATTGATCCTCTGGCTCTGAGTATAGGTAAGGTAAAGGTTACTCCTGTAGATGTGGGGAAGCTTATGAGAAGTGGAAAATCCGTCATTGAACAAGCAACACACAAATTGCGATTCGAAAGGGAAGAGCTTAATGCCGCTTTGGCTATGCGCTTTGATCCCCCAACAAAGAAGTTTGTGGATTATTGGTTCTTGGAGGAAACACAGCTTGAACTTCTTGCTTTAATTGAAAAAATTGAAGGCCTGCTCGATCATAACATACGTCGATTTTTTCGGATTGCCCTCTCGTCGATCATCATAACAAAATCAGGCGGGGTTTCGATGGCATACGATCTGGCACATACCAGACCGCATAGGATGGCTGACAAGGCGCCACGTTCGGCGCTAGATGAGCTTGAGAAGCGGCTCAATAAGAATTTAAAGCTTATGAGCGAACTGGTCTGGCGCACTGGCCAGGCCGATGTCCTCTCGGGCAATACTCAGTCATTAGGGATAGCTGACAATTCTATCGACCTGATTGTTACTTCACCCCCCTATGCTGCCAATGCCATTGATTACATGCGAGCTCACAAGTTTTCCCTGGTCTGGTTCGGGCACAGTATTGATTCTCTGGGGAAAATGCGCGGAGACTATATCGGAGGAGAAAGAGTCCACAATTTCAGGATGGCAGACTTGCCGGCTTATGCCGAAAGTATCGTTTCAAAGGTGTTTGCAAAAGATCCCAAGAAAGGAACTGTGCTCAGACGATACTACACTGAGATAACCCTGTCTTTGTCTGAAATGTTTCGAGTCCTAAAACCTGGCAAAGCAGCCATAGTAATAGTTGGATCATCGGTCATGCGAGGGATTGATACTGAAACAGCGGACTGTCTGGGCGTGATAGGAAAAACTGTTGGGTTTGATCTTATTGATATTGCGGAACGCAGACTAGATCGTAATAGAAGGATGATGCCTGCTCGAGAAAATGCTCAACCCAAGTCACAAATAGAAAAAAGGATGCACAAGGAATATGTCATCGGTTTTCTTAAACCGAAATGACATGTATTTTGGAGGGAGTCTACATTGCCCATGACCATCAATAAACTGCGAAAGGCCTATCACAAGCAAATTTGCGAGCGTATTCTCGGGTTAAGATCTGGTGTCCCCAACTTAGCCGATGTAAGTAGCAAAACGAGCAGGGTGTTTGCATTTGGAATCACAAAAAGGCTTGGTTTTCCTCTTTCTACAAGTCCGCCTGTAGGCCAAACAGTCGGAACGACATTTGGAGAGCTAACCATGGACTTCTTGAACAAGGCATTCAAGTTGCTTCATCACATCCGGCCGGGAAAATGGATTTTCTCGGCCAGTCAGGCCTCCGTGGGCATTGCGGCTTTTGATCAATATGAGCATCTGGCCGCCCTGGATAGTGCCCTCAAGGAACACAAAGACCTTGCAGCGGCCTTGGGCGGCGACTACATCATTAGGCCGGACATTGTAATTGGCAGAAACCCCCTCTCCGATTCCGAAATCAATCAAAGTAAAGATGTCTTGGGTAAAGATCCGGTTTCAACGCTTACTCCTTTGCGCAAGAGCAACTACCAGACACCCAAACCGATTCTCCATGCCGGTATTTCATGCAAGTGGACAATCAGAAGCGACCGGTCTCAGAATACCCGTACAGAGGCGTTGAACCTAATCCGAAACCGAAAGGGCAAGACGCCACACATTGCTTGTGTCACCGCTGAACCAATGCCAACTAGATTAGCATCTCTGGCCATGGGAACCGGTGACATTGATTGTGTTTATCACATGGCCCTCATGGAATTGGCTTCATCGGTCAAAGACAGTGGAAATGAGGACCAGCAAGATATGCTCGACACCTTGACAACCGGGAAACGCTTGCGCGATATCAGCGATCTACCTTTTGATCTGGTTTCATAATAATCAAGTTTCCCGCACTGCGATACCCGGATTCTCATCGTCCCAAATCGCACCGGAAGGCTAAGCTTTGCTGTTGTGCCGTAAAGGAACTGGGCAACAGTACCACATCAGTTGCCAACAAACTTGGCATGCTCCAATCAAGCGTCAGCCGAACAGTGGAAAGGGGGACAAGGATTGGCATCAGAACAGCACCTGCTTCTCAACATCGAAAGAAATGCATAAACATATGACCGTCGCCTGTCCTTGTCCAGTAAAGATATAGCAAGAGTCAAGAGCAGACTTGACCCCTCGCCCCTTCCAAGATATAGCAAGAGTCAAGAGCAGACTTGACCCCTCGCCCCTTCCGACCCCTCGCCCCTTCCTAGCAAGAGTCAAGAGCAGACTTGACCCCTCGCCCCTTCCCTTGTCATCTGAACGTATGACCGGAAACGAAGTGCAGAAGATGCAGGAAAAACGCATATTAGGAACGGTTGGAAGGACTTTGATAATTGCAAGGCGATTATGAAATCCGGGACTTTATTGACTCAGAGTACCAGTTGAATAACTGGCCGAGTGTACACTTTGACGCAATCTATGAACTATGCTAGGCTCAAATGAACGCCTAACAAGTCACTCAAGCTGACGGCGCGGTCTGCCTGCTGCCTGCAAGCATCTAGCGCCGCAGCTTAGTTCTGCGTTAACCCCAAAGTATTATTATGAGCAAAACGTGCGTTTTTTGTGGAAAGCCTGCAACAACTAAAGAGCATATAATCCCGCGATGGCTTCAAAAACACTTTGACCTAAAAGATCAGCATCTGGGCTTATGGAACAACACAGAAATACTTTACAGTCAAGCTACTATTCCTGCTTGCAGGGTATGCAATTCAGAGGCTTTCGGTCTAATTGAGAAAAAAGTAAGGGAAGGTACCGCAACAAAACAGGATTATTTCATATGGGCATTAAAGATTCGATATTGCCTATCAAAAAAAGACACGACATTATTGCTAGACAGAAAAAATCCAGAGAACGGTCCACTACTAAAAGACTCTTTAGCCTCAATAGGGTCTGATTTTATTTCAGAGGCATTTGGTAATGTAGGCAAGAAATTCTTTTATCGACCAAATCCATTTGGTTCAATTTTTTTGTTTAACAACCTTGTCAAAAATGATGGCTTCGGTTTGGTTGACATTCCACATCCTTACTGGGCCTTAACCATTGCCTTGCCAAAGAACAAAATTTTATCTGTGCTTTTCACCGATAGGGGGCTCGTGAAAAAGGAAATAGCATACAAATTCAAAAAGAAAGGTGGATTTAAATCTTTTGCACGGCTCAATGTAGATAAAGACACAAAACTTTTTTCCCAGATCATTACCTTCAAACTTCTATTAGCACAATATAATCTGGCCAATATACCCTATGGTTTTAAAATTAAGGAAAACGGAATATATAGCCAAAAAGTGCCTAGCAAAATTCGCTATAGAGAACAGTTAAAAACTCATGTGTTGCAAGACATGGCAAACATTTGTGGCTTAGGAGATGGTTTCGGCCAAGCAGTATATGACCGGTTGCCACCAAATAGAAAGGGTTAACCCGTCACTTGAGCGGACGGGAATAAAGTTGGCGGTTTTAAGCGGAAGGCATCGGCCCGCCGCTCAGTTCATCATAGGAGTAATTTAAAAATGAATGAAATAGATGTTGGAATAATAACCATAAGACCAGATGAAAATTCTGAAATTTTGGCTCGTATACCAAACACTACAAGCACCTCGGTTTGTGGCTTGTGAAACCCAAAGTCCCACCAAGGGCCAATGCTCCACCTTCCGAACTCTACATAGACTACTCGGCCCGCCCTGGTGCGACTCGTTTACCTATCGTAGGCTTAAACTATGCACTATTCCAAACCTGACTTTTTGAGTATACAGCACTGGTGATCGGTCTGGGCCAGGGATTCTCAAATCCCTCCGTCTGGAGAGTACCTGTACATAGCCCCCGTTTATTCGATTGACACGTATCAGTCCTAATTTGAAGCGTCTCCCGCCCTAAAAGGCCAGGAGGGTTCGCTTCGCGGGCTTACGCGCCCGGTAAGGAAATAGTCTATTTTGAGATAGCTCCCCTTCACCCCTGCCCACAAAGCAGGGGTTGCGGGAAGCAGGCCGGTCAAACCGGGATCATGAGATTCATATGGACGAGTTTGCCCAAATTTGCTCAAATTTAGCCAAAATGGACTCAACTACCAACTCTCCCAGTAGCTGAACAGATCCGCCTCCCAGTCTCGGTCATCCCTCACAAGCCTTCTGGTGGCACGATAACCTTCAACCACAATATATTGCGCCAGTTTTTCTCTTGACATACAACTCATTTTTTCCTATACTTGTCCGACAAAAAAGTAAGTTCTTATTGATCAATGGAGATGTCAAAATGGATGTCAAGCGAGCCTTCGAAGTACTTGAGGCTAACCCTCGTGTTTCTATAGATGTTGCAAAGCAGACTTATAGGGACCTGAATAAGATCTGGCACCCTGATCGATTCCCTGATCCTCGATTGAAACGAAAAGCTGGAGAAAAACTAAAGGAAATCAATGAAGCCTACGAGATAGTGAAACGGTTCTTGTCCACAAGAGTTGAGGCTGAAGCCCAGGCTGAACTAAAAGCAAGAGCTCAAGCTGAGACTGAACTTGCGGCTGCACAAGCAGAACACGAAGCAGAGCTCGCAGAAAGAGATGCCAAAGCAAAGCGGGCTGTGGCGCAGGCTGCTAAAAATAAAACAGCTGTGGCCGCGGCTGAAGCCCGTCAGGCCAGACAAAAGGCTAATCAGGCAGGTTCCCTCAATGAGAATGATGGGAGAACGGCGCCTGAACAACCCTCTTCCACGGTACGTCCTACCAAATCAAGTACTTCAAGATCTGACAGGGTCAGGGCAAATCTTGACAGAATACTGACAAAGCTTGATAGAACAATGACAAAGCTTGATAGAATAATGTACGCTCTTATCATCATCCTCCTTATATTGATAGGCGCTTGTTTTCTTGTCCCAGGCGTTGTGCCTGTTTTTTATGTGTATATTCCCGTGTTTTTCGTCGTGTTACTGCTATGGCTCATAAGCTTGATAGCGAGGAGCTTGCAGAGAAGGGAAAAGAAAACATGAAACGGCCACTAGAGAAATATCTCAAAGCTCTAAAAGCGATACTCGGGGAGCTAACAAGGAAAAGGCGAGAAAAAGCCGGGAACAACATACATAGTTCAAATGGCCAGTGGATTGTCACATGCCCAACCTGCGGCACGAAGAATCGTGTAGGGGGCCATTCGACAAACCAGAAACCAAAATGTGGAAAATGCGGTGCTCATCTTGGTGTGAGAAATAACCATGAGAGATCGAAAGAGAGAAGATTCGCTGACATACTTGGGGGACAAAGTAACAAACTCAAGAAAGATGGCTGGCGTTTCTCCATACACCAGCATTTTTGTAAGATATCGAATTGCGTTAGCAACTATCTGCGACGCAATAGGCATTTAGGATATGTCATAGAAGGTACTACCAATTATCTACAACGCTTTTTCGTCTTCTTGGTTCTAACCCAGTGTTTATATGTACTATTCTTTGCTGTGATTTTGATTCTATACCATCTTGAAGTCGGAGTCGGAACAATGGCATTAGTCTCTTTTGGTTTCTTTTGCACTGGTATACTCTCAATAATGATTTTCCTTTTCTCTGGTATTAAAGCTCGTCTGCTAACCTATTTTTCCACATCAGTCATCTATATAATAACATCATCACTTCTTTTTTGGGGATTCTCTAACACGGAGCTTTTTACCACCCTATTTTCGTTCTTAGGTCTTTGGTGTACTTGGAACCTATTGTTTAGCATAGTAGTTTTAATTGTTGGAATCATCCGAACCTTTCTGATTGGTATAGGCTCGGACTATAGGATCAAGGGTAGCAATGGTAGCAATGGGGACGGTGGTAAAAAATTAAGTTGACAAAGGAAAGCGTAGATACGAAATAGATCCCATGCCAAGACAAGC
>JAGMBW010000208.1 GCA_023129535.1 Desulfobacterales bacterium
AGGAAAATGAGAAAACAAGGAAAGAAATACTGCAAGCCCTAAAGTCGTGAAGATGAGAAATTGATAAATAAGTTAATTAGTTAAGAACGTCCCCAATTACCTATCCATTGAACAAAGGGGAACTCGTTTATGTACATTGATGACTTCATTTGGTTGCCCGACGTCGTTGAAAAACTCGCCGTTAAGCACCAGGTCACACAAGACGAGGTTGAGGAAGTATTTTTCAATCGTCCACAGTATCGCTTTGTTGAGTCAGGGTATAGGTCAGGTGAAGATGTGTACTCAGCAGGCGGACAGACTGATTCAGGCCGGTACCTAATTGTGATTTTCATTCACAAGGCGGCCAACACAGCCCTGATCTTGACTGCGCGAGATATGGATAAGAAGGAGCGAAAACGTTATGAACGGAAGTAAGGACACACAACTCACCAGCATCTCAAAGGCACGTACGCCAGAAGAGATTGCTAACTTTTGGGATACTCATAGTCTGGCCGACTATTGGGATCAGACCCACGAAGTTGAATTCGAAGTCAGGGCCATACGTAGACGGCGTGTAACGCTCGCCCCAGAAGTCTACACGCGAGTTGAGGTTCAGGCCCGTGCACGTGGTATTTCACCGGAAACATTGGTCAACTTGTGGCTATCTGAACGGCTGCAAGAGACACGGTAGGCGAACTTTACTCGCTATACATTCTTGGCTTTCAAGTTAGCTAACCGTATCATTTCCGGTTGTAGAAAGACGTAGGGGTCACAGTACCAAGAAGAAGTCAAGAAAAAAATCAAGTTCTTTTGAGGTAACACTCCCCCTATGTGCCGCTTGAGAGCGGCATTTTTTCGAGCATTATGCTGAAGCAGACCTCATTTTTAGTGATGAAGACAAAACTGATACACGTGGAAATAGAATGGAACGGTTCAGCATGGTGGTGTAATTGTTGGCTTACGAGGTGTGGCAGAACATGCACATGAACCACTCCACTAATCAATCACTCGACCAATTGCGGCCTCCGGCCCGTAGGGCCTACGCCCCGGAGGGAGCGAAGCGGAGCTAAGTTCGACCTTTTATTTTAAGGCTTGACCCCAGTTACAGTTCAATTTGAAGCGGCGAAGTCGCGTTGTATAAAATCGCGGAGCGATTTTATCTTATGAGTGACGATATAGTTATAAGTGCCAAGAATGTAACCAAGACCTACAGACTCTACGACTGTCATGCTGACAGGGTTAAAGAAACCTTTCATCCTTTCCGAAAAAAGTACCACCATCCCTTTAATGCCTTGAATGACGTGTCATTTGAGGTAAAAAAGGGTGAGACTTCAGGCATTATTGGTCGAAACGGCGGCGGCAAATCCACATTACTACAGATGCTATGTGGTATCCTGAGGCCGATATCAGGGACTGTCGAGGTCAATGGAAGGGTATTGGACAAAATAGATGAGGGCTTTAGAAGGATGGATGAGGGGTTTCAACTCATCGCAAGACTCATAGTTGAGGAAAATGAGAAAACAAGGAAAGAAATACTGCAAGCCCTAAAGTCGTGAAGATGAGAAACTGATAAATAAGTTAATTAGTTAAGAACGTCCCCCATTACGTCCCTAACTATACTTCTTGAATTTTGGAGGTAGCAATGTCTGTCCAAGCCATAATAGATTTGTCTGATCAGTTGTATCGGACCTTGTCTTCCCATGGGTTATCCAAAGAGGCCATAAGCCGTGAGGCCAAAAAATTGTTGGCTCTTAAATGCTATAAAGACCGTGTTCTTTCCTTGGGCAAATCGGCTGAATTTTCGGGGCTCTCCTTGTGGGAGTTTATTGAATTCTTGGGGGAAAATGATGTTCCTGTGGTTGACTATGATGATGAACAGTTGAAATACGAGTTGGATAGCGTTGAAGAAATGGGAAAGGCATTGTAGCTGTGAAGGTTATCTGTGATGCTGCGGTATTGATTGGGCTCGCCAAAATAGGAAAGCTCAATCTCTTAAAAAAACTCTATGAAAACATATACATTCCATGGGGCGTTTATAAGGAGGTAGTTGTAAGGGGTAGGAGGCGTCCCGGTGCAGAACAAATCGATCAAGCCAAATGGATCAGGAAGATAAAGATCAAGGATCGGACGGCAGTGAATCTGTTAGTTTCAGAATTCGGACAAGGTGAATCCGAGGCTTTAGTCCTTGGTAAGCAACTTAAGGCGGATTGGCTGATTCTTGATGATGCCCGTGCTCGAACAGCGGCCATTTCCGCAGGGTTTCGGATCATAGGTTTAGCGGGCATTTTGTTGTTAGCGAAACAGCGGAATCTGATTAAGGACATAAAACCGTTGTTTGACGAACTGGTGGATAAGAACTTCAGACTTTCTGACAAAATCATGCAAACGATTTTGGAGAAGGCAGGAGAATAAATTTACTGTAAGTGCAAAGATATCCAAACTTCATGCCTGATTATGTAACTTTCCGAGTACCGGATGGCGGAACTCAGACTTTCCTGAGTAAGTCAACGAATTCAACAACGTCCCGGACTTTCCCCGGACTTTCCCCCAAGGTTACCCAAGGTTACCCAGGCGGGCAAGGGAAGAATTTAGAGACGAGTTGTCTGGCGACAGGAAAAAGCTGGAAGCTATGCTTGCCGTCATGAGAAAGCTTTCCGATCGGTTTCCCGAGGTTCGTGAAGTGCTCCAGAGCTTTGGCTTGTTGTGAATCCCAAGCTACCATACAGATTAACTATCCAATACAAATTCATAACAAGGTTTCAGGTTTTGAATCTGCGAAAGAGGGTTCTTGGCATGCATATTCCTTGGCCAAAATACGCTTGTACCTGAGATAATCCCGAATTTCGCAGGGTATTTGGAAATCATTACCAGGCCTGTCATTGCGAGCGATAGTCTCCGGGTCGTAGAGCTTACGCCTCGGGGAGAATACGAAGGGGCGATGGAATGACTTGCATATCTTACGAGGACTATCCCAGGGAACCGGTGGTTTTGGATAGCCTTTCAGTGAAATTTATGAAACAATCAAGGTTTGTTCCTTTGTGGATGGACGAGGATGCCCTCACGATTGCGGTGGCGGATACGGAGGACTTTTATACCATTGATGCCCTTAAGCTCGCCTACGGCCTAAACATAGAAATACGCCAGGGAAAAGAGGAGGACATCCTTGAGGCTATTGAAAGACTGTACGGAGCCGGTGCCCAATCCATAGACACGATAATCGAAGAGGCCGGCAAGGATATGTCTGAAATGGCCCCTGAAGGAGAAGAAGATGTTGACCACCTGAGAGATCTTGCTTCAGAGGCCCCGATTATCAGACTGGTAAACCGTCTTATTTCAAATGCGGTTGAGCTGAGGGCAAGCGATATCCATTTTGAACCTTTTGAGGATGAGTTCAAGGTCAGGTACCGCCTGGACGGTGTCCTGCACGATGCAGAGTCTCCACCGAAACGTTTACAAGCTGCCACAATCTCCAGGGTCAAGATTATGGCAAAACTGGATATAGCAGAAAGACGCTTGCCGCAGGACGGGAGAATAAAGCTCAGGGTTTCTGACAAGGAGATCGACTTTCGGATATCGACCATCCCCACACTCTTTGGGGAAAGCCTCGTCATCAGGATATTGGACAGAAGCGCTCTTATCCTCGATCTGGAAAAACTGGGCTTCCCTCAGGGCATCCTTTCTCAGTATGTCAATTTAATATCACAGCCTTACGGAATGATACTGGTCACGGGCCCTACAGGCAGCGGAAAGACATCTACCCTATACACTACCCTTGAGAAGATAAACTCCCCGGAGAAAAAGATCATCACCATCGAGGACCCTGTAGAATACCAATTGAAAGGGGTCAATCAGATCCAGGTCAAGCCAAAGATCGGCTTAACCTTTGCCAATGGCCTTCGTTCCATTGTCCGTCAGGACCCCGACATTATACTTGTGGGAGAGATAAGGGATGCAGAGACTGCTGAGATCGCCGTTCAATCGGCCCTTACCGGCCATCTCATCTTCAGCACCCTCCACACAAATGATGCGGCAGGGGCCATAACTCGGCTCCTTGAAATGGGTGTGGAAAACTTTTTGCTCACCTCCTCACTGCTTGGGGTTCTGGCGCAAAGGCTGGTAAGGGTCATCTGTTCCCACTGCAAGGAGCCATGGGAGCCTGAGGAAAAGTTTATTAGATCGATGGCTGCAAGCCGTGACGAACTCAGGGATATCACCCTGTTTGCTGGAAGGGGCTGTGAAGAATGCAGGTTTACTGGTTACAAGGGAAGAACGGCCGTCTTTGAATATCTCCCGGTTGACGATGATATCCGAGCGGAGGTTACGAAGAAATCGAGTACAGATGTGATCAAGGAGGTAGCCCTCAAGAAGGGGATGATTACCCTTCGCCAGGACGGATGGAGCAAGGTAAAACAGGGGATTACGACTATTCCCGAAGTGTTAAGGGTGACGGTGGAGCAATAAGGTGCCCAGATATTCTTACAAGGCAACCGATCCTGCAGGAAAAATCGTTGAAGGGGCCATGGAAGCCACAGAAGAAAAGGCTGTCGCTACAAGGCTTCAAAACATGGGGTATATTCCGATCAGGATAGGCCACCCAAAAGAGGGGGCCAGGGGATTTGATATTGATGTATTAAAACGAATTTCTTTCATCTTCGAACGTATTTCCACCAAGGATGTCATGATCTTTACCCAGGACTTGTCCTCGCTCTTGGACGCCGGTCTTCCGGTAGACAGGGCCTTATCTATACTGATTGATGTGACGGAAAACGACAGACTCAAAGAAGTCATCAAGGATGTCCTGAAAACTGTTCACGGGGGAAGTGATTTGTCAGATGCGCTGGCAAGACATAGCAAGGTCTTCTCAACGCTCTATGTGAACATGGTGAGGGCCGGGGAGGCAGGGGGGGTTTTGGAGGCTGTCCTGGCGAGGTTAGGAGCCTTTCTGGAAACCTCACAGGATCTCAAGGAGTACGTAAAGTCTGCCATGGTCTATCCCCTGTTTCTGGTCTTTGTGGGCGGGATATCGATTATCATACTCCTTACCTTTGTTATTCCGAAATTTTCCATCATATTTTCCGACATGGGTGAGGCCATACCCCTTCCCACACAGTTTTTGCTGGGGCTTAGTGAGGTATTAAGGGGGTACTGGTGGGTCGTATTGGGTGGATTGGCGGGGCTTTACTTTCTTTTTAGACAATACGCGAGAACGGCGGCAGGCCGTTTGAAGCTGGATAAATACAAACTGAATTTTCCTGTTAGCGGGGATTTGGTCAGAAAGGTAGAAGTAGCCAGGTTTACAAGGACCCTTGGCACTCTAGTCAGGAGCGGGGTGCCTATCTTGCAGGCGTTGAACCTGGTAAAAGAGATCATCGGCAATGAGGTCATTGCCAGTTCTATGGGCAGGGTTTATGATAGGGTGAAAGAAGGGGGAAGGTTGTCGAGGCCTTTGGCCGAGACCGGCATATTCCCCCCACTTGCTGTCGAGATGGTTACCGTTGGCGAGGAAACGGGCAAGCTTGACGAGATGCTTTTGAGAGTTGCGGACAACTATGACAAGGCTGTAAGGAATACAATCAAACGGCTTATCAGCCTTCTGGAGCCGGCAATGATTCTTGCCATGGGGCTTGTCGTGGGGTTTATTGTCGTGTCCATGTTAATGGCCATATTCAGCGTTAATGAAATACCTTTTTGAACACTATACTTTTCACGGTCATAAATTGCGATTTTTTTGGCAGGGCTAAAGCCCTGCGCTACATGTAGTGCAGGGCTTTAGCCCTGCCTGTCTCGGTGTTGAAATCTCCAATTGTGACCGTTTCGAGTATAACTTCACAACTAACGGACTAAATTCATTTTGGGAGTACTTATATGAAAAAAGATGAAAGGAAAGAACAGGGGTTCACCCTGATTGAACTGTTGATCGTTATGGTCATTCTGGGCCTTCTGGCCGCACTGGTAGGTCCCCGCATGTTTGGGAAGGTGGGAAAATCCAGGCAAAAGGCTGCCAAGGCCCAGATCTCGCTTTTTGAAACGGCCCTGGATACTTACAGGCTTGACGTGGGCAAATACCCGACAACGGACCAGGGCTTGCACGCCCTGAGGGTTCAGCCTGATGACGTGGAAAAATGGGATGGTCCCTACTTGCCGAAGGATGTGCCCGTTGATCCGTGGGGCCACCCTTATGAGTACAAATCCCCTGGTGAGTACGGAGACTGTGACATCATCTCTTACGGGGCAGATGGGAATCCAGGCGGAGAAGGGGAGGATTTGGATATCGTTAGTTGGAAAGATATCGGAGCATGAACCGATCGAAATTCCGCATTCCCCATTCCGCAATCCGCATTGCGCCTGTCGGCTTGAGAACATTCCCGCATTCCCCTTTGGGTTTCACACTTCTTGAGCTCCTGGTTGTCCTGGTAATCATTAGCCTCATGTCGGCCCTCGTCCTCCCGAAGATAACTGGTACTATGGTGAATTTGAAGCTGAAGACTGCGTCCAAGAAGGTATCGGCAGCCCTCAGATATGCCAGAAGCAATGCTGCTTCGGAAAAGAGGACCTATGCGGCTGCCTTTGATCTTGACAGGAACCGGCTCTCCATTTTCACCGCTCCGATAGATGGCGGAGAGAACGACGAAGAGCCTGCAGAAGATGAAAAGGAGTCAGCGCCTATCCCAGAGGTCTATGATCTTCCGGAGGGGATCAGGGTGGAAAAGGGAGTCGCGGGTAACGAGGAGGTTGATTCAGGTCTCTTTCAGATTCTCTTTTTCCCCAATGGAAGCAGCAGTGGGGGCGATGTGATTTTGGCGAATGATCGAGGAAGGTGGTACAAGATCAGTGTTGATTTTATTACTGGCGTCGTGCAGTTGTGGGAATGAGGAGCGCTATGCTTGAGGAGCAGCCTTACGGCTTTGAGGATAGAGGCAAAACTTTTCTTCCTTCTTGCCTCAAGCGAAGCGCTCCTCAAGCGAAGCGCTCCTCAAGCGAAGTGCTCCTCAAGCAAAGCGCTCCTCAAGGGCGATTTCTTCGCCTTTGTGACGGGTTCACGCTCATCGAAACCCTGGTGGCTATGATGGTATTGGCCGTTTCTCTGGTGGTCATCCTGCAGCTTTTCTCCGGCGGATTAAGATCAAGCAGATTATCGGATGAATATACCCGTGCGATATTTCATGCAAGAGAAAAGATGGAGGAGATTTTTCTTGTAGATAAGTTAATAGACGGGGAATTAGAGGGTGAATTTGACGATGGTTTCAAGTGGAAAGCGGAGATTCTTTGCACTGAGCCGGCAGAAGAAGAGCCAACCTTGCCGTTTGATACCTTTACAATCACAGTGGATGTCAGTTGGATGGAAGGAAGTCGTGAAAAGCATTTTGAAATAAGCACGCTGAGAGTAGGTGAAAAGCTGAAAGCTGAAAGCTGAGGAAGACGTTTGGCTAAAGGCACAAGGCGTAAGGCGAATGGCGAACCCTTTATGGTTATTCGTTATTCGTTATTCGTTATTGGTTATTCGAATAACAATTAATGATTAACACCTAAATTTAGCGATTCTTGGCCTAGTCTGCCCAGAACATATTGATATAACGGCTTATTTAAGAAATACCTTTGAAACCCAGTGGGTTTAGATCCGAACGTCATGCCCGCGAAGGCGGGCA
>JAGMBW010000209.1 GCA_023129535.1 Desulfobacterales bacterium
CCGCTTTCGCGGGAATGACGAAAAGAAGGCTCATGCCGAAAGAATCGCTCAATTTGGGTAACAAATAACGATTGGCCTTTGGCCTTTAGCCCTTTGCCTTTCGGTTTTAACCTTTAACCATCTGATACATAAACAAATGGTGCACAATCCAAACAAAGGCTTCACTCTGTTGGAACTGTTGATCTCCCTGACCATCTTAGCGGTCATTGTGGTTATAATATTTGGTGCTCTGAGGATCGGGGTCAGGGCATGGGAAAAGGGGGAAAGGGATATTGAAATTCATCAGAGGCGCCGCATTGTTCTGGACCTTATCAAGTGTCAGCTCGCATCCATCTGTTTAAACGACATTAGAAACGGAGGCAAGGAGCCGTTTTTGTTAAAGGGGGATGACAAGTCCGTGGAGTTTGTATCCCTGGTGCCAATGGTGCCCGGGAACGAGTTCGGCATGGTGTATGTCAGGTATGAGGTACGACAGGATGATACAGAAGAGAAGGAACGTCTGGCCTTCTATGAGAAAAATATTGTTTTGCTGGAAAAAAATGCCGGCCAAGATGAGTCGGAAAAAGATGCCGACCAAGTTGAGCTGGACGAAGACGCTTTCTATGAGCTGATCCCCGGGGTGCAAAGTATCGCGTTTGAGTACCTAAAATACCAATCCGAAGAAGAAGCTTATGAATGGCAAGAGACCTGGGACCCTGAAAATGATGAGGGGTTTCCCGGGGCTGTGAGGATTATTCTTCAGGAGGATGCAGAAGCAGCCCCTATTTGCGTGATTGCCCGTATTGAGAAAGACGCAGGCCAGTGATAGGGAGGATCGCTACGCTCCTGCTTCCCCCCTTCATCTTATGACACGACTTCTACAAAGTGAGAGAGGAATCGCCCTATTCCTGGTGCTGTGGGTACTGACACTGCTTGCTGTCATCGTTGGCGAGTTTTGTCATGCAATGAGGACAGAGGTGAACATCACCCGTAATTTCAAGGAGGAGACTCAGTCCTATTACATTGCAATGGCCGGGCTGAACAGGGCCATTGCAGAGCTAGTTAAGTCGAAGTTTTTGCCTCAACAGCTCAAGCCTTCTGATGTCCGGGAAGAGGAAGAAATCAAGTGGAGGGTGAATGCCGATATCCCGCCGATTCCTTTTGCACAGGGTGAATACAAAGTTTGGATCGATAGTGAAAGCGGAAAGGTAAACATCAACAGGGCAGGTGCGAGTTTGCTGAGAATAATGCTAAGCCCTTTTGAGTTTTCCGAAGATGAGAGGGATGTCATTGTCGATTCCATCCTGGATTGGCGCGACAAAGATAGTTTTCACCGCTTAAACGGTGCTGAGGATGATTATTATCGTTTTCTGCCTGAGCCGTACGAATGCAAAGATGACGATTTTGATTGTGTTGAAGAACTCCTGCTGGTAAGGGGTATGACTCCCGAGATATTTCACGGTGGGCTGAAGAACATGGTGACGGTATATGGGGACAAGGAACCGAAATCAAAGAAGGGTAAGAGGCGCGGCGTAAAGCCATTCAATTATGACAAAATCAACATGAATGCGGCTTCACGGGAGATGTTGGGCTCCCTTCCTCAGATGAGCGATGAGATAGTTGACCAGATTATCGAATACAGAAAGGAGTCGGATTTTGAGACCATGTCCGACCTGATGATCGTCATCGGTTCTCAGGTTTACACAGGTATTGCCCACTACATCACCCTGCAGACATCTCCGTACTATACTATCAAGTCATTCGGGAAGGTCGAGGAGAGTCAAACTAGACAAGGGGTGCTGGCGGTAGTTAAGATTGATACACTGTCCAAGAGGAAGTACCGGATGATACAGTGGCTCGATACTCTTGAACACAACGAGCGTCCGTTTAGGTAGACTTGAGGAGCGGCCCTTCGGGCCTTGAGGAGCGCTTCGCTTGAGGAGCGGCCTTGCGGCCTTGAGGATAGAGGCAAAGCTTTCTTCGTCATTTTCCTCAAGCGAAGCGCTCCTTGAGCGAAGCGGTCTTCGAACGTAGTGATCCTCAAGCGAAGCGATCTTTAGAGGGAGGTTGATTTTGATTTTTCAGTCCAGCCTTGGGATTGACATAAGGGATAGCGCTGTGTCCATGGTATACCTCAAGGCCTCATTCAAAGGGGTCAGGGTGGAGGCCCATGTCACGCATCCTCTGGAGAAGGACAAACCTCTCGGGGACAACCTGCAGGTGGTGGCAGAGCTTGTTAAAGATTTTATTCGGAGGCATGGTATCACCTCCACAGACGTGTTTCTCGGAATACCGCGGGACAAGACCATTTTCAGGTATATAGAGATGCCCCTTGCCGTGAAAGAAAACCTTCGGGCATCACTCAGTTACGAGATGGAAAAATATGTGCCGTTTTCTGAAGATGATGTCCACTTTGAGTACCAGATTCTTGCCGAAGATAAGAAGGACGGGAAGCTGAAACTTCTCGCGATTGTCGTGAGAAAGGATATGATTGCGCCATATTTCGAGCTTGTGCAGAGGCTGGGTATCGGAGTCTCCGGCATAGAGACCACTTCAACAGCTCTGGCCAACACCTTTTTTTATGAGCGCGGTACATCCGGTGTATCTCCTTGTGCCGCAGTATATTTGGAAAAGGATTATCTTGAGTTCAACCTCTTGCAGGATAACCTGTTGCACTATTCAAGGTCGATCAGATTGGAAGAACCAGAGGCAGACCGCGCCACCGCCGTCCAGAAAGAGCTGGATCATGTCCGGGAAGTCCTGAGACATGACCCTGGGCGACTTCAGATCGTGTTGTGTGGTCCTCTGGCAAATGATGATCTTTTCCGAAAACTGACGCTGGGGACAAATCTTCAGGTTAACCTTGAGGACTTCACAAGTAACGGGATCCCTTCTGACGATTTGCTGCCGGCTTTCGGCCTTGCCCTTAAGGGGTTGAAGAAAGTGCCGATGCAGATCAATCTCCTTCCCCCCGAACTTCGAAGAAAGCCAGGCAGGGCAGGCCGCAATATACTGCTGGTCCTGCTTGGCCTCATCTTTTTGCTGAGTCTTAGCTGGGGAGGGAGCTATATCTTCCGGCAACGGCTGGTTTTAGATAACCTGAACTTCCAGATTAAGACTCTTCAGGCAGAGGTTTCCGGTATTGAGCGGGTCGGGGAAAGCTGTAAGGAGCTTGAAGACAGAATAAGCTACCTTGAAAAACAGTACCGCGGTTGTGTATCCGTGCTAGGGATGTTGAAAGATCTCACTGAACGAGTTCCTGAAAACTCATGGGTCCGCGAACTCACATTTTCAGAAAAAGGTGTTGTATTGAACGGATATGCCGAAGCGGCATCGGAATTGATTCCTCTTTTGGAGGAATCCCCCCTATTGAAAGACGTGGTCTTTTTATCGACGATTGTCAAGGCTAAGGATGGCAAAGAGAGTTTCCGGATAGGGCTGAAGGTGAACTAGAGTGCTGCGCAATATTTCATCATTCCAATTGCCGAGCGAAGTACTGTAGTGCAGGGCCGAGCGAAGTACTGTAGTGCAGGGCCGAGCGAAGTACTGTAGTGCAGGGCTTCAGCCCTGCCAAAGGAGAAAACTCCTTGCTTAGATTACGAATCGACAAAAAAAGAAAATACCTCCTTATCGCCGGAGCGGTCTTGCTGTTCATTGCCCTTTTGTACAGGTTTTCCCCTGGGTTAAGGGTCGGCGAAACAACTGCTGAGATTGCCCTCAAGGAGAGAAAGCTGGCAAAATACCATAAGACCCTTCGGGAGAAAAAGGATATGGAGGCAAGGCTCGCTTCTCTCAACCGGGCCCTGGGCAGGCTGGAATCGAGGCTATTGACCGGAGACACCCCCGCGCTTGCAGCAGTAGACATCCAGAACCTGTTGAACGGGATTGCCGGCAGGAGTGCAATAGATATCAAGACTATGCGTGTCTTAAAACCAGAGGACGAAGATGAGGCCAAATACATCGTTATTGCAGTTCAATTTAGTATCACTTCCACCGTCAGGCAACTGAAAGAAGTGCTTTACAGGATTGAGTCGTCTCCAGAATACTTGACAATCAGGAAGATCAGAATTCACGCGGCAAAGTCACGGGAGCCGGAACAGATACAGTCCACCCTGACAGTTGCCGGGCTCATGAGAAAACCGGGCTCTTTTGGATAATCCGTGAAATGTGACAGAAACATGCATCGATCTTCGTTTTGGTTACTGTCGCCAGGTCGCCATGCAGGGCTGAAGCCCTGCCCTACATGTAGCGCAAGTCGCCATGCAGGGCTGAAGCCCTGCCCTACATGTAGCGCAAGTCTTTAGGCTTGCTTATCGGTTGTGACCAAAGATAAATTCCTTCACGGATTATCCCGAAGAGCCAAAAACGGGAAATTTAGGGGCTTTGCCCTAATTGGATTAATGAAATAATGGAATGATGGGTTAAGAGCTTGAGAGTCCAAAGTTCTCTGGTAGGCGCAAACTTTAGCTTGCGTAAGTGATTGAGATAGCACCTCATTTTTCGCAGGGTAAAGCCCGCGGCTACAAAACAAGACTGCTTGTATTTTCAATTGGTTACAGACAACTTGCGTAAGTTCTCAATAAGGCCGGGCATTCCAAGAGCTTCCCCCTTTGAAAAAGGGGGACTGAGGGGGATTTTTCCCAAAGCAGCCCTGACTTATTGAGAAGTTACCAACTTGCTACTGTCCAGTTAAGAGGAATGAAGACTATTAATCCGCGTGACTGATGGAAGCCCGGAACTTCTTGTAATGAAGTTGCAGAATTTCAGTGACGTTTAGGGCATTAGATGTTTTCAAGAATATTGGTGATCAATATTTTCTTGGCAGGGTTGGCAGTCTTTCTCGGGCTCAAAACCTATGGTGTTTGGTTTCCGGAAACAGAGAAGTCCAAAGGAGACCGGGATGTTCAAGGGCAGTCAGCCTGGCCTGCGAAAACCGTCATACCCAGGAGAATGCCTCCTGAATCCGCCTTTCGTGTTGTTGTGGACAATAACCTCTTCTCCCCGCAAAGGGAATGGTTGGAGTCAGAAGAGCCTGAACCAGAGCCTGAGATTACCCGGCTAGATATTCCTGGCAAGAAAGTTGTCCTCCACGGTGTCGTGATTTTGGATGGTTACGAAAGAGCCCTGGTCAAAAATCCGCGGCCCAAGGCCGGCGAGAGACCGAGCAAATGGGTTAAGGTCGGTGACACTATAGGCGATTTCAAGGTAACCCGGATCAAGAAAGACAGGATAGTTCTTGCAGAAGGGGCAAAGAGATTTGAAGTGCTCTTATACGATAAGGAGCAGCCCAAGGTGCGGGGAGGTGTGGCACGGGAGGCAAAACCAACAGTTGTCACCACGGAAGCGAAAAAGAGTCCCCCTAAGCCGAAGATTTCAAAAAGGAAAGAACCGACCGAAGGGGAGTATGAAGAGGTAATCACCCCTTTCGGGAAAATCAAGCGACGGATAAAGTAAAGGTGATGAAACATTTTGGTTTCGCCCAGGTTTTTGGTTTCTTATTGCTATTCCTTGCCGTAATGTCCGTTGTTGGATGCGCAGGGAAAAAGCCCCGGCTCAAGGATGAGGCTGTGAAGCCTGACCAGGCGGAGAGTGAAGCCCCTGATGCAACACAAGAGCAGAGCAAAGATAAAAAAGATGACGTTTTTGTTGACGGCACTGGCAAGTACAGGATCGTTCGTACCCCGTTTGGATATGTGAAGCGTCGCATTCAGCCTCCGGAACCAGAGGCAAAGGTGGTAGAGTCTGCACCGGAGACAAGACCGGCAGCTCCTCCCACGGCACCCAGAATAGAAACGACCATGCCTGCCCCACCTCCTGCGAAGGCGGAGGTGAGGGGGTCGGTTGAAGCTGCCGGGGACATCATTTTTAATTTTGACAATGCTGATCTCTATGAAGTCGTCAGAACTATGGGGGAGCTTCTCAGGATCAACTATATCGTTGACCCGAACGTCAGGGGGAAAGTTACTATCCACACAGCCCGTGGGTTGAGAAGGGAGGACATTTTCCCGGTTTTTTTCCAGATTCTTGAGCTAAATGGGCTCACCGCGGTCAAAGAGGGGAATTTGTACAGGATCATCGGGCTCAAAGACGCCCCGCGTACGCCAATATTATCCCGGGTCGGCCGGGAGGCAGAAGAGATCCCGCCGAGTGAGAGGGTTCTCATTCAGATCATTCCCCTTGAATATATCTCTGTGGCGGAGATGACCAAGTTGCTCTCGCCTTTCATATCCGCCGAGGGAACCATCATCTCGCACGGAGATTCAAATACCCTCCTCATTGTTGACAAGGGAATAAATATTGTCAAGATCCTCAGACTGGTTGAGGTCTTTGATGTCGATGTCTTTGCAAAGACAAACTATAGATTCTACCAAATTGAGAACATGGATGCTGAAGAGCTGGCAAAGACCCTGAGTGAAATAATGGCCTCCTACGTGACTGCTCGCAAAGTTGATATTAAGTTTATTGCTATCACACGGCTGAACACCCTCCTTACCATCAGTGCAAGCCCACAGGTATTTGAGAAGGTGGAGGAATTTATCCAGAAACTTGACGTTCCGAGTGAAGAGGCCGAATCGAAGATTTATGTCTATTCTGTCAAGAACGGGGAAGCCGCGGAGCTGGCTGGCCTTCTGAACTCGATTTTTGCCGGGAAGAAAACGGCAAAGGCCGGTCCTGAAAAGGCCCCAAAACCCGTTCCTCCTCCACCAAGAACCCCATTTGCCAGGGTGCCACCGAAGAAAGAAAAACCTCCAACAAAGGCGAGGGAGGCGACGGAGGGGGTTGCATCGGCTTCTCTCAAGGGCGAGATAAAAATTACCGCAGATGAGATCAGAAACTCCCTGATAATCGAGGCCATCCCCGGCGACTACAGGATCATTGCAAACATACTGAAACGCCTGGATGTCCTTCCCAGGCAGGTGTTGATTGAGGTAACGATTGCGGAGATCTCACTGGACGAATCTACCCAACTGGGTATCGAATGGACGTATCTTAAAGGTCCGGGCAATATAAGCACTTCGCTCTTGAGTGCATCCTTAGGTGCTTCCGGCCTCCAGTATTCCATTGGAAAGACCGACAGGTTTACCTCTGTCCTGAACGCCCTTGCATCAAAGAAGAAGGTGAATATACTTTCGACGCCCAGTGTACTTGCCTCTGACAACAAAGAGGCCAGGATAGACATTTCCACCGAGATACCTGTAGCCAGCGCACAATACCAATTCACCGCCGGAGAGGAACCTGTATTGCAGACCAATATCCAGTACAGGAATACCGGTGTTATCCTGGGAGTCACTCCCCATATCAATGAGCGTGGACTGGTGAGCATGGACATCACTCAGGAAGTCAGTGAGCAAGCTGGAGATATAGTGGTAGCAGGCCAGAGTTATCCATCCTTTTTCAAGAGGAGCGTCAACACCACCCTGACCGTCGGGCATGCTCAGACCATTGTTATCGGAGGGCTGATCAGTGAAACAAAGGATGATAGCGTCTCAGGCGTTCCTTGTCTGGTTGATCTACCTGCATTCCGGTGGGTGTTTGGAACAGAAAAAACATCGATAAGGAAAACAGAACTGATCATCCTGATAACCCCTCATGTGATTGCCAGTCTGGATGACGTGGATGCCGTGACCGAGGAGTTCAAGAGCAAGGTCGGAAGCGTCATGAAAGAATTCAAGGGAAAGACGAGGTAACCCCTCTGTATTTGTGATCCTGTAGCGCAGGGCTTTAGCCCTGCCAAACAAACATCCGGCAAGCAGCAACCCACTCCATCCCCCCATTATTCCATCAAAGGATCAACCCGGGCAAAAACGTAGCGCAGGACTTTAGTCCTGCAAAAAAGCGACAAAGCAGATGCTATTGTTTTATCATTCGCTTAATAGGGATAG